>NZ_JBRBAI010000006.1:0-311330 GCF_052806135.1 Billgrantia sp. Q4P2
GACGGCCAGGTAGTCGACGCCGATCTCGATGGCGGTCTGCAGGTCGGCCTTGTCCTTGTCGGTGAGCGCCGGGGCCGAGAGCCCGCCGCCCTGCTTGTTGATGCCCTTGTTGTTGGAGAGCTTGCCGCCGGTGACCACGGTGGTGTGGACCTGCGCCCCCTCGACCCGGGTGACGTCGAGCACCAGGCGGCCATCGTCGAGCAGCAGGCGGTCGCCGGCGGTGACGTCGTCGGCCAGTTGGGTGTACTCGCAGCCGACGCGGCTGGCGTCGCCGGCCTCGGTGTCCATGGCCATGTCGAGGACGAAGGGCTGGCCCTCCTGGAGCACCACCGCGCCGTCGCGAAAGCGGGCGATGCGGATCTTGGGCCCCTGCAGGTCGCCCAGCGCGGCGACGCTCTTGCCCAGGCGGTCGGCGATCTGGCGCACGGCGACTAGCCGGCGGCGGTGGTCGGCGGCGCTGCCGTGGGAGAAGTTGAGGCGCACCACGTCGACGCCGGTGCGGATCATCGCCTCCAGCACGCCCTCGCGATCGCTGGCCGGGCCCAGGGTGGCGACGATCTTGGTGCGGCGGATGGGGTCGTGAATGGGAGCATGGGGCGGAAGCGTCATGGTGTCCTCGGCAAGACCAGGATGGCACGGAAGTCGTTGACATTGGTACGGGTCGGTCCGGTGACAATGAGCCGGTCCAATGCCTGGAAGAAAGTATACGCGTCGTTGCGTGACAGGTAAGCGGCGGGGTCGAGGCCTTGCTCCTTGGCACGGGTCCAGTCATCGGGTGAGAACAGCGCACCGGCATTGTCCTCGGAGCCATCGATGCCGTCGGTATCGATGGCCAGGGCGTGAATTCCCTCAGCGCCTTGCAGCGCTTCGAACAGCCCCAGCAGGTACTCCACGTTGCGCCCGCCCCGCCCATCTCCGATCACGGTGACGCTGGTTTCGCCACCGGAGAGAATCAGCAGCGGCGAGGCGATCTCGTCGCGCGCCTCCAGCGCCATGCGCGCCTGGGTCCGGCCCAGCTCGCGGGCCTCGCCCTCCAGGTCGTCGCCCAGCACACGAACCGTCACCCCGGCCTCCTCCACCGTAATCCTGGCAGCCTCCAGGGCATCGTGAGCCCGGGCCAGGGTCACGCTGTCGTCGCGCTCGAATGCTTCGTCGTCGGGCGAAGGCGCGGAGTGGTCCCGCTCGAGGTGCTGCCGAACATGGGCTGGCACATCGATGGCGTAGCGCTCGAGCACCGCCAGGGCGTCGGCCGGGGTCGAGCGGTCGGGCAGGGTCGGCCCGGAGGCGATCTGCGTGGCCACGTCGCCAGGGATGTCGGAGATCAGCCAGGTCACTACCTGGGCGGGATGCGCCGCCGCCGCCAGGCGGCCGCCCTTGATCGCCGAGAGGTGCCGGCGCACGGTATTCATCTGGCTGATCGGTGCGCCGCAGCGCAGCAGTCCGCGGTTGATCGCCTGCTTGTCGGCAAGCGTGATGCCTTCCGCCGGCAGCGTCATCAATGCCGAGCCGCCACCGGAGATCAGCGCGATGACGCGGTCCTCCTCGCCGAGCTCCGCGACCGCATCGAGCATGCGGCGGGCCGCCTTCTCGCCCAGATCATCGGGCATCGGGTGGGAGGCTTCCAACACCTCGATCACGCTGCATGGCTCGCCATGGCCGTAGCGCGTGACCACCAGGCCGGAGAGCGGCGCCTCGGGGCAGCGCATCTGCCAGGCGCGCTCCAGCGCCGCCGCCATGGAAGCAGCCGCCTTGCCGGCGCCCACCACCACGGTGCGCCCGGGCGGCGGGTCGGGCAGCAGATCGGCCACCAGGGAGTCGGGATGTACGGCGGTGACGGCGACGTCGGCAAGTCGACGCAGCCACTCCGACACGTCTACCGAGTGATCCAGGGAAGGGAGTTCATGCGACATGGGCGCACCTCGAGCGGAAGACAACGACGACGGTAACAGCAGGGTACACAGGAAAAAAGCCCGGCGGCGGGCGGGGTCCAGCCGGGGATCCCGCCGCCGGGTCAAGGACCGCACGGGGAGTGCGATCATCGACGAGCGACGATCCGCCGCTCATCGGGAGGGAAACACTGGTGGCGCCGTCGGCGCGACTGACAGCCAGTCAGGTTCCCGCGGCAAGCCGATCAGCTTCCCACTTCGTGGTCGGCGAGCACCTCCAGCGCGCGCAGGATGCCGGCATGATCCCACTCCCCGCCGCCATGCGCGGCGCAAGCCTGAAACAGCTGCTGGGCGTTGGCGGTGCCGGGCAGCGCCAGGTTGAGGCTGCGCGCCCCTTCCAGCGCCAGGTTGAGGTCCTTCTGGTGCAGCTTGATCTTGAACCCCGGGTCGAAGGTGCGCTTGATCATGCGCTCGCCGTGCACGTCGAGGATCTTCGATTGGGCCAGGCCGCCGAGCAGCGATTCGCGTACCTTGGCCACGTCGGCGCCCGCCCTGGAGGCGAACAGCAGGCCTTCGGCCACCGCCTCGATGGTCAGGGCGACGACGATCTGGTTGGCCACCTTGCAGGTCTGACCGGCGCCATGACCGCCGATGTGGGTGATGGTCTTGCCCATTACCTCGAGGATCGGCCTGGCACGGGAGAAGCCCTCTTCGGTGGCCCCCACCATGATGGTCAGCGCCGCGTTGATGGCGCCGCCCTCGCCACCGGAAACCGGCGCGTCGACGTATTCGCCGCCGGCCTCATGGATACGCTTGGCGAAGCCCTGGGTGGCAATGGGGGCGATGGAGCTCATGTCGATGACCAGGGTGCCCGGCTTGAGCCCTTCGATGACACCGCCCTCACCGAACAGCACCTGCTCCACATCGGGAGTATCCGGCACAATGGTGATAATCACCTCGGCCTGCTCGGCCACGGCACGGGGGCTGTCGAGTTCGGTCATGCCCTTCTCGGCCAGGGTGGCGTCCAGCGTGCCGCGCTTGACGGTGACGAGTTCGTGGCCGGCATCCAGCAGATGCCCCGCCATGGGACGGCCCATGATGCCGAGGCCAATGAAACCGATCTTGCTCATGATGATTCTCCTTTCAGCTTGTCTTTGTCGTTTCAACCAACCCGGCGGCTGTTGCGGATGACGCCGCCACTTGGGGCTGATCCGTCGGCAGGCGGAAGGGGACCGGTCGCAGAGGAGGTCTTTTGCCATGGATGGCAAAAGTAGCGCCCAGGGATGGGTTCACAGCGCCTCCTCGATGGTCCGACACTTCGGGACCGGTCGCCGATGCCCCGTGCCCAGCTCCGTTGCCTGCTCCCGCTCGCCTCTATGACCGATCCAGCCAGCCCAGCCCTTCTTTCGTCGTCGTCTTCGGCTTGTACTCGCAGCCGATCCAGCCGTCATAGCCCAGCCGGTCGAGGTGGGCGAACAGGAACGGGTAATTGATCTCGCCGCTGCCCGGCTCGTGGCGGCCGGGGTTGTCGGCCAGCTGCACGTGGGCGATGCGTTCCAGGTGCTTCTCGATGGTCGGCGCCAGGTCGCCCTCCATGATCTGCATGTGGTAGATATCGTACTGCAGCTTCAGGTTGCCGCTGCCCACCTCGTCGAAGATCGCCAGGGCCTGTTCGGTGCGGTTGAGGAAGAAGCCCGGAATGTCGCGGGTGTTGATCGGCTCGGCCAGCAGCAGGATGCCGGCGGCCTCGAGCTTCTCCGCAGCGTAGCGCAGGTTCTCCACCAGGGTGCGGCGCGCCTGCTCCAGGCTCACGCCCTGGGGCTGGACGCCGGCCAGGCAGTTGACCTGCTGGCAGCCGAGCACGGTGGCGTAATCGATGGCCTTCTCGACGCCGGCGCGGAACTCCTCGACGCGATCCGGATGACAGGCGATGCCGCGCTCTCCGGCGCCCCAGTCGCCGGCCGGCAGGTTGTGCAGCACCTGGACCAGACCGTGCTCGTCGAGAAGCGCCTTGAGTTCGGCGGCCGTATAGTCGTAGGGAAAGAGGTACTCGACGCCCTTGAAGCCGGCCTGAGCGGCGGCCTTGAAACGGTCGAGGAAATCCTCCTCGGTGAACAGCATGCTGAGGTTCGCGGCAAACTTGGGCATGGTTGACTCCTTGGGTCGTGGCCAGGACTCACACTGCGCTGTCAAGCGGGGCTGATCCGGCGACGGACTACGAGGAGGCGCTGTGAACCCATCCCTGGGCGCTACCGATGCCATCCATGGCATCGGACCTCCTCTGCGTCCTGTCCCCGGCGCCCTCTCGGCGCGTCCTGCGGATAAGTCGGGAAACGGAGATTTCGCAGCGTTTCCTCAGGTCAATTGGGCAATTGAAGTTGGCGCATCTTCCCCTTCCTCGGCCAGCGCCTCGAACTCGTTGATGCCGTCGAGGTCAGTGCCCATGGCAATGTTGGTTACCCGCTCGAGGATCACCTCGACCACCACTGGAACGCGGTACTGAGCCATCAGTTCGCGCGCCTCCTTCAGCGCGGGTACGATCTCGTCGGGCCGCGTGACGCGCAGCGCCTTGCAGCCGAGCCCCTCCACCACCGAGACGTGATCGACGCCGTACTCGTTGATCTCCGGGCAGTTGATGTTCTCGAACGAGAGCTGCACGCAGTAATCCATGTCGAAGCCGCGCTGGGCCTGGCGGATCAACCCCAGGTAGGAGTTATTCACCAGCACGTGGATGTAGGGCAGGTTGAACTGCGCCCCCACGGCCAGCTCCTCGACCATGAATTGGAAGTCGTAGTCGCCGGAGAGCGCCACCACCTCGGCGCTCGGGTCGGCCTTGCACACGCCAAGCGCGGCGGGAATGGTCCAGCCCAGCGGGCCGGCCTGGCCACAGTTGATCCAGTGGCGCGGCTTGTACACGTGCAGGAACTGGGCACCGGCAATCTGCGACAGGCCGATGGTGCTGACGTAGCGGGTGTTCTTGCCGAAGACCTTGTTCATCTCCTCGTAGACGCGCTGCGGTTTCACCGGCACGTCGTCGAAGTGGGTCTTGCGCAGCAGGGTGCGCTTGCGTTCCTGGCAGGACTCGGCCCAGGCGCTGCGATCCTTGAGCGTGCCCGCTGCCTTCCGCTCACGTGCCAGCTCGACGAACAGCTCGAGGGCTGCCTTGGCGTCGGAAACGATGCCGTAGTCGGGGCCGAAGATGCGCCCGATCTGGGTCGGCTCGATGTCGACGTGGACAAACTTGCGTCCCTTGGTATAGGTCTCGAGGTTGCCCGTGTGGCGGTTGGCCCAGCGGTTGCCGATGCCCATCACGAAGTCGGACTCGAGCAGGGTGGCGTTGCCGTAGCGGTGCGAGGTTTGCAGTCCCACCATGCCGGCCATCAGCGGGTGGTCGTCGGCGATGCTGCCCCAGCCCATCAGGGTGGGGATGACCGGCACGCCGGTGAGTTCGGCGAACTCGACCAGCAGTTCGCTGGCGTCGGCGTTGATGATGCCGCCGCCGGCAACCAGCAGCGGGCGCTCGGCCTCGTCGAGCATGGCCATGGCCTTCTCGACCTGGGCGCGGGAAGCGCGTGGCTTGTAGGCCGGCAGCGGCTCGTAGGTGTCGGGGTCGAACTCGATCTCGCTCATTTGCACGTCGATCGGCAGGTCGATCAGTACTGGGCCCGGGCGCGATGAGCGCATCAGCTGGAAGGCCTGCTGGAAAGCGCGCGGCACCTGGGCCGGCTCCAGCACGGTGACCGCCCACTTGGTCACCGGCCCGGCAATCGCCTGGATGTCGACCGCCTGGAAGTCCTCCTTGTGCAGCTTGGCGCGCGGCGCCTGGCCGGTAATGCACAGGATCGGGATGGAATCCGCGCTGGCCGAGTAGAGCCCGGTGATCATGTCGGTGCCGGCGGGGCCGGAGGTGCCGATGCACACGCCGATATTGCCGGCCTTGGTGCGGGTATAGCCTTCGGCCATGTGCGAGGCGCCCTCGACGTGACGGGCCAGCACGTGGTCGATGCCGCCGATCTTGCGCAGGGCGGCGTAGAACGGGTTGATGGCGGCACCGGGCACACCAAAGGCGACGTCGATGCCTTCCTTGCGGAGCACGTGAACGGCGGCTACTGCTGCGGTCATTCGAGCCATGACGGTTCCTCCCGTGGGTGGCCTTGTTCTTGTGGAGAGTTGTTTTTGGAAAATATTTCTGTATTTCGAGATTAGAAGCCGAAACCCGCCCCGTCAACACAAACTGGAAAATATTTTCATAAAAACTCCTAGACACAAAAAACCCAGGCAAAAACAGCTGCCTGGGCTCTCTCGATTCGGAAGGCTCAAAGCGTAATGCGAAGCGCCAGCGGGTACTCGTCGCAGTTATTGCCCTCGCCGCCGCGATCGACGACCAGGAACTCCCCTTCGCGCTCCAGCACCGACTGGATGGCGTGCCAGGTGCCCGCCCGATAGTTGACCCCCTGGCGGCCATCGGTGACGAAGGCGCGCACCTCGGCGGGGTCAATGGTCTCGCCCGGCGGTGCCACCACGATCACGAAGCGCTCCTCGTGCAGCGGCATGAAGGCCTGGCTGCCCTGGGGATGGCGTTCGAGAAAGTCGAGTTCCAGCGGGATCGAGACCGGCTGGCTGACGAAGATGCTGATCAGCGCCCTCGCCTGCTCGCCCAGGGTCTCGACCTTGGCCAGATCGTGGTAGCGGCGGGTGCGCCCGGCATTGATGTGAAAGTAGTCCGCCGTGCGGGTGTCGATGACGTCGCCGAAGGGCGCGAAGGCCTCCGGCGTCAGCGGTTCGGCTTTAAGATCCAGCATGTTAGCCCCTCAAGTCTATTCGGCAGTTAGCCTGAATCACCGGGGCTGTTCCGGGGGCAGGCCCCGGAGCGCCGGACCGGCGATGAGGCGCTGTGAACCCATCCTTGGGCGCTACATTTGCCCTGCTGCGCTCTCGCATCCTGCTCCGCTTGCAGGACCTGTGCTGGCCATCCATGGCCAGCCCGTTCGGAGCAGTGCTCCTCACCCATGGCAAATGACCTCCTCTTCGGCCTGCCCCCGGCGCCCCTAGGTCGCGGTTCTAGCGTCACGGTCCTTTCAGCGAGCACCCAAACGCAGCGCCGCGTGGCGGTTCACGTCCTTGTAGAGCAGATATCGGAACGGCCCCGGGCCGCCCGCATAGCAGGCCTGCGGGCAGAAGGCGCGCAGCCACATGAAATCGCCCGCCTCGACCTCGACCCAGTCCTGGTTGAGATGGTAGACCGCCTTGCCCTCGAGCACGTAGAGACCGTGCTCCATGACGTGGGTCTCGTCGAAGGGAATCACCGCGCCGGGCTGGAAGGTGACGATGTTGACGTGCATGTCGTGACGCACGTCGGCCGGGTCGACGAAGCGCGTGGTGGCCCAGCGACCTTCGGTGCCGGGCATCGGGTTGGGCTCGAGATCGTTCTCGTTAACCACGAAGGCCTGCGGCACCTCGATGCCCTCGACATATTCGTAGGCCTTGCGCACCCAATGGAAGCGCACCGGCGCATTGGACTCATTGCGCAGCTGCCAATGGCAGCCCGGCGGCAGGAAGGCGTAGCCGCCCGGCGTCATCTCGTGGCGCTCGCCGGCGACGGTCAGGGTCATCTCGCCCTCGACCACGAACAGCACGCCCTCGGCAGCGGGGTCGAGTTCGGGGCGCTCGCTACCTCCGCCCGGGCTCACCTCCATGATGTACTGCGAGAAGGTCTCGGCGAAACCGGAGAGTGGGCGCGCCAGCACCCACAGCCGGGTCTCCTCCCAGAACGGCAGGTTGCTGGTCACGATGTCGCCCATCACCCCCTTGGGAATGAAGGCGTAGGCCTCGGTGAACACCGCCCGGTCGGAGAGCAGCTGGGTCTGGGGCGGGTGTCCGCCATGAGGGGCGTAGTAGCTTCGGCTGGCCATCGCTCGTCCTTTGACGTGGAAATTTGGGGTTTATTATTCACGCTAGTCATCGGCCTATTTCGGGACAAGGCCGAGATAGACTTATCGTATACAAAAGAACTCCCAAAATGAACACACTTTGCCACTCAAGCGAGTGCGGCGAGCTAGAGAACGGCAGAGATGAACTGCTGCAGCTCCTTCGTCCCGGGGTTGCCGAATAGTTCAGCCGGCGGCCCGGCTTCGTGGATGAGCCCCTCATGCATGAACACAACACGATCGGCTACATCACGAGCGAAGCCCATTTCGTGGGTCACCAGGATTAGCGTCATGCCTTCTTCGGCCAGTGCTTCCAGCACCCTGAGAACTTCCCCTACCAGTTCGGGATCCAGCGCCGAGGTGACTTCATCGCACAACAGCACCTTGGGACGCATGGCCAATGCACGGGCTATGGCGACGCGCTGCTGTTGCCCGCCAGAGAGTTGCGCGGGATAGGCATCGTACTTATCGGAGAGCCCCACCTTTCCTAGTACTTCATGGGCTATCCGCTCCACCTCGTCGCGGTTCTCGCCGCGAACCACAATCGGCGCCAGGCACACATTCTCGCCTACCGTCTTGTGGGGAAAGAGATTGAAGCTCTGGAACACCATGCCGACGTTTTCGCTGAGCTCCTTCGGGGACATCGCTTCACCATCCAAGCGCTTGCCGGCAATGGTGATGTCGCCATCGTCGTGCTTTTCCAACTGGTTCAGGCAGCGTAGCAGGGTGCTTTTCCCCGAACCGCTGCGACCGATGATCGCCACTACCTCTCCCTGACCGACCTCGAGATCTATGCCTTTCAGCACTTCCAGGTTGCCGAAGGCCTTATGGACGTTCTTAACGCAGACCAGCGTCATAGAGTTTTCTCTCCAGATGGCGCGCGTAGCAGGACAGGGGATAGCACAGCGCAAAGTAAAGAAGGGCCACCAGCGTAAAGATAGTGAAGGGCTCGAAGGTGGCGTTATTGAGCATGGTGCCGGCCTTGGTCAGCTCGACGAAGCCAATGATCGAAGCCAGCGCGGTTCCTTTGATGACCTGCACCGAGAAGCCCACGGTGGGCGGAACCGATAGGCGCAGCGCCTGGGGCAGGATGACATGCCGCATGGTCTGGAAATAATTCATGCCCAGTACCCGCGCTGCGTGCCACTGGCCTTTGGCAACGGCTTCCAGACAGCCGCGCCAGATATCGCATAGAAAGGCGCTGGTGAAGAGCGTCAAGGCAATCGACGCAGCCAACCACGCCGAGATGTGGTGACCCAGCGCGGCCATCCCGAAGAAGATCAGGAACAGTTGCATCAGCAACGGCGTACCCTGGAAAAGATCCACGTAAAGAGCAGTCAAGCGCTGCAGCAAACGGCTGCTGGAAAGGCGCATGAGCGTCAGCAAGAGCCCCACAGAGGCACCGCCCACGAAGGCAATCAGCGATAGCACGATGGTCCAGCGTGCGGCCAGCAGCAGGTTGCGCAGAATGTCCCAGAAGGTGAACTCGATCATCGTTGCTCTCCTTGCTGATAAGCGAAAAGCCTCTTGCCGGCCAACATGAAGGCTCGCCGCATGACGAAGGCCAGCAGCAGGTAGACCAGAGTGATCAACAGATAGACTTCGAAGCTTCTGAAATTGCGCGACTGGACGAAATTGGCGGCATAGGTAAGGTCGAAGACCGAAATTTGCGACACCACCGCCGAGCCTAGCATGACGATGATCGACTGACTGATCAGCGCCGGGTAGACGCGAGCGAAGGCAGGCACCAGCACGACGTGACGGTAGCTTTGCAGGCGCGTCATACCCAGCGCCCGGGCTGCTTCCAGTTGCCCTTGGGCCGTTGCATTGATGCCCGCGCGCAGGATCTCGGCACTGTAGGCGGCCAGGTTGAGAGTCATGGCGAGAAAGGCAGCGGTGATGGCATCGATCTCGATGCCGAGCCCCGGTAAGCCGAAGAAGATGAAGAAGAGCTGGACGATGAAGGGCGTATTGCGTGTGATCTCCACGTAACTCCCCATACCGAACCGCGTCCAGGGCCGCCCATGCAGGCGGAGATAGACCACCACCACCGCCAACGCGATGCCTGACAACGTGGTCACCACGGTCAAGATGACCGTGGTGGTCAGTCCACGCACCAGCTCGCTGACGTACGGCAGCAGCGTCAGGAAGTCGAGCGTCGGTCCCATGAATCGCCTCAGCTACCGAAGTTTTCTGGCAAGTCGGCGCTGAACCAGCGCTGCGAGAACTCGTTGAGGGTACCGTCTTCCAGGGCCTGGGCAATCAAGCGGTTCACTTCCGCCATCAGTGCCGGCTCATTCTTGTTCATGCCCACGTAACAGGGGGAGTCACGCAATTGATAGAGGAGCTCCGGTGCACGGCTACCATTGCGCGCGGCAATCTCGGCCGCCACCACGTTGCCTGTGGCGATGTAGTCAACCCGGCCCGCCAGGAAGGCCGCAATGGTCGTGGCGTTATCTTCAAAACGCTGAATGGTGGTGCTGGAAGGCGCGACTTCCGACAGCTCCATGTCTTCCACGGCACCGCGGGTCACCCCAATGGTCTTGCCCGCCAGTTCTTCCGGAGAACTCGCGCTCTCGTTGGCATCAGCGGAGAATATACCGAGGAAGAACGGGGCATAGGCAGCGGAGAAATCGATCGCCGCTTCACGCTCTGGATTCTTGCCTAGACTCGAGATCACCAGATCCACCATACCGGTTTGCAAGTAAGGAATCCGGTTGGCGCTGGTGACCGTCACCAGCTCCAGCCTCACCCCCATTTGGTCGGCCAAGTAGTTGGCCATGTCGATATCGTACCCGCGTGGCTGCAGGTCAGCATCGACCGAGCCAAAGGGAGGAAAGTCCTGGGGCACGGCAATGCGGATGATGCCGCGCGATTCTATGGCTTCCAGGGTATCTGCCTCAGCCGTGGCAGTACCCATGGCACCGAGCACGACAGCAACGGTCAAGGCCGAGGCCAGGAGTCGTGACGTCAGGAACGTTAGGTTGCGGAATATGGCTTTCATTGATCTCTCCGGGATTGACATCGTTGTATTATGCCGGGGGATGAAAATTTCGTTGCAGCATAGCGCCATCGGGAAACTTTCGTTTCACACACAAGCAAAAGCAACACCAATTCGAAACATAAGCAACACAATCAAAACCTTGCTGACAATGGCAAAGCGAAGAGAGACATGTGAGGTGAATACAGGAGACAACCAAATGCAACAAAATGGGGCAAATTCCGCGCAAGCGCACCAAAATGCAGCAACACGAAAGAAAGGAAAGGCGTGCCTACAGGCTCGACGTAGCAAGCTCGCCTAGATCGTCATACAGATCGTTGATAGCGGCGATTCTCTTCCGCCCATGGGCCAGGTTCTGATGCAAGACGCCATTGGACAATAGACAAATCAGACTCATGGCGCTGGCATAACTGTCGAATGCCGAGAGGCTCTCCAGCGGCACCTCTAAATACCAATCGACCTGCTCGGAGAAGCCAACGGCTGTCGGGTCCCCGATCAGTACCGTACGGGCCGGGGAACGTTCCAGCGCATTGACCAGATCCCCAAAAGGGGCAGGACGCCGTCGAAAGCCGAACAGGATTACCACGTCATCGGCCTCGAGCCCAACGAGTTCCTCGGCCAGGGATTGGTTGGGCTGAGGGGCGAGATGCACCCCGGCGCGCGCTTGGATCAATTGCTGCCGGCAGTGCAACGCCAACGGAAAGCTATTGCGGAAACCTGCCACGACGACGGAGCGCGCCTTGGCGAGCCGCTCGACGAGTTGTGCAAAGGCATCGGCAGAGAGACTGCCCAGTAACCGTTGAAGATTCTCCTGTTCACGCTGCTGGTGACGCTGAAAAGGCGCCCCCGCCTCTCCCTGCATGGCATTGGCATCGGTCACCATCGGTACGCCCAGGTTGCGGAGCTGTCGGGCGTGATCCTTCACATCCCGGTAGTTGGCAAAACCGAGGCGCTTGAACAGGCGGCTCACCGTTGCCTTGGAAACGCCCGTCAGGCGTGCCAGATCGGCGGCGCTGTACACCGCAAAATCATCGAAATGGTCGAGTACAAAGCTCGCCACACGCTGCTCCTGTGCACTCAGCGAGTCGTATCGAGCAGCTATACGCTGTCCTATGTGGGGCGTCATCGCATCCCGTTTCCGATCTCCGTGGTTGGCGTTCCTTAACGCGGCTCTGCGGGATGATGCTCCACCCAATGCCGCGCAATGTCCACCCTGCGAGTTACCCACACCCGGTCGTGGGCCTCGATATGGTCGAGGAAGCGCTGCAGGGCGCGGAAGCGGCCGGGGCGGCCAAGCAAGCGGCAGTGCATGCCCACCGAGAGCATCTTGGGTGATTCCTCGCCCTCGGCGTAGAGTACATCGAAGGCGTCGCGCAGGTAGGTGAAGAAATGCTCGGCCGTATTGAATCCCTGCGGCGCGGCGAAGCGCATGTCGTTGCTGTCCAAGGTGTAGGGCACGATCAGGTGGTCATGCTCACTGCCCTGACTGTCGGTCACTCGCGTCCAGAACGGCAGGTCGTCGCCGTAGTAGTCGCTATCGTAGAGGAAGCCGCCCTCGTCGAGCACCAGGCGCCGAGTGTTGGGGCTATCGCGTCCGGTGTACCAGCCCTGCGGCTTCTCGCCGTAGAGCCGCTGGAAGATCTCCATGGCGCGCTGCAGGTGCGCGCGCTCGACGTGCTCCGGCACCTCCTGATAATGGATCCAGCGGTAGCCGTGGCAGGCGATCTCGTGGCCCAGCTCCTTGAAGGCGTGGGCCACCTCGGGATGACGCTCCAGTGCCATGGCCACGCCGAACACCGTCAGCGGCAGGCCGCGCCGCTCGAACTCGCGCAGGATACGCCAGACACCGGCCCGCGAGCCATATTCGTAGATCGACTCCATGCTGAGATGGCGGTCGGGAAAGGCCGGAGCGCCGATGATCTCGGAGAGGAACTGCTCGGAGCCGGCGTCACCATGCAGCACGCAGTTCTCGCCACCCTCTTCGTAGTTGAGCACGAACTGCACGGCGATCTTCGCCTGGCCTGGCCAGTTGGCATGGGGCGGGTTGCGGCCATAACCGACGAGATCACGGGGGTAGTCAGGGCTAACGCTCATGAGCACTTCCTCTTGTTCTTTACTGCCGTTACGCGGTGCGCAACAAGCTTTGCCAAATTTGCGCAACAATAACTGTATACAAAAATCAAGATAGCCTGTATCCAACCAAGCTGCAACCAGGCTCCGCATTACGCCAAGATGGATCAGCACGGGCATCGCTAGCTGACAGTAAACGCCTCACCTTATCCACCAGGGTAGACGACGAAGCGATACGCCTCTTATTTTGTATACAAAAATACCCCTTGCTTGCAACTTAGTTCCTGGATTCGCCAGTAGCACCTCCCTTCCTAGCGCTTTGCAAGGAGGGAAGGGCCGAATCGAGGCGTAAAAGTGTATACACTTTACCAACAAGATAGTCACCAATGAAGCTATTGGCGCATTGATTTCGACCTAAGTCTAGTCATGGAAATTTCCGCCTCGTGACACGCAAGCACCACAATTAGCTGAAATTAATGAGTTTTCCTCAGAGACACCAGACGCAGTGAAATACTTGCGCTCACGGCTCTCAACACCTATTTTGTGTACAAAGATATTTTTTATTGTTCACAAGAATAGTTCGGAGCTCGCATGCGCCTACGCATCATCAACCCCAACACCACGGTCGCCATGACCCACAAGATCGGCGAGGCGGCGACGCGTATTGCTGCTCCCGGCACGACGATCGTGGCTACCCAACCGGCCCATGGCCCGGTTTCCATCGAGAGCCACTTCGACGAAGCCATCAGCGCGGTGGGTGTACTGGAGGAAATACTGGCCGGGGAGAAGGAGGCCACCGATGCCTACGTGATCGCCTGCTTCGGCGACCCAGGCTTGCTGGCGGCGCGTGAACTCACCCGCGCCCCGGTGATCGGCATCGCCGAGGCGGCCTTCCATGCGGCCAGCCTGATCAGCACCCGGTTCTCGGTGGTGACCACCCTCTCGCGCACCGCCATCATCGCCGAGCACCTGCTGGAACAATACGGTTTCCGTCACCACTGCCGCCGGGTCCGCGCTGCCGAGATTCCCGTACTGGACCTGGAGGAGAACGGCTCGGCAGCGCTCGGCCGCATCATCGATGAGTGCCGTCGGGCGCGCGACGAGGATGGCATCGGCGCCATCGTACTGGGCTGCGGCGGCATGGCCGACCTGACCGAGACCATTTCCCGCGAGGTCGGACTACCGGTGATCGAAGGCGTCACGGCCGCGGTCAAGTTGGCCGAGGCCATCGTCGGGCTTGGGCTCGGCACCAGCAAGCACGGCGACCTGGCGTTCCCGCGCCCCAAAGCCTTCAACGGCCGTTTCGAGGAGTTTTCGAACCTCACGCCTGAATGCTGAGCCCCTGACCAACAACAACACACCTTGAGCACGTCACGCCACAGAGCCCGGGAGCAACACCGGGCACAACCACAACACAGAGCAACGACTTGCGAGGACAGACCCATGCAACACACCAACCCTCACAGCACGGCGGCCGACCCAGCCTCCTTGGCAGCGGCCGAGTCCGGCGCCTCCAAGGCGCTGGGGGAGGAGTCGCTCGCGCCCCAGAAGACGCGCATCATGGGGCGCACCTCCTACTTCCTGGCCTGGTTCGGTGGCTGCGTGTCGATCGGCACCTTCGCCATGGGCTCCAGCGTCGTGGGTACCCTGAACCTGATCCAGGCGACCCTGGCCATTGCCATCGGCTGCTTCGTGATCGGCATCGCACTCGCGCTGAACGGCGCGGCCGGCTACAAGTACGGCATCCCCTTCATGGTTCAGGCACGCAGCGCCTTCGGTTTTGCCGGTACGCGCCTGCCGGGCCTGGTGAGGGCCGTACCCGCGGTGGTGTGGTACGGCTTCCAGAGCTGGATCGGCGCCGGGGCACTGAACATGGTCTCGGCCACGCTGTTCGGCTTCGACAACCTGGTGTTCTATTTCATCGCCTTCCAGTTCCTGCAGATCGGCCTGTCGGTGATGGGCTTCCAGGGTATCAAGTGGCTGGAGAACATCGGCAGCGCCTTCATCCTTGCCTCGCTGGTCTACATGTTCTATGCCACGGTACAGCGCTACGGTGACGAACTCTCGGCCAGCCTGCTGACCATGGAGGGTTCGTGGGGCATGCCGTTCTGGGGCGCGACCATGCTGTTCCTGGGCATCTACAGCACCATGATGCTCAACGTCAGCGACTATTCTCGAGAACACAAGCAGGGCACCGGACAGGGCTTGCTGACTACCATCTACGCCATGTCGATCCTGCCCTGCACGCTGTTCATGGGCCTGATCGGTTACATGGTCTCCGAGGCCACCGGCACCGCCGACCCCATCCAGGTGTTCGCCAACGCGGTGGACAACACCCCGTTGCTGATGACCACGCTGCTGTTCATCGCCTTTGCCCAGGTCACCACCAACGTGCTCAACAACGTGGTGCCGCCGACCTACGTGCTGATGGACGTGTTCAAGCTGAAGTTCGCCACCTCCACGGTGATCGTCGGCCTGCTGGCCTTCGCCACCTTCCCCTGGAAACTGGTCCAGCCCGATTCCGCCGCCGGCCTGCAGCTGTTCGTGCAGACCTACTCCGCCTTCCTCGGCCCGATCTTCGCCATCCTGGTGGTCGACTACTACCTGATCCGCCGTCGAACCCTCGATCTCGGCAAGCTCTATGACGAGAACGGTCCCTACCAGGGCGTCAACAAAGCGGCGCTGATCGCCACCGCCGTGGGCATCGCTGCGGCACTGACCTTCTCCGCAGTCTCCTGGTACGCCAGCCTGATCCCGGCCGGCGTCACCTATTACCTGCTGATGAAGCACTGGGCCCCCTGCCAGCGCTTCCGCCAGTGATCCCCGCCCCGCCCTGCGTTGCCGGGCGGGCGCGCTCACCCAACAATCACAAGAGTGACGACCATGAAAGAGAGCGAGCTGGACATACAGCGCATCGATCCGACGCTTTACAACGAGGATCTGGCCCCACTGAAGCACAAGGACCGCAACTGGGGCGCCTTCGAGATCTTCAACGTCTGGTCCAACGACATTCAGAGCCTGTTCGGCTATACCCTGGCCGCCTCGCTGTTCCTCGCCTATGGGCTCAACGGCTGGGCGGTCATGGCGGCCATCATTCTCGCCGGGGTGATCGTCATGTTCCTGGTCAACCTGACCGGCAAACCCAGCGTGAAGTACGGCATTCCCTTCCCCGTGATGGTGCGCGCCAGCATGGGCGTTCGCGGCGCCAACCTTCCGGCCATGCTGCGCGCCATCATCGGCATCTTCTGGTACGGCGTGCAGACCTACTTCGCTTCCACCGCCGTCGCGCTGCTGATCGTCGCACTGTTCGGGGCCGGCAACGGGGCAACCTTCCTGGGCCTTTCCGGCGTGGCCTGGCTCTCGTTCGTGATCGTCTGGGTGTTCCAGATCGCGATCTTCTGGCAGGGCATCGAGCGCATCAAGCACTTCCTCAACTGGGCCGGTCCGCTGGTCTACGTGGTGATGGTGGTGCTGATGATCGTGGTCTGGTACCAGGCAGGCAGCGAGCTGCTGCCCGCCATCAGCACCATCTTCAGCGGCGGCGGCGAGCGCAGCGGTAGCGCCGTGGCGGCTTTCCTCGCCATCGTCGGCACCATGGTGGCCTACTTCGCTGCGGTGGTGATCAACTTCGGCGACTTCACCCGCTTCGTGAAGACCGAGCGACAGATGAAGCTAGGCAACCTGCTCGGCCTGCCGCTCAACGTGGCCTTCTTCTCGTTCATCGCGCTGATCATCACCGCCGGCACTCTGGTGCTGTTCGGCGACGCCCTGACCAACCCGGCCGACATCGTCGAGCGGGTCGACTCCCTGCCGCTGACCATCGTCGCCGCCTTGACTTTCTTCGCCGCCACGGTGGGCATCAACCTGGTGGCCAACTTCATCCCGCCGGCCTACGACCTGGCCAACCTGTTCCCCAGCAAGATCAGCTTCAAGGTGGGCGGGCTGATCACTGCCGTGGTGGCCTTCTTCGTCGGCGCGCTGTGGGTCTCGGTGATTAGCCAGATCGGCGTGCCGGGATTCGTCAACGCGCTCGGTGCCATCGTCGCGCCCTTCTACGGCATCATCGTGGTCGACTACTACCTGGTGAAGCGCCAGCACCTCGACATGCAGCAGCTGTTCTCCTCCGAGCCGGGCACGGCCTACTACTACGTGAAGGGCTGGAACACCCGGGCGCTGGTGGCCTTCGGCGGCGCGGCGCTGTTCTCGATCTCCACGGTGCTGGTGCCGGCGCTCGCCGGGCTCGATGGCTACGGCTGGATGATGGGCGCCGCACTCGGCGGGCTGTTCTACTACGGCCTCATGCACAGCTACCGCGCCGCACCGGTGGCACCGGCCACCTGATCGAACCATCCAACGACATACACGGAGAAACGCAAACCGCCGGACGCTTGGGCGTCCGGCGGTTTGCTGTGAGGAATGGAGAGGCGTCGAGTGTCGGTCAGGCCCCGAATATGCGATGCAGGTCGGGGGTTTCCGCCTCCTCCTCGACGATCGACAGCGACGCCTCGATCGCCTTGAGGTGACGGCTCATGAAGGCCGTGGCACGCTCGCCGTTGCGTGCCTCGAGATAGCCGATCAGGTCGTCGTGGTCGTGGGATTCGCAGCCCAGATGCCCCGAGCTGCCGTAGACCGCCAGGATCAGCGACGAGCGCGAGCAGAGCTGGCCGACGAAAGCGGCCAGGGTGGCGTTGCCCGATAGCTGGGCCAGACGTTCATGGAAAGCGGCGGAGAGCTTGATCGCGCGGCTCTGCTCGCCCGACTTGAGCGCCTCGCGCTCGCGCCGGGCCATGTCGCGCAGTTCCCGCACGTCTTCGGCGGTGATACGCCGGGCCACTTCAGGCATCAGGCCGCACTCCACCATCTGGCGAGCGTCGAAGACGTCCTTGGCTTCGTCGGCGGTGGGGCGCGTGACGCTGGCACCGCGGCGCGGCGTGAGGGTAACCAACTGTTCCAGGGCCAGGCGCTGGAGGATCTTGCGGATGCCGGTACGGCTGATGCCGAACACCTCGGCCAGGGCATCCTCGCGCAGGCGCGCGCCGGGGCGCAGGCGATGTTCGATGATGGCATCGCTGATAGTGCGGTAGATCGCCTCATGCCGCTCGGCGCCATCGCCATTCTTGCCCATGCGCCGGGGCTTGGCCTTGCCCGCATCGCCAGCTTCGGCCAGACGCTGCCGCTGGTTCATGATCCCCCTCCTCGCATGCCAACACTGGTAGCCATTGTATACGCAACCTCCATCAACTATCGAACCAATGAAGACGCCCAGCGCCGCCGAGAGCGAGCTGGGGCGTCTGCGGTTCTCGGCGGGTGACTACTCCGACCAGGCGGCGATGACCTCGCGCTCCTCGTCAGTCATGCCGGTCATGTTGCCAAGCGGCATGTACTTGCTGCCCACCACCTGCTGGATGCGCTCCTTCTGCCCGCGAATCTGGTCCGCGCTGTCGTAGGCGATGCCGGCAGGCGGCGCGGAGAAGCCCGGCTGGGTCGGCTCGCGCGAATGACAGGCCACGCAGTGCTGGTCGATCAGGGCGTGAACCTCCTCGAAGCTGGGCCCCTCGGCCTCCGCCAGGGTCGCTCCACCGGTCGTGGCCTGTCCACCGGGCATCGCCAGCCAGAAGGCGACCAGGATCAGCGCCGTGCCCGCCGCCGGGTAGGCCGGCTGGATCTTGCCCATGTGCATCAGTACGAAGAACTGGCGGATCAGCGCACCGGCAAAGATGAACAGCGACATCAGTACCCAGGCGTATTCGTGGTTGTACACGAACGAGTAGTGGTTGCTGATCATCAGCAGCACCACCGGCAGGGTAAAGTAGGTGTTGTGCACCGAGCGCTGCTTGCCACGCTTTCCGTCGAGCGGGTTCGGCTGCTCGCCGGCCTTCATCGCGTTGACCATGCGCCGCTGGCCGGGAATGATCCAGAAGAACACGTTGGCCGACATGGCGGTGGCCATCACCGCACCAGTCAGCAGGAAGGCGGCACGCCCCGAGAACATCTGTACGCTGAGGTAGGCGACCACGATCATCAGCACGGCGACGGCCAGACTGAGCACCCCGTCGCGCTCCATGTTGGGGCTGATGCGTTTGCACATCTCGTTGTAGATCACCCAGCCCGCCAGCAGGAACACCAGCGCCAGCACGTTGGCCTGCCAGCCACTCAGGTTGGCGGCCCACTCCCAACTGCTGTTGGGGTTGACCAGATAGAAGCCCGGGTTGGTCATGTAGAGCAGTACGAACAGGGCAAAGCCGGACAGCCAGGTGGTATAGGACTTCCAGAACGACCAATGGAGATCCTCGGGCAGCTTGGCAGGTGCCGTCGCGTACTTCTGGTTGTGATAGAAGCCGCCACCATGCACGGCCCACATCTCGCCGAACACGCCCTTGTCGCGATCCTCGGCTGCCTTGGGCTTGCGCAGTCCGTTGTCCAGCATCACGAAGTAGATCGACTCGCCGATCCAGGCGATGGCCGCGATGACGTGAAGCCAGCGCAGCATGAAATTGACGAATTCCAGCAGGTAAGCTTGCATCTTAGGGGTCTCGATCAGTGTTGTTGTTCAACGGCCCAGAGCCGAGCGCAGCCATAGTTGAATAGGCGAGAAGTACTTGCCTTGGTACTTCCTTAGCTGCCGCGGTAGGTGGAGTACCCGTAGGGCGACAACAGCAGCGGCACATGGTAGTGCTGAGAGCCATCGGCCACGCCGAAACGCAGCGGTATGACGTCGAGGAAGCGCGGCTCGTCGGCCTGGATGCCCTGCCGACGCAGGTAATCGCCGGCATGAAATACCAGCTCGTACTCGCCGACCTGGAAGTCGTCGCCTTCCAGGATGGGTGCATCGCAGCGGCCATCGTCATTGGTGGTCACCGTCTTGAGTGCCGTGCGCTGCGCGCCATCCAGGCGATAGACTTCGATACGGATGCCTTCACCGGGGCGGCCTTGGGCGGTATCCAGCACGTGAGTGGTCAGTCGTCCCATCTCGTTACTCCTGTCGTTAGCCCGAGACTGCCTGCGGCAGCTTCGGGTCAAGCCAGTGCCTGGCGGGAGCCGATGCTCGCCGCGCTATCATGAAGACAGTTTTAGCTATTTTGGTGGTACATTTCAAAGTTTTTTTGTATACACTTTTGAAATGACATGCTTCGATCACTGCATGACAGCCCTGACCATGGAGATCACGATGAACGACAAGACACTCGCGCCGCGCCCCAGCACGCTCGACCGCGACGAATTCGTGGCCCGCTTCGGCGACATCTACGAGCACTCCCCCTGGGTGGCCGAGCTGACCTGGGAGCACGGGTTGCAGCCGGCGCAGGACACCCCGGCAGGCCTCGCCGAGGCCATGGGCCAGACGCTGAGCAGCGCCACGGCGGAACGCCAGCTCGAGGTGATTCGCGCCCACCCCGACCTCGCGGGCAAGGCCGCCATCGCCGGAGATTTGACCGACGACTCCACGCGCGAGCAGGCCGGCGCCGGGCTCGACCAGTGCACGCCCGAGGAGATGGCCCGCTTCGAGCGCCTCAATGCCGCCTACAAGGAAAAGTTCGGCTTTCCTTTCGTCATGGCCGTGAAAGGCAGCGATCGCCATGCCATTCTCGCCGCCTTCGAGACCCGCCTGGAGAACTCGCAGGAGGAGGAGCGTCGTACCGCCATCGAGCAGATCAACCGCATCGCCCGCTTCCGCCTGGAGGAGCGTGTCGCGAATCGATGATCTCGCAGACTTCCCGGCCTTCGGCCGGCCTGCGATATGGCGCAGTGCTATCGGCCCATGGAAACCCGCCAGCGACATCGTGGCGGGTTTTTTCGTTGCCGTTCGAGCATCGTCGACAGCCAGAAAACATGACCAAACGGTCAAAATAAAACTTTCAAGCTATTGCTTTTAAACAAAAATCAATTCTCGTAGACAAAAATAACAGCAAATTGTCTTTTAAAAGACAACGTATTGTGTACATTTCTTGGCAGGGTGTGGTGCATGGACACGCACCACTGCGACAACAACAACCGAGAGCCTGACCATGACCGACGCTGGAAAGCCTTCTCAGCCAACCAAGCCTTCACGCACCATCAACCAGAATCCTGACGCCATGCCGCCATTGGGCAAGGCGATTCCACTCGGGTTGCAACACATCATGGCGATGTTCGCCGGCAACGTGACGCCGCCGATCATCATTGCCGGCGTGATCGGTGCCACCGCCGGCGAGCAGATCTTCCTCATCCAGGTCGCCCTGTTCGTGGCCGGCGTATCCACCCTGGTGCAAACCATCGGCATGGGCCCCATCGGTGCCCGCCTGCCGATCGTGCAAGGCACCAGCTTTGGCTTCCTGCCCGTTGCCCTGCCGCTGGCCAAGGCTTTCGGCTTGCCGGCTGTGCTAGGGGCTTCCTTCATCGCCGGCCTGCTACAGATCCTGCTGGGGGCGTTCCTCAAGAAGATTCGCCACTGGTTCTCACCAGTGGTGACCGGCATCGTGGTACTGCTGATCGGCATCACCCTGATGCCGGTAGGGCTGAACTATGCCGCTGGCGGCGTGGGTTCCGCGGACTTCGCTTCTCCCACCAACCTGTCACTGGCCCTCTTCGTGCTGGTGGTGACCATCGCGGTGCACCAGTTGGGTCGCGGCTTCATCAAGGCGTCCTCGATCCTGTTCGGCTTGTTGGCCGGCTACCTGGTCGCCATTGCACTGGGCATGGTGGACTTCACCAACCTGCGCGATGCCGCCTGGTTCGCCCTGCCCCAGCCCTTCGTCTACGGCATGGAGTTCTCCATGACCGCGATCGTCGGCATGACGTTGATCATGTTCGTGGTGGGGCTCGAGACCATCGGCAACATCTCGGCCATCACGACCGGCGGGGCCGGCCGACCGGCCACCGATCGGGAGCTCTCGGGCGGCGTGATGGCCGACGGCGTGGCGACCTCCTTCGCCGCCGTATTCAATACCCTGCCCAACACTGCCTATGCCCAGAACGTCGGCCTGATCACCCTGACCGGCGTGGTCAGCCGCCACGTGGTGACCATCGGCGGCCTGTTGCTGATTGCCATGGGCCTGTTTCCCAAGCTAGGGGGCCTGGTGGCTGCCATGCCCCACGCCGTACTGGGCGGAGCCGGCGTCGTGATGTTCGGTATGATTGCCTCGGCCGGGCTCAAGATCATCAAGGAGTGCGAACTCGACCAGCGCGCCATGCTGATCATTGCAGTGTCGCTGAGTCTCGGTATCGGGCTGCCCGCGGTGGAAGCGATATCGGAAACCATGCCGGGCCAGGCCGGCCTGCTGTTGAAGTCGGGCCTGGTACCGGCCGCCGTGGCCGCCCTGCTGCTGGATGCCATCCTGCCAGGCAAGCCGCGGCGCAAGGCCGCCGAGGAGCCGGTAGCCGCAAAGCGCGAGGTGCGCTCCAACGTCTAGCCTTCGTGGCCGGCCCAGGCTTGCCTGGGCCGGCTTTGGCTCTCCTCTTCCCCTCTCCCCCCTTCTCTCCGCCCGGCCACCTTCATCCTGACGCTGCTCCCGACTACTGTCCTCCTGGGTTCTACACTGGTGACAGCAACACCATGAGGAGGATGCGCCATGTTTCGCGATCGCCTGGACGCTGCCGAGCAACTCGCCAACCGCCTCTCTCACCTGAAAGGCGCCAACCCCCTGGTCCTGGCCATTCCCCGCGGCGGGGTGCCCATGGGACGCTATCTGGCCGATGCCCTCGAGGGGGAGCTCGACGTCGTGCTGGTGCGCAAGATACGCGCCCCGGGCAGCCCCGAGTTCGCCATCGGCGCCATCAGCGAGGACGGCACCATGAAGCTCGAGGAAGCTGCCTCGCACTTCTCGCGGGAGGCTGTCGAGCGCGAGGCAGAGCAGCAGCGCAAGCTGCTTGGGGAGCGACGCCAACGCTATAGTCCCGTTCGCCCGCCGATTCCACCCGAGGGCCGGGTGGTGGTGATCGTCGACGACGGTAGTGCCACCGGCGCCACCATGGAGGCAGCACTGAAGACCCTGCATGGCCGCACCGAGCGCCTGGTTGCGGCGCTCGGGGTAGCCTCGCCCAGCGCCGTCACCCGGTTGGAAGCCATTGCCGATGAGGTGGTGTGCCTGGCAGCGCCGCACAGCTTCATGGCAGTCGGTCAGTATTACGCTGACTTCGGTCAGGTCGAGGAGGAAGAGGTCATGGAGCTGCTCGGTAAATGACGCCCGCCCCAAGCTGGGGAGGAGCTTTCACAGAGCAAAGAAAAGGCCGCCACCCCGAGGGGCGACGGCCTTCTTCGTCAGCGACGGTGCGGCGACTTACTTGGTCGCGGCGCTGGCAGCCTTGACGTTCTGCTCGGTCAGTTGCTGACCCTTCTGCAGGAACTCCTGGCTCAGGTCGACCACCTTCTTGGTGTCGCCCTGCAGACGCTCGCCCAGCTCCTTGACGGCTTTCTGCTGAGTCTCGAACACCTGCTTGAGGCCTTCGGAGTCCTTGACGTCGACCCACGCACGGGCCTGGGCCAGGCTCAGGTCGGAGTAGCTGCGGAAGGCTTCCAGCTGGGCCGAGAACAGCTTCTCGTAGTACTCCAGTGCCAGCGAGCCATAGGCACGCGCCGGAGCGATGAACAGAGATTCGAATTGCTGGGTTGCTTTGTCTTGGGTCTTGCTCATGAGACACCTCCTACGTTGCGTTGCCAAGGCAGGATTGCGCCTTGTTGCAATGCAACATAGCACCCCGGATTGTGCTTTTCAACATTTTTTGTGCAGTGCAGCATACAGGTCGCATTCCCTGCACGGCGTCAGCGATAGGCGCCTTCGATATCCGTTATGCGCATGGCCCTGCGCCCGAGCCCGTCGTGTAGATCCAGCATGCGCTCGATCCAGCCATAGACCGGGTCGGCATTCGAAACCAGGTCGGCAGTGGACACCACCCTGGCCCACATGAAGGAGCCGAACACCAGATAGTCGGCCGCGGCGGGTGCCTTGCCATCGATGAAGTCGGCCTCCTTCAAACAGCCTCGCAGGGGCTCGAGGGCAGCATCAAGCTGCGCCAGGCCCTTGGCGGGCGAATGGAACTCTTCGAGGGTACGCCCGAAGCGCTTTTCCCGCGTTTCGCGAAAGTAGTCGCGGTCCTTGGGATCGATGGCGTTGAGCAGGTCCATGACGATGGTACGCAACATCGCCGGGTGCAGGGCACGTTCGGCGTAGTGCTTGAAGAAACGCGCCCGGGCTTCAGCCACGCCTTCGCCCAGCAGAGGGGCCTCGGGATAGATGCGGTCCAGGTAGCGCAGAATCTCGTAGCTGTCGGTGACTGTCTCGTCGCCGTCGACCAGCACCGGCACCTTGTCGTAATCGGCGAAGGCCAGCGCCGCCTTGTCGCTGAAGTGCCACGGGCGCGTTTCCACCTCCAACCTCTTGTGGGCCAAGGCATAGCGCACGCGCCAGCAGTAGGGGGAAAAGCGCAGCCCTTCGTCGATGCCGCAGAGATCAAAAAGAACCCTTGCCATGACGCCTCCTGGCGAAATCGATTGTCGTCTCTGGATAGTGCCAGCCTTCCTGGCAGGATGCCAATCGCACCACGCTCGACTAAGCCGGAGTCAGCATCTTGTCCATTAGTCTAATAACGAATGGCGCCAAGACGACTGATCACACGCACCACTCACTTCTATTTCGTTGTTATTCATAGACAAAAAATTTTCCGGCAAGCCTCGCCAGAAAGCCCAATATTGGTAAGACCAATGATCCAAGGATGGCAACTTCCGTTCGCTCTTCGTATCGTTGGCACCCCTGCCGGTACAGGCAGGGGGTGCCCCGCCGGGTGGCCCACACCTGCCGGTCTCTAACAAGGAGAAATCCGAGGAAACGTCATGACGGATACAACCCTAGCGCTACTCGCCTTCACGCCGCTGATACTGGCCGGCGTATTGCTGATTGGCTTTCGCATGGCTGCCAGAACTGCCATGCCCATCGTTTTCGTGGTCACGGCACTGATCGGGCTGTTCGCCTGGGAGATGAGCTTCAACCGGGTGCTGGCTTCGACGTTTCAAGGTCTGATCCTGACCGTCTCGATCCTGTGGATCATCTTCGGCGCCATCCTGCTGCTCAACACGCTGAAGCACTCCGGCGGTATTGCAGCCATTCGCAACGGCTTCTCGGGTATCAGCCCCGATCGCCGCGTGCAGGCGCTGATCGTGGCCTGGCTGTTCGGCTGTTTCATCGAGGGTGCCTCGGGCTTCGGCACGCCGGCCGCGGTTGCCGCGCCGCTGATGGTGGCGCTGGGCTTCCCGGCACTGGCCGCCGTGGTCGTGGGCATGATGATCCAGTCCACCCCGGTCTCCTTCGGTGCCGTCGGCACGCCGATCGTGGTGGGCGTGACCGGTGGCATCAACTCGAACGCCATCACCGAGCAGTTGGAAGCAGGCGGCTACACCTGGCTGGAATACTTCCGCCTGATCGCGGCCGAAGTGGCCATCGTGCACGGTATCGTGGGCATCCTGATGCCGCTGATCATGGTGGTGATCATGGTGCGCTTCTTCGGTGCCAACCGCTCCTGGAAGGAGGGGCTCTCCATCGCCCCGTTCGCGATCTTTACCGGCGTGGCCTTCGTGGTGCCCTACACCCTGGCCGGTGTGCTGCTGGGGCCGGAGTTCCCTTCGATGATCGGCGCCATGGTGGGCCTGGCCATCGTCGTGCCGGCGGCCCGACGCGGCTTCCTGCTACCCAAGGACAGCTGGGACTTCCCCGAGCGCGACGCCTGGCCGGAAGGCTGGATCGGCAAGTTCGAGATCAAGATCGACGATATTGCCGGCAAGACACCGCTCTCCACCTGGATGGGTTGGCTGCCCTACGTACTGCTGGCCGTTTTCCTGGTCGCCTCGCGCACCATCGACCCGCTGCGTGAAGCGCTCAATGCCTGGACCTTCGGCTGGGCCAATATCCTCGGCGAGGCGGGCGTCTCCGGCAGTATTGCCCCGCTCTACCTGCCGGGCGGCATCCTGCTGATGGTGGTGCTGGTCACTGCCGTGCTGCATCGCATGCGCATCGGTGAACTCAAGGCCGCCTTCGGCGAGTCCTCGCGCACCCTGCTCGGCGCCGGCTTCGTGCTGATCTTCACCATCCCCATGGTGCGGATCCTGATCAACTCCGGTGTCAATGCCGCCGACCTGGTCTCCATGCCGGTGGCCATGGCCCAGTTCGTCGCTGACAGCGTGGGCGATGTCTATCCCTTCTTCGCTCCTGCCGTGGGCGGTCTGGGGGCCTTCATTGCCGGCTCCAATACCGTATCGAACCTGATGCTGGCCGAATTCCAGTTCAACGTGGCCCAGCAGCTCGGCCTCTCTACCGCCTTCATGGTGGCGCTGCAGGCCGTAGGGGCCGCGGCAGGCAACATGATCGCCATTCACAACGTGGTAGCGGCCTCGGCCACCGTCGGCCTGCTCGGCCGCGAAGGCGAGACCATCCGCAAGACCATCCTGCCGACGCTCTACTACCTGGTGTTCGCCGGCGCGATCGCCATGGTCGGTTTCTATGTGCTAGGCGTGTCGGATCCGCTGTTGCGGGTCAGCGGCTAAGCACACCGACGCCGCTTTTCGACTTCCGGACAGCGGCGTCACCCCCACTCCTTCAAACGCATGGCCGAACGCTCCAGGCGCTGGTCCTCGGCCTCGATCTCGCGCAGTTGCGCCTCGATGCCGGCGAGATGATCGAGCGCAGCGCGACGGGCCGCCTCGGGCTTGCCCTCCATCACCGCCCGATGGAGGCGGGCATGCTGACGGTTGATCATCTGCCGCGGCACCTCGCGATGGTAGAGGTTCTTCACCGACGCGAACACGGAGCTGAGCAGCAGGTCGGTAAGCGACTGCAGCGTATGCACCAATACCGGGTTGTGGGAGGCCTGGCAGATCGCCAAGTGGAAGGCGTGGTCGAGATGGGCCAGCCGCTCGACGTCGATTTCCTCGCCAGCCTCGACATATTCCGCCATGGCCTCGTAGCGGCGCTGGATCATGACTCGGTCGGCCGGCGTGGCACGCTCGGCTGCCAGCCTGGCCGACTCGCCCTCGAGCAGCGAGCGCACCTCCAGCAGGTCGAACAGGGTGCGCGGGTGATCACGGAACAGGTGCATCAGCGGGCTGTCGTCGCGGCCCGTCACCAGCTCCGCTACTACTGAACCCCGCCCCTGCCGGGTGACGATGATGCCTTTGCTGCGCAGTACGCGCAGCCCCTCTCTCAACGAGGTCCGCGAGACGCCGAGACGATCGCACAGGCGACGCTCCGATGGCAGCAGCTGTCCTGGGCGGAACACGCCATCGAGGATCAGTCGCTCGAGACGCGCCGCCACTGCATCGGGCGTGCGCATCGGCAGCATCTGTTCACTACCCTGAAACATGTCTTCCTCCGGACCTGTGAAGTTCACCTTGAGTCGGTCGGCCGAATGCGCCATGGTTTATGATGAAAATAATTTCCAACATAGCCAAAAATAACTGGTAATACCAGTAGACCGCAGACTGGACAGGTGGTCTCGCAAGGCGCAGATTGGGGCCCTGCACCAGGACAACCTTGCCGCCAAGACTCGCAATTGAGGCGCTTGCATGAACATCCTCTATGACGAACGACTCGACGGCCCGGCGCCGAAGCTGGACAGGGCGACCATTCGCGACAGCCTCACCCAGGCCATACCGGGCATGACCCTGCTGCACCGCGAAGAGGACATGCGCCCCTTCGAGTGCGACGGACTCTCCGTCTACCGCACGCTGCCGCTGCTGGTGGCGCTGCCCGATTCCCTCGATCAGGTCCAGCGCCTGCTGGTGGAGTGCCATCGCCTCGGCGTGCCGGTGGTGACCCGCGGTGCCGGCACCGGCCTTTCCGCCGGCGCACTGCCGCTTACGCACGGCGTGCTGCTGGTGTTGTCGCGCTTCTCGCGCATCCTCGAGATCGATCCCGAGGCGCGCATCGCCCGGGTCGAGCCCGGCGTGCGCAACCTGGCGATTTCCGAAGCGGCCTCGCCCTACGGGCTCTACTACGCGCCGGACCCCTCGTCGCAGATCGCCTGCTCGATTGGCGGCAACGTGGCCGAGAACGCCGGCGGCGTGCACTGTCTCAAGTACGGTCTCACCGTGCACAACGTGGTCAAGGTCGAGGTGCTGACCATCGAGGGCGAGCGCATGACGCTGGGCAGCGACGCGCTGGACGCCCCCGGCTTCGACCTGCTGGCACTGTTCAACGGCTCCGAGGGCATGCTCGGCGTGGTCACCGAGATCACCGTCAAGCTGCTGCCCAAGCCCGAGGTGGCCAAGGTGCTGATGGCCAGCTTTGACGACGTGGAGAAGGCCGGTAACGCCGTGGGTGCCATCATCGAGGCTGGCATCATCCCCGGCGGCCTGGAGATGATGGACAAGCTCGCCATCATTGCCGCCGAGGACTTCATTGGCGCCGGCTACCCGGTGGATGCCGAGGCGATCCTGCTGTGCGAACTCGACGGCGTCGAGGCCGACGTCGACGACGACTGCGAGACCGTGCGCGCGGTACTCGAGAAAGCCGGCGCCACCGGCATTCAGCAGGCCCGCGACGACGCCGAACGCGCCAAGTTCTGGGCCGGGCGCAAGAACGCCTTCCCCGCGGTGGGGCGCATGTCGCCCGACTACTACTGCATGGACGGCACCATCCCGCGGCGCGAGCTGGCCCGCGTGCTCAAGGGCATCAGCGACCTCTCCGAGCGCTATGGGCTACGCGTGGCGAACGTGTTCCACGCCGGCGACGGCAACATGCACCCGCTGATCCTGTTCGACGCCAACCGCGAGGGCGAACTGGCCGTGGCCGAGGCGCTGGGCGGCGAGATCCTCGAGCTGTGCGTCCGGGTCGGCGGCACCATCACCGGCGAGCACGGCGTCGGCCGCGAGAAGATCAACCAGATGTGCGCCCAGTTCCGCCCCGACGAGCTGGCCACCTTCCGCGCCGCCAAGGCCGCCTTCGATCCTCGCGACCTGCTCAACCCGGGCAAGAACATTCCCACCCCGGCGCGCTGCTCGGAGTTCCGCACCATCAAGAGCGCGGCGGATACTGGCGTTACCACGCAGCAGGGTGGGCAGGAGTGACCATGGCAAACGCAACGACTCCCCAAGACCACGACGCCAGCGCGGCCCTGGCCGAACGCATCCGCCAGGCCAGCGCCGACGGCACGCCGCTACGTATCATCGGCGGCGACACGCGTTACTTCTATGGCCGCGAGGTAAAGGGCAGCGAACTCTCCACCCGCGAGCACTGCGGCATCAGCTTCTACGACCCGGTAGAGCTGGTGGTCTCGGTACGTGCCGGCACGCCCTTGGCAGAGCTCGAGGCGGCCCTGGCCGAGCATGGTCAGATGCTGCCCTTCGAGCCGCCGCGCTATGGCACGGTCAGCACCGTGGGCGGCATGGTCGCTACCGGCCTCTCCGGCCCGCGCCGGCCTTGGGCCGGTAGTGTGCGCGACTTCGTGCTGGGCGCCCGGGTGATCAATCACGAAGGCATCGAGCAGCGCTTCGGGGGCGAGGTGATGAAGAACGTGGCCGGCTACGACCTGTCGCGGCTGATGGTCGGCGCCCAGGGCACCCTGGGGCTGATCACCGAGGTCTCGTTCAAGGTGCTGCCTAAGCCTGGCGCCACCCATAGCCTGCACCTGGAACTCTCCCTCGACGAGGCCCGCCAGCGCCTGGCCGAATGGGGGCGCAAACCGCTGCCCATCAGCGCCGCCGCCTGGCTCGACGGCGCCCTGCACCTGCGCCTGGAAGGCGGTCCGAGCTCGGTGGCCGCCACCCGCGCGCGCATCGGCGGCGACGATCTCGACAACGGCTTCTGGGCTGCCCTGCGCGACCAGCACCTGCCCTTCTTCCGCGCCGGCCTGCACCACGAGACCAAAGCACCGTTGTGGCGACTCTCGCTGCCTCACCGCGCTCCGCCGCTGGAGCTGCCCGACGTCGACGAGCGGCTGATGATCCACGACTGGGCCGGCGCCCAGCGCTGGCTGCGTGCCGACCTCGACGCCGAGGCCGTAAGACAGGCCTGCCAGGCCGCCGGCGGCCACGCCACCTGCTACGGCCCGCGCCCGGCCGAGGTGGAGCCTTTCGCGCCGCTGCCCGAGGTGCTGATGAAGTACCACCGCAACCTCAAGGCCCAGCTCGACCCCAAGGGCATCTTCAACCCCGGCCGGCTCTACGCGGCGTTCTGAGACGCACAGGATCGAGACATGCAGACGCACTTCACCGAGGAAGCCCTCAAGCAGCCACACATCCAGGAGGCCGACCGCGTCCTGCGCAGCTGCGTGCACTGCGGCTTCTGCAACGCCACCTGCCCCACCTACCAGTTGCTGGGCGACGAGCGCGACGGGCCGCGCGGGCGCATCTACCTGATGAAGCAGATGCTCGAGAATCCCGACGACAATGAGAACGTCACCGAGCAGACCCGCCTGCACCTGGACCGCTGCCTGACCTGCCGCAACTGCGAGACCACCTGCCCCTCCGGCGTGGAGTACCACAAGCTGCTCGACATCGGCCGCGCCGAGATCGAACGCCGCGTGCCGCGCAGCACCGCCGACCGCGCCCAGCGCTACGCCCTGCGCAAGGCGCTGGTGGAGCCCAAGCGCTTCCAGGCGCTGCTCAAGCTGGGCCAGACCTTCCGCCCGCTGGTGCCGGGCAAGCTCAAGGACAAGCTACCGCCCAAGCCGGTGGATGCCGGCACGCGCCCCGACCACAAGCGCCACGCACGGCAGATGCTGATTCTCGAAGGCTGCGTGCAGCCGGGGCTCTCACCCAATACCAATGCCGCCACGGCGCGGGTGCTCGACCGCCTGGGCATCGGCCTCACGCCGGTGGCCGAAGCCGGCTGCTGCGGCGCCATCGACTTCCACCTCAACGCCCAGGACGACGGCCGCGCCCGCGCGCGAGCCAACATCGACGCTTGGTGGCCGCATATCGAGGCCGGCTGTGAGGCGATCGTGCAAACGGCTAGCGGCTGCGGCGCCTTCGTCAAGGAGTACGCCGAGATCCTCGAGCACGACCCGGCCTACGCCGAGAAAGCCAAGCGCGTGAGCGAACTGGCCAAGGATCTGGTCGAGGTGCTGCGCGACGAGGATCTGCAAGATCTGAAGGTCGACGCGGGCCGCCGGCTGGCGTTCCACTGCCCCTGCACCCTGCAGCACGCGCAGAGACTCGGCGGCGCGGTGGAAAGCGTGCTGGTCAAGCTCGGCTTTACCCTGACGCCGGTCCAGGACGCCCACTTGTGCTGTGGTTCGGCGGGCACCTACTCGATCACCCAGCCGGAGCTCGCCACGCAGCTGCGCGACAACAAACTCAACGCCCTGGAGGCCGGCAACCCGGAGACGATCGTGACCGCCAACATCGGCTGCCAGACGCACCTCAACGGCGCGGGGCGCACGCCGGTCAGACACTGGATCGAAATCGTCGACGAGGCCCTACCCCGGTAGCGAGCTGCGGGCTGCGGGCTGCGAGCGATATCACCCCGCCGTAGCCCGTAGCCCGTAGCCCGTAGCCCGTAGCCCGTAGCCCGTAGCCCGTAGCCCGTAGCCCGTAGCCCGTAGCCCGTAGCCCGTAGCCCGTAGCCCGTAGCCAATACTAAACAAGGAGAGCCCCATGAAGACCAAACCCGTACTCACCCTGAACGACGTCAACGCCATCCTCGACGCGGCCCAGAAAGAAGCGGAAGCCAACGGCTGGAAAGTGACCATCGCCGTGGCCGACGACGGCGGCCACCTGCTCGGCCTGCGCCGCCTCGACGGCGCCCCGGCCATGACCCCCGACATCGCCACCCAGAAGGCGCGCAGCTCGGCGCTCGGCGCCCGCGAGACCCAAGCCTTCGAGGAGATGATCAACGGCGGGCGCAACGCCTTCCTCTCTGCCCCCTTGCAGGGCCTGCTCGCCGGCGGCGTGCCGGTGATGGTCGAGGGCCAGATGGCCGGCACCGTGGGCGTCTCCGGCGTCAAGCCCGACCAGGACGTGCAGATCGCCAAGGCCGGCATCGCCGCCGTCGCTTGAGGTGAAACGTACAAGGCCGACCGCAATGCGCTGCAACAGCAGTCGCCGCGGCCGGCCTTTATTTACGGTGCCGTTGCCAACGGATCAAACCCTCCTGGAGCGGAGCTGTCGCAGCTCACCGTTTAGCGCCTTGATGATGGTGTAACACATCAGCAGCATCACGACGGAGAACGGGATCGCCGTCGCCGTCACCCCGGCCTGAAGCGCCGCCAAGCCGCCGCCGATCAATAGCACGATGGCGATCAAACCCTCCACCGTGGCCCAGAACATGCGCTGCGGCCTGGGTGCATCGATCTTGCCGCCGGCGGTGATGGTATCGATCACTAGCGAACCGGAGTCCGACGAGGTGACGAAGAAGATCAGCGCCAGCACGATGCCAATGGTCGACATCAGGCCCGTCAACGGCAGCTCGTTGAGCATGCCGAACAGCGACAGCTCAGGTCTGTAGTTGTCGATCACGTATTCCCTGACCAGGCTGGTGTCGGGGGCGGCATAGAGCTGATCGAGAGCCACGCTGCCGAAGACACCCATCCAGATGAAAATGAACAGGCTGGGAATCAACAATACGCAGAGCACGAATTCCCGCACCGTGCGCCCTCGCGATACTCGAGCGATGAACATGCCAACGAACGGTGCCCAACTGATCCACCAGGCCCAGTAGAAGATCGTCCAGTCCTGGCGATAGGCGTCATCGTCACGGCCGAAGGGAGCCGATAGCGGGATGAAATCCGCCACGTAGGTCACAAGCCCCGTCCAGAACCCGCTCAGGGCCACCAGTGTCGGGCCGGCAAACAGCACGAAGAAGAAGAACAGCACGGCCATGATCATGTTGAGTTCGGAGAGCTTCTTCACACCGCCCTCGAGCCCGCGCCAGACCGACACCAGCGCCACCGCCGTCACCAGCAGGATGATGATGACCTGAGCGGTGGTACTGACTTCCAGCCCGAAGACGAAATTCATCCCCGCGTTGGCCTGCTGCGCGCCGAGCCCGAGTGAGGTGGCCAAGCCAAACAGGGTGGAAAACACCGCCAGAATATCGATCACATGCCCCCACCAGCCCCATACCCGTTCACCCAGGATGGGGAAGAAAGCCGAGCGGATGGAAAACGGCAGCCCCTTGTTGTAGGTAAAGATGGCCAGCGCCAGCGCCATCACCACATAGACTGCCCAGCCATGAATGCCCCAGTGGAGGTAGGTGCCGGCAAGCCCCAGGGCCGTCGCTTCGGGAATGGCCGCCGGATCCAGCTCACCGCCGGCCCCGAAAGGGGATGCTACGCCCAATGGCAGGGAAACGTTGGCGTGATAGACCGGTTCCAGCACCCCGAAGAACAGCAGCCCGATGCCGATACCGGCGGCGAATAGCATGGCAAACCATGAAAGGTAACCGTAATCCGGCCTGGCGTCGGGACCACCCAACCTCACCGAGCCGTAGGGTAGGACGACGAGCGCGATACAGAACAGGATGAAGAAATCCACCACCAGCATGAAATACCAGTCCAGCGTCCCGGTAGCAAAGCCGACGATGGATTGGAAAATGCTTCCCGCTCGCTCCGGAAACAGTAGGGTGAGGATGATGAAAACCACCGACGCCAGTGCCGAGACGGCGAAGACCCGATTGTGGATATCGAAGCCGATGGGGCCCAGTCGCCCTTCGATATTGTCCTGGCCAACGGTGTAGTCCGTTTGCATGTCGCTCGTCCCGGGGAGTGCCGCCGGATCGTTCGGGGTCCTCATGGGAGTTCCCTCTTATCATAATATTAAGAATTATTTAGAGTTTTTCTCATGAGCTTATAGGAGACGGGTCGTTCTTTCCAATGGCACTCCGTTGGCTGATGTAGTGCGGCACGAACCTTTCTGTGCGAAGAGCAACGGCCATCTATACTTGACAGCGCCAGACCGCCGCTCGGCTGTTGGAGCATGACAACTGGAGCGCGACGAGGCACCTGACAAGAGGCATTCACGGCCAGCCTGGGAGGAGTCGACGGGGCTGCGCCCAACGGGAGGAACCCACGATGATCAAGAAACTCTTTGCCGCACTGGTGCTGATGGCCTTCATTTCGCCCGCCTGGGCCGGCCAGTGCCCCATGCTCATGGGGGAAATCGACCAGGCGCTGGAGGACGAGGAAAAAGTCTCCCAGCTCAGTGAGGAGGATCTCTCTCGGGTAAGGGATCTGCGCGAGCAAGGCGAGCAGTATCACACCGACGGCGATCATGCCCAGTCGGAAGAGGCCCTGAACGAGGCCAAGGAGATTCTCGGCGTTTAGGAGCCTGTCGGACTTAACGCGGATCTACTGCGAGTTCCGGTCTTTCGGCCAATTTCATTCGATCTGATTCGTTAAATAGCGGGCTATTCGCTTCATCAGACCGATGAACTTGTCTCGAAATCCGAATCTCTCGCTACGATCGGTCAAATCCGACACACTCCTGTGTCTACGCCGGGCGTGGCTCGCTGCGTCCGGCGTATTTTCTGGCCTACCCTTTCAAGCCTGCTGCGCCTGACCCGCGCATTCCAGCACCCACTCCTGCAGTGCTCGCTTCGCCTCGCCGGGAGAATCCGGCCGCGCATCGACCAATCCATAGCCGCGCGCCGAACGCAGGCGCAGGTCGTGTAACCCCACCAGCATGCCACTCTCCAGCAGTTCGTCGACCAGGCCATGCCAGCCCATCCCGATCCCCTGCCCGGCAATCGCCGCCTGGATCAACAGCGTGTAGTTGTTGAACGTCAGCTCCGACGATTCGAGGTGGGCAATACCGCCAAGCTGCGCGAAGTAGCTCGGCCAGTCCAGCCAACGCTGCCCTTGATCGGCGGTCAACGTCAACAGCGGTGCCTTGCTAAGCGTCTGGAGGTCCTCGATCGGTCCGTATCGCTGCAGGAACCCTGGGCTGCAGATCGGAAAGACATCCTCACGGAACAGCAGCGGGACGCCACTGGCGAGCACGCGCTCGTCGCAGAACACGATCGCCACGTCGACCTCCTGGACCCGCCAATCGAGCACGCCCTGATTGGTGACGATACGCACGTCGATATGCGGATGACGCTCCCGGAAGCGTGGCAGCCGCGGCATCAGCCAATAAGCCGCGAACGAGAAATCGGTCAGGATGTTCACGTGCGGATGGCGCTGCTTGTGCTGTAGCCGCTCGATGGTGCGATCGATGGTCGCGAAGCCCTCCTGCACGCTGACGAACAGCGCATGCCCCGCCTCGGTCAATTTCACGCCACGGTAGATGCGCTCGAACAGCGACAGGCCGAGCTGCTCTTCCAGGGCGCGAACCTGCTGGCTGACGGCCGATTGGGTCGAGCGCAGCTCCCGTGCGGCGGCGGTGAAGCTCAGGTGCCGGGCTGCCGCCTCGAATACCCGCAGGCTGTTGGGCGACGCCGACCTAGTCATCCACGACATTAGCTCAACTAATGCCTCCCATAAAAATTTAGCGAGTTTACAGGCCTTGAGATTAGCAGAGAGACTGCCACAAGAACCAGCCACGGTTTGGCTCAAGCATCAAATCCAGCGCGCAGCGACAAGCAAGAGAGGCCCCATGACTCGCAAACGACCCAATATCCTGTTTCTGATGGCCGATCAGGTGACGGCATCGGCGCTGCCCATTTACGGCCACCCGCTGGTCAAGACACCCAACCTGTCGCGCCTGGCCGCCGAGGGCGTGGTCTTCGACTCGGCCTACTGCAATAGCCCGCTGTGTGCGCCCTCGCGCTTTACGCTGATGGCCGGCCAGTTGCCCTCGCGTATCGGCGGCTACGACAATGCCGCCGAGTTCGCCGCCGATATTCCAACCTTCGCCCACTACCTGCGCGATGCCGGCTATACCACCGCACTGTCGGGCAAGATGCACTTCTGCGGCCCGGACCAGTTGCATGGCTTCGAGGAGCGCCTGACGACCGACATCTATCCGGCCGACTACGGCTGGTTCGTCGACTGGGAGAACTTCGAGACACGGCCGAGCTACTACCACAACATGTCCTCGGTGATTCAGGCCGGCCCCTGCGTGCGCTCCAACCAGCTCGATTTCGACGACGAAGTCACCTTCCGCGCCAAGCGTTTCCTCTATGACCATGTTCGCAGTGGAGAGCAGCGTCCCTTCTGCCTGACCGTGTCGCTGACCCACCCCCACGACCCCTACACCATTCCGCAGGAGTACTGGGACCGCTACGACCACGACGCCATCGACATGCCCCGCGTGCCCTACTCGCGCGAGCTGATGGACCCGCACTCCAAGCGCCTGCGTCACGTCTATCAGCTCGACGAGGGCACCGTCAGCGACGAGCAGATCCGCAACGCGCGCCACGCCTACTACGGGGCGCTCAGCTACGTCGACGACCAGATCGGCGCCGTGCTGAAAACCCTGGAAGAGACCGGCCTCGACGAAGACACCATCATCGTCTTCTCCGGCGACCACGGCGACATGCTCGGCGAGCGCGGCCTCTGGTACAAGATGAGCTGGTTCGAGGACTCGGCCCGCGTACCGATGATCTTCCACGCCCCCGGCCGTTTCACGCCGGGCCGCGTACGCGAGTCGGTGTCGACCATGGACCTGCTGCCGACCTTTGCCGAACTCGCCCATGGCGGTATCGCACCGGAGTACGCCGTACCCGTCGACGGCCGCAGCCTGCTGCCACATCTGACCGGCACAGGCGGCCACGACGAGGTGATCGGCGAGTACCTCGGCGAAGGCGCCATCGCACCGCTGCTGATGATCCGCCGCGGACGCTACAAGTTCGTTCACAGCGCGCCCGACCCCGACCAGCTCTTCGACCTCGAAGCCGACCCGCTGGAACTCGACAACCTGGCTCAGGACCCCGCGCACCTGGACCTGTGCAAGCAGTTCCGCGACGAGGTCGCTCGTCGCTGGGACTACGCGCGGCTGCACGATGAGGTGATCGCCAGCCAGCGGCGCCGCAAGCTGGTCTCTCGTGCGCTCATGAAAGGCAAGGTCACGCCCTGGGATCACCAGCCGACGTTCGATGCCAGCACCCAGTACATGCGCAACACCATCGATCTAGACGATCTCGAGCGGCGCGCGCGCTTCCCGGCGGCCTCCGTCGAATAGCCATGATGACGTCGCCGACCGACATGCACCGGCAACCGGCCAGGCGACTACGCTGGTTGCCGTTTCTCGGCTGGCTGCCGCAGCAGACCTCGCGCTCGCTGCGTGCCGATGCCATTGCCGGGCTGACCGGCGCGGTGTTGGTCGTGCCTCAGGGAGTGGCCTATGCCCTGCTGGCCGGGCTACCCCCGGAATATGGCCTCTACACCGCCATCGTCCCGGCCATCCTGGCGGCACTGTTCGGTGCCTCGCGGCAAATGGTCAGCGGGCCGACGGCGGCGCTGTCGATCGCCCTGTTCGCCACCCTGCAGCCCTTCGCCGAAGCGGGTAGCGGCGAGTTCATCGACCTGGTGCTGACGCTGACCTTTCTCGCCGGCATCTTTCAGCTCTTGCTGGGGCTGGCACGCCTGGGCGTGCTGGTCGATCTCGTCTCGCATTCGGTGGTGACGGGGTTCACCGCCGGTGCCGCACTGATCATCGCCACCAGCCAACTGCCCTATGCCTTGGGTCTGAGCGCGATCGAGAACGACGGCTTTCTCGCTATCTGGCCACGCTTGCTGGAGCGACTCGGCGACATCCGCCCCGATGCGGTGCTGATCACCGGCTTCACGCTCGTCGCCTGCCTGGCGTTTCGGCGCTGGCTGCCACGCTGGCCAGGCATGCTGCTGGTACTCATGGCTGCCTCGCTGCTGGCCGCCTGGCTCGACCCCGGGCACGGCGAGATCCCACGCATCGGCGAGGTCCCGGCCGGCCTACCACCGTTCTCGATGCCGGATCTCTCGTTCGACACGCTGCGCCTGCTGACGCCCGGCGCCATTGCCCTGGGTCTGCTGGGCCTGGTCGAAGCCACGGCAATTTCCCGGGCGATGGCGGTACGCACGGGCGAACGTCCGAACGGCAATCAGGAATTCATCGGCCAGGGGCTATCCAACATCGGCGGCGCCTTCTTCTCCGCCTACGTCTCCTCGGGGTCGTTCACCCGTTCGGGACTCAATGCCAGCGCCGGGGCCTGCTCGCCGATGGCGGCGGTTCTATCGGCACTGTTCCTGATTCCGCTCATGCTGCTGGCGGCACCGCTTCTGCATCACGTGCCGCTGCCGGCCATGGCGGGCCTGCTACTGCTGGTCGCCGCCCGGCTGATCGACTGGCACAGCATTCGCGAGGCACTGAGCACCAGCCGCTCGGAAATGGCCGTCTTGCTGATCACCTTCTTCAGCACTCTGCTGTTGGCATTGGAATTCGCCATCTACTTCGGCGTGCTGGCCTCGTTGGCCCTCTACCTGCGCCGCACCACCCGCCCGCCGGTGGTGGAAGGCACGCTGTCCCAAGCTCCCCAAACGATCCAGCAGGCCGTGGAGGAGCCGGGCTGCAACGTCGTCAGGATCGACGGATCGCTGTTCTTCGGTGCCTGCGAGTCGGTCGCACGACGGCTCGAGCGCTGCGACCGACCGAACCTGGTGATCCTGGCGGCAGGCATCAACTTCATCGACCTGAGCGGTATCCACCTCCTCCAGCGCCAGGCACGCCTTTGTCATGCCAGGGGCGGGAAGCTGTACCTGGCCTGGACCAAACCCGACGTCATGGCCCGCTTGCAACGGGCCGGCCTCGTCGATAACGACAACGACAACAATCCGAATCACAACAAGCCAAGGGCAATAATAACTTGAGAGGCACTCCCCCATGACACTCCCACACCCCGACAACGAATCGAGCAATCGACTCAACCCGGCCGTCTTCCACGGCTCGGTGGCCGGCATCGTGCTCTTCCTGATCTATGCCATCGCCTTCACCGAACACGCCACGGCATTCTTCAATGCCGGGCTGGACTGGATCGGCAACACCTTCGGCTGGTACTACATGCTGGCGGTGGTCGCCTACCTGGTCTTCGTGGTCATGATCGGCTTCTCGCGATTCGGCAAGATCCGCCTGGGTCCCGATCATTCGCGCCCGGAATTCTCGCTGCTGTCGTGGTCGGCCATGCTGTTCGCCGCCGGGCTTGGCGGCGCTATCCTGTTCTTCGTGGTCTCCGAGCCGCTGACGCACTACCTGAATCCGCCCCTCGGTGAAGGCGGTACCGCCGAGGCACAACGGCAAGCCATCGTGCAGACCTTCATGCACTGGGGCATCTCGGGCTGGGGGCTGTACGTGCTGATGGGCATGTCGCTGGCTTATTTCAGCTATCGCCACAGGCTGCCGCTGGCGATTCGCTCGACGCTCTATCCGCTGCTGGGCAAGCGCATCTACGGCCCCATCGGCAATGCCGTGGATATCACCGCGGTTCTGGCTACCGTGTTCGGCATCGCCACCGCGCTGGGCATCGGCGTGATGCAGATGAACTACGGGCTGACCTACCTGTTCGGCATACCGGAGGGGCTGCCCGCCCAGGTCATGCTGATCCTGCTGGTGGTGACCCTGGCCACCCTGTCGGTGGTGAGCGGCGTGAAGCGCGGCATCCGCCGGCTATCGGAGCTCAATTTACTGCTGGTCGCCGGCCTCGTGCTGTTCGTGCTGCTTCAGGGCGATACGCTCAAGCTGCTCAACGCCCTGGTCATGAACATCGGCGACTACCTGGTCGCGCTTACCGGCAAGAGCTTCGACACCTATGCCTACGCGCCCGAGGCACAGGGCTGGTTCAGCGGCTGGACGGTGTTCTTCTGGGGCTGGTGGATCGCCTGGGCACCCTTCGTCGGACTGTTCCTGGCCCGTATCTCCCGCGGACGTACCATCCGCGAATTCGTCGCCGGCGCCCTGTTCATCCCGCTGATCTTCGTGATGGTGATGATGTCGGTCTTCGGCAACAGCGGCATCGACATGGTCGATCAAGGCCTGGTAGTACTCGGCGAGCAAGCCCTGAACAGGCCCCCGGCCACCATCTACACCTTCCTCGAGCAACTGCCTTTGGTCGGTGTCACCGCTACCGTCGTGCTGGTGCTGAGCATCGTCTTCTTCGTCACCTCGGCCGATTCGGGCGCACTGGTACTGTCCAATTTCACCTACGTGCTGCGCGACGTGAATCACGACGCCCCCGCTCGGCTGCGCATATTCTGGTCGGCCATCATCGGTTTGATCACCCTGGCACTGCTGATGGCCGGCGGACTGCGCACCCTGCAGAGCGCCGTGGTGATCACCGCCCTGCCGTTCTCGGCGATCATCTTCCTGACCATGATCGGCATGTACCGCTCTTTGAAGGTCGAGACCGGCAAGGCCGATGCTCGCCATCTGGTGGGTGCCAGCACCGCCGCCGCCAGCGACTGGCGCGAGCGTCTCGACCGCACTCTGGACGGCACCACGCAGAATGGCGCCGAGGCCACGTTGCGCCACGCCATTCGCCCGGCACTGACCGAGCTGGCCGAGGAGCTGACCCGGCGCGGACAACAGGCCAGCGTCAGCGAACGGCAGGTGGACGGCACCCAACTGCTCTTCCCGACGCTGCAGGTCGATTTCGACGGCGCTCCCAGCTTTATCTACGGCATCCAGCCAACACGACTGCAGCCGCCGAGCTTCCTGCCCGCGGATGACGACTACTACCTGCGTCTCGACGTCCATCTCGCCGAGGGCGGCCTGGGCCAGGATCTCAACGGCTATACGCGCCTGCAGGTCGTGCACGACGTGCTCAACGAGTATCAGCGCCATCTACGCTTCCTGGCCCACGCCAGCGAACAGGGGTACCTGGAAACCATCCCCAATCGGCCTACGGAAGGAGATGTCATACCACAGGCCGAACCCACGCCCTAGCCAGTCCGTTCATACTAGCGGCTGACCCGATGAGCCCCACCAAGGTGGGGCTCGTCTTCTTACAAGGCCCGCCGGTTGACAAGATCCGCCGGTTGGCAAGGTCCCGCCGGATACTCCAAACTGTATGGCTAGAGAGTCGGCACACGAAGCGCCGAAGGAGGCAAGCATGGCAGGTGGCTGGTCGCGGGACGGAGCGGTACAAGAGCAGATCGACAGCACCATAGAGGATGCGTTGCAGCGAGCACGCAGCGAACTGCCCCGGGGCGAGAGCCTGACGCACTGCGAGGAGTGTGAAGAGCCGATTCCCCAGGCACGCCGCGAGGCCATGCCCGGCGTACGCCTGTGCATCGCCTGCCAGAACGAGCGCGACAAGCAGCGTACGGTCTACAGCGGCTACAACCGACGCGGCAGCAAGGACAGCCAACTGCGCTGAGCCTACTGCCGGCACGACCTGTCGCTCTAGATCATTCGTCGAAGGGACAGCGCATGAGAGACACCTCGGCATCGTCGCGGTCGAGCCAGGTCAGCGTCATCGCTTCGTGATTTTCGAGCTGCAGGCGAATCTGCTCGCTGCTCCGTGTCCCCTCGCCTGAACATTCGAGCTGCGCCGACCATTCGTCCTCGGCCTCCTGCGATACCTCCATCTCGCAGACGTTTTCGTATCCCTCGAAGCGTGACGGTGAAATCATGATCACCCGCTCTTCGCCGCCCCCCGCACACCAGGCGGGCTTGGCCGCCCAGCGCCCCACATACGCTACGGCATCCTGGAGCGCCGGCTCGTCATCCGGCGCCGCGGCCTGCTCGTCATCGCAGCCGGTCAGCACAATAGCGGCACACAGCAGTGCTTGTCCGTAGTGTCGTACTTCCATGGTGTCACCTCGGCGCTTGCGTCGTGTCTGCCTGACGATCACTTGGTGGCTTTCAGGATAGGCATGAATTGCGTGCCGGTATGCCTAGTGACCGGAACCGTGCCTCGCGGCATCTCTTAGCCGCCTTATCATTTGCACCACTGCGACGGCTCGATATCATGTGGCCTTTCGCGAGCCCCGATGCAGCGGGGCCATATCCGTTCGAGAGGCCTCCATGCCGCTGCTCTATTTTCTACCCCCGCTGGGTGCCGTGCTGATCTGGTCAGGCAACATGACCATCAACCAGCTTACCGTGGGTACCATCGCCCCCAGCAGCATCGCTTTTTTGCGCTGGGTACTGGCGCTGGCCGTGCTGACCCCCTTCGTGTTGCCGGCCGCCTGGCGTCACCGCCATGCGATCCGCCGCGAATGGCCCAAGCTCGCCATCCTGGGCCTGCTCGGCATGGGTCTGTGGCAAGGGCTCGCCTACGTGGCTGCCGAGACCACCTCGGCCACCAACATGGGTATCCTTGCTGCCATGGTGCCATTGCTGACGGTACTGCTCAGCGCCTTGATCCTGCGTGAGGCGCCCAGCCTCGGCGGTACACTTGGCGGTCTGCTTGCGCTGTTCGGCGTGCTGGTCCTGCTCGGGCGCGGCGACCCGCTCTCGCTGCTCGAACTGCAGGTGGCGCTCGGCGATCTGCTGATGGTGATCGCGGCGACCTGCTACGCGCTCTACGGCGTGATGCTCAAGCGCTGGCCGCTGGGCCTGCCGCCCTGGGTGGTGCTCTACGCCCAGGTGGTGTTCGCCGTGCTGTTCCTGCTGCCGCCCTACCTGATGGGGCCGATGACCCCGGTGGACGGTCAGAACGTATGGCTGATCCTGTATGCCGGTATCCCCGCCTCGATCATTACGACCTTTCTGTGGATGCGCGCCATCCGCCAGATCGGCGCCAACCAGGCCAGCATCTTCATCAATTTGATGCCGCTGTTCAGCGCCCTGATCGCCATGGCCTTCCTTGGCGAGCGCATCGCCGTGTTCCATCTGGTGGGTGGCGTACTGGTGCTGACCGGCGTGCTCATGGCCCAGACCCTGACCCAACCGCTGATCCGTAGAGCCACCCGCAATATATGACCGTCGATACCACCTCGCTCAATCGGAAGAGAAACTTCTTCACCTCTGGCCAGACACTGTGGGTGTTCGGCTACGGCTCGCTGATCTGGAAGGCAGAGTTTCCCTTCCACGAGCGACGCCCCGCCCATATCGAGGGCTGGGAACGGCGCTTCTGGCAGGGCTCCCACGACCACCGCGGCACGCCGCAGGCACCGGGGCGCGTGGCCACCCTGGTGGAATCTCCTGGCGCGGTCTGCCAGGGCATGGCCTACCGTATCGACGCCGACACGCTGGGCCCGCTGGATTATCGTGAAAAGAATGGCTACCTGCGCGAACGGGTAATCCTGCACTTCCACGACGGCAGCCACGCCGAGGGACTGATCTATCTCGCGACAGAAGACAACGCCGCCTTCCTCGGCGACGCCCCGCTCGACGCCATCGCCCGGCAGATCGCCACCGCCCATGGCCCCAGTGGCGCCAATCGAGACTACTTACTTCACCTTGCTGAAGCGCTGGAGAACCTCGGTGCACAGGATGAGCACGTGTCCGCCCTGGCGGCGCGGGTAAGAAGCATAAAAGAGACGTAAAAAAAGTAAAGTTAGGCCTCTACCCGCCGATATCCCTTTCAGAGCACCAAACCAAAAAATGGTGCCATCTACGTGAGGGGCCGGCTGTGAAAGATACCTTGCTGCAAGCAGTGGAAGCCGATTTGGCCAGGCCTTGGAATCGCCTGCGCTTCACCCCTGCGGTGGAGGCCCGTTTCGAGGCCGACACCGCCACCCGACGCAGCCGTCATCTTCAGATCGCCGGCATCTTGGCGCTGGTCATCTACGATCTCTACATCATCAACGACTATGCCTTCCGTCCCGAAGCCGTGCATATCGCAGCCTGGATCCGCTTCGGGCTGATGACACCGCTGGCCATTGCGGCCCTCTACTGCGTGCGTCGTGGCCTGTCGCCGTTCCTGCGCGAATCGGCAATGGCGGCCACCATCGTCGTGGCCATGCTGCTTTCCAACGTGATCTTCTACCTGTCCAAGTCCCCCTATTCGTTTCTCGATACCTTCTCGTTCGGCTTGATCCTGCTGGTCGGCAACATCGTCTTTTCGCTGCGTTTCGGTTTCGCCATCGTCTCGTCGCTGCTCTGCGCGCTGATCATGGCGGGGTTCGTGGCGTCCTACGAGCCCATGGAGACGGAAGTGAAGCTCAACACCTTCGTCGTCTTCACCTCGAGCGCGCTCTTCACGCTAGTGGCCAACTATCGTCTGGAAGTCAGCGAACGGCAGTCCTACCTGCTGTTCCTGCGCGAGCAGTTGCGCAACCAGGCCGCCCTGCAGGACAACCAGGCATTGGCCAAGATCTCGCTTACTGACCCGTTGACCGGCGTCGCGAACCGGCGCCATTTCGATACCATGCTGGAACAGCGCTGGGACGAGGCACTCGCCGAGAACACCGTGCTCGGCATGCTGGTCATCGATATCGATCACTTCAAGCACTACAACGACTATTACGGACACCTGCAGGGAGACGCCTGCCTGCGCCAGGTCGCCCAGGAGATGCAGAACCATATCCGCCAAGAGGTCGATCTGGTGGTGCGCTATGGTGGCGAGGAATTCGTCGTGCTGCTGCCGAACGCCTCGGCTTCCTCGACGATGCGCGCCGCCCAGCGTATTCGTCAGGGCATCGAGACACTCGCCATTCCCCAGGCAGGCCCGGGAGTGATCACCGTAAGCGTCGGCGCGGCCGCTCTGCGACCTCACAAATCGATGGAACCCGCCGCGCTGCTCTCGATCGCCGACGCGGCGCTGTTCCAGGCCAAGCGCGCGGGGCGCAACCGCAGCGTGCTGGCGCCACTGCAGGATGGACCGCTCACCGTCTAGACGCACGAAGCTAGAGCCGGGCTGCTCCAGCCTGCGATGAAAATACGGCTCTTGAGGGATGCGCTACAGCACGTACATGCGCAACGGCATCCAGATGCCCATGCCGACCATGATCAGGTTCTCGGTCAGCGAGACGAAGCCCAGCGGCACCTTGCTGTCACCACCGACGCAGGCGCACTTGAGCTCACGCCTGTCGATGTAGACCGCCTTGAACACCGAGACCGCACCCACCGTACCGATGAACAGCGCCACGGGCGCGGCCAGCCAGACCAGGGCCCCCGCCAGCATCAGGATGCCCGCCAGCGTCTCGGCATAGGGGTAGACATAGCCGTAGCGCACCTGACGCTGAGCCAGCAGGTCGTAGTTGAGAAACATCGTGCTGAAGCTCTCCACGTCCTTGAGCTTCTGCAGCCCCAGCAGGGCCATGGCGATAGCCACGAAGTACTCCGGCATTCTGGGGCTCACCAGCGAGCCGGTCGCTGTCCAACTGACGGCGAGCCCCATCAGCAGGGCCGTGGCAAACAGCGCGATTACCGGCTGGTAGGTGGTCTCCTCCTCGCCCGGCGAATCCAGGCCGAAATACTCGCGCAGCTCGTCGTAGCCGCCGATACGTCGGCCATCGATGAAGGCCTGGGGCGTCGTATCCACCCCCTGCTCCTTCATGAAGCCTTCCGTCTCCTCCCGCGTGGTCAGGTGGTGATCCTCGACATCGAATCCCTTGCGCTTCAGCAGGTCCTTGCTCTTCAGGCCGAAGGGGCACAGATGCTCTTCCATGACCATGCGGTAGAGCTGGGCCTGCTTGCCCTTCCTCGTCGTCTGTCCTTGAGCCATGACATCTCTCCTTGGGTCATGCATTCACCCCAAGGGTAGTCAATCGACCTTTATCAGCGAATCCCCGCCCTCAGGAACGACTGCACGAACTGGCGCGGGAACAGCAGGAAAGCCACCAGCAGCAGGGCGATGCTGAGAAGGGTGGCGGCTAAAGGGTCACACGACGCCCAACCATCACGAGGTCATGCTCGACATCTCCCATACGGGCGACCTTGGGCATGAAGCCCCAGCGCTCGAACTGGAACTTCTCGAACAGCCTGATACTGGGCGTATTGGAAGCGAAGATGGTGGTCGCCAGCACCTCGATACCCATGGCCGGGGCATGCTCGATTGCCTGCCCCAAGATATAGCTCCCCAGCCCCTTCCCCTGATAGTCCGGATGGAGGTACAAGCCCATGTCGGACGTAATGAAGTAGCCGGGCCGATCGTTCATGAAGTAGGAGTAGTTCAGGTACCCGATCACCCCCCTCTCCGGCGCCGCAGAATCCTCAGCCACCCAGATCGGTCGGCGGCTGCCGCGATGGCTGTGGAGCCACGCCTCACGGGACTCAGCCGTCAGAGGCTCCACATCACAGTTACTCTGCCGCGTCTCGATGGCGTGGTTGTAGATCTCGACGATTCGGGGCAGGTCGTCAATGGTTGCTTCGCGATGGGTAAAGCTCATGTTGTAGGTCTCACTTATCCTTAGCGAGGTAGGAGTTCAGGTCTTGCGACAGATTGGCGGCAAAGACCGCTTTCACTGGGCCCGTCAGATGAACGCCGGTTGCCTTATCGATCTGCACGTTGACAGTTCCGCCCGGCATGTGCACCGTCACCTCAGCATCGACAAGGCCCAACTGGTGACAGGCAATGGCCGCCGCGCAGCTGGAGCTGCCAGAAGCAAGGGTGTAGCCTGCGCCACGCTCCCAGATTTCGATCTCGAGTGTCTGGCGATCAACGACACGCGTGATCTGGACATTGACCCTTTCCGGGAAAAGATCGGATTCACAGAGCGCAGGCCCCACCGTACGCGCCGTGTTCTCCGTAACAGGCAGGTCCAGCACGACACAGTGCGGGTTGCCCAAGTTGACGCAGGAGGCGGTCAGCGAGTGCTGCCCCACCTGCATCTTCACTCCCAGAACGACGGGAGCATCCAGCAGGACCGGAATCTCACTCGACCTCAGGGTATAGTGCCCCATCGCTACCTGGATCAAGTCGTCCTGGCCGCCCAGATAGGCCACATCCACCACCGTATCCGACATCATTAGGTGGACTTGCGCCGTCTCTGCCGTCACATAGCCCGCATCGCGCAGGTACCGAGCAAAGATCCTCAGCCCGTTTCCACTCTTCTCGCACTCTGTGCCATCCGGATTGAAGATGCGCAGCCCGTACTGCCCATTATCAAGGAGGGGGCCGTACAAAATGCCGTCGCTCCCGAGACCGTGGTGACGGTCGCAGATACGCCGAATGGCCGCCGGGTCCAGGATAAGGTCGCAAGAAGCAGGATCGAGAACCAGATAGTCATTCCCCAGGGCATCGTATTTGATAAATTCCAACGGCAGCTCCTTCAACGAATGTCGACGCCGAGGGACTCATCGAGCCCCAGCATCAGATTCAGGTTTTGCACTGCCGCACCGGAAGCGCCCTTGCCGAGGTTATCCAGCTTGGCCACCAACAGGCCCCGGGAACCATCTTCGGATCCGAAGAGATGAATATGTACCTCGTTGCTACCATCCAAGCCATGTGGCGTTAGGAACGGCGCCGTATCCGGATCGACCTTGTTAAAGGCTTGGAGCTTCACGAAGTCTTCCGCGCGATAAGACGCTTCGAAAGTGTCCTGCAGGCGATCCAGCTGTCTGCCGCTTACCTCCTGCAGCGGGATGCTCACCAGCATTCCTTGGCGGTAGTCCCCCACACTCGGAATGAAGATAGGGGCATGGGCCAGGCCGCTGAGCACCTGGATCTCCCGGACATGCTTGTGCTGAAAATCCAGGCCATAGGCCGCCACAGCGGGGTTCTGGGACTCCCCGCTCTCATAGCGCTCGATGAGCTGCTTGCCCCCCCCGGAATAGCCCGAGACGGCATTGATGGCGTAGATATCATCTGCCGACAGAACCCCAGCAGACACCAAGGGTGCCAGCATCAAAATAGCTCCTGTGGCGTAGCACCCGGGATTGGCCACACACTGCGCACCAGCAATCGCGACGCGCTGCCGGTCGTTGAGCTCCGGTAACCCAAAGACCCACCCCTCGGCGGTTCGGTGAGCCGAACTCGCGTCGAGCACGCGACAGCCTACCTCTTGCGCCAGCGCCGCCGCCTCTTTCGCTGCCGCATCCGGCAAGCAGAGCACGGCGACATCCACTTCCCGCATCAGACGACGCTTTTCGTTCACATCGCGCTTGAGTTTCGGATCGATACTTACGACTTCGATCTGGGGGTGGCGAGCCAGACGCTCACGAACCTGAAGCCCCGTAGTTCCTGACTCACCATCGATAAACACACTCTTCATATTGGTCACCTTATCCTCAGCGCCAGCGCGGCGTTACAACAGGCCGGCACTGAGACGCAACAGCCTGACAGTGAAAAATCAACCTCTGTCAGCTAGGCTATCTGGCCTGCCGACTCAAGGAGAACCGACTTGATCCTGGAAAGACCTTCCTCGAGTTCGGCCGTGGGGCGCACGAAGGTCAAGCGCATGCCATGCTTCTCGCCGAACAGTTCAGCGGGCATCGTCAGTACCCCCATGTCATGCAGCACCTTCCGGCAGAACTCCAGAGAGGACCCTGGGACATGCAGCCTGACCCAGCAGAAAGGAGTGCCTTCCGGTTCGACAATCGAAACCTGGCCGCCACATGAGGCTACCCAGCGCTGGAGAGTCACATACCCTTCCTTAAGGAGCGTCTTATAACCCTCCAATAGATCGGAACGCCGTGCAAGCAGCGTGGATCCGAGATGCTCGCAGAGTACCGAATTGGATATTGTGGTCAAATGCTTGTACTCCATTGCGTTGGCCACGACAGTTTCGTCACCACATAGCCAGCCGATGCGCAGCCCAGGCACCCCATAGACCTTGGAAAGCCCAGAGACCGATATCACTCTCGAGTCTTCATGCACCAGCGATTCCGAGAAATCGCAGAGATACTCTTCGTCCGCTATCAGGTACAGGTCGTATGACCTGGCCAGTTGGAGCAGCATGTCACGCTCAGCGGCCGTCAAAGCCTTCCCCGTTGGGTTGCATGGGGTATTGATCACGATGGCCCGTGTTGTGGGGCGAAATGCCGCCACAAGCTGGGCAAAATCGATCCGAAAGCCATCGCCATACGGCAGAGCGGTAACGGTACACCCACTGCGCTCAGGCACCAGCCAGGATTGCTGCCAGCCAGGCCGGAAGGTGATCAGATGATCACCAGGCTTGAGCAGCGTCCGGTAGAGGAGGTACAGGGCCTCCTGCCCTCCATGCGTAATGCCGATAGCACGCGTGCTACAGCCATAGAGTTCAGCGACATGCTCACGGAGCACAGTGGTGCCCCGATCGGCCCCGTAATCCAGCACGACCTGGCTTGTGTCCGGGAGATCTCCGACCTTCCAGCAGGGAGCGTTGCTGTCTCCTAGATCAATGTCGTAGCGCCCCTCGGCCTCCTGGAACACCCAGTCACGAATGCTTATGGTTTCCACCGTTACCGCCCCTTCTGCTAATGGCTGGTCATGCACTGCCAACCGATGCCGCATACCCCGATGATTCGGTGGCACCGGCCTCGCCAGCACTAGCCTCGGTGAGATTTTCCTTGAAAGCGCCGGCGCGCAGATCGAATTCATAGGAGTAGGGTGCCGGCTTTAACCCGGGCTCGATATTCAAGAGCTTCATAAGCGCCAGCATGGAGCCAAACGATGTTGCCATCAGGCAGGAAGCACTGAGAGAGGCGACCGACTTAGCTTCGAAATCCAGGCTTGGAGACTCTGTGTAGGCCTTGAACAGGCTGGACGGCGTGAGACCTTGGCCGAACCGTACCAGTTGCTCCGTCTCGGACTGGGCATCATTGATCCCGAAGAAGGACTCAAAGGTGATACCGTCGTGCTCGAAAACGTGCGCCGTCACCCCGAAGGCGACCGGACAGCAAATGATGACCGTAATCCCCTTAGCGCGTGCAGCCTTGTAGAGGAGTCGTCGCGGCGTCGCGACGAAGAAATCCAGGGTATCGCATACCACGTCGACACCCTCCAGGTACTCATCGACATTGTCCTCGGTGAGGAAGTCGACCACCTGCACATCTATCGCAGGATTGATCGCTTTCAGCCGTTCAGAGAGCACTTGAGACTTCTTCAGGCCGATGGTATCGACAGTACAGCCGAACTGACGATTCATGTTCTCGGGGCCGAAGGTGTCGGCATCCGCGATATTGATGCCCCCTACTCCCATACGCGCTAGACACTCAGCGTACGTGAAGCCGGTTCCCCCGCAGCCCGGGACGGCCACGCGCTTGCCCGCCAAGGCATCTAGCTCAGGCTGCGAAACAAGACCGATCATGCGGCTGAAAAGGATGTTGCGATCAAACTGATCCATTGTTGCTCTCCTGTCCTACTGGCTTTGGATTATGAAACTTCTGCCGCTGGTGATAGCTCACTCTCTTCAACCACTTTTTTCTCGAAGTCATCGCCGTGCCATCGATCGGCCCATCGGGAAAAGGCAATGACGAAAATGTCTCGGTGGCCCTCCTCTTCCACGGGCTCGATCTCGGAGACATAGTGGAACATGCGTCGGTCATCCAGCAGAGCTGCCTGGCCATCCAGTACAGTGGTCTTGAAGAAGGCCTCGCCTTCTCCGCCCACCGGGAGAAGGCTCATCTCACCCCCTGTCACACGGCTCCGCCGAATGACGGCGATCATCACATAATCATGCCCATCCTGATGGGGGCCCTCAGGAACCGTGACTCCTACCACCTCCGAATTCGTGATCACCCGGTACTGGTGTACATTGATCTGCCACTCGTCAGATGTATCGAGAGGGATCGACTTGGCGCCCTCAGCGATATAAGGTGTGAAGTCCACCTCCAGGGGCTCGTAGTGGCGTTTGATCCCGCCGGCCACCTTATTGTACTTCGGAAAGGTCATGTACGGGCGATGTGGCAGCATATGAAACTTCCACTCCCCACCCGAGAAAATCATCTTGTATTGAGAGAATCGACGATACCGATTGCCATTCCCAATATAAGGATCCGCCACAAGTCTGTTAAAGCTATCTATCACCCTCCCTCCAATTTCAGGGAGTTCAATGATAGCAAATCCGCTCTCATTTAGAGCCATAACACATCTCCGTTAGATTTTATGCTCTATTACACGGATGCAGCTTCGCGATTCTTCTCGAAGCACTTCAATAGCTGATCCAGATACCGGGAAGATGTATTCAAGCGTATAGCGGCACCAAGGGCGATATCACGACCAATTGCCGAATCTTTCTCGACAAGAGGCGCAACGACATGGTTAAACCAGCCATTTGCATGCTGTGTATCGATCACAATGTGAAGATCGTGATATTCGACACCTACCTCAGGCAACCCATTACGCCGCCAAGCTTTCACGACATGCTTGAATCGTCTTGGCGCAAGGTACTCCGTGACGCCGAAATAGCCGACTGCTTTAAAATAGTGGCGCCGTGATAAGGCTAGGCACGCCGACAAACTCCCCTGAACCAGAGCTTCAGGAAGCATCTCCTTATTAATCCGCTGCGCACTGATATCTAGGGAAGATAGAGCAGACTGGAACAGATGAGAGTGTACTTTATCAGGGTTGCCATTTCCCATTTCATCCCAATAGTTCTGACCAAGCTCAAGCTTCTGGTCGACAGGCAGGCCGATCTGCATAAGCGCCAGGATGTCATCGAAGCGGGGATCCAGGCTAGATTCTTGAATCAGATAGAATGCCAGGTCATCGGCATCTGCATGCTCTGATATGTAGTCATTGTATACAGGATGTACACTAGACTTATGACTGGAAATCAACCTCTTCAGCCATTTTACATATTCTTTACCACCGCAAGGGTATCCAGTGAGCATAGACTCGGCAACCAAGCCAGTCTCGTAGTCAAGAATTGCCTTTTCTAACACAGAGGCAACATCTCTAAGTATGGGCTGTGTTTCAACATCAATCTTTTCAAGTGCAACGGCCGAAAAATCAATATTATAAATAGCCGCAAGGCATTTATGAACATTTTCTCTTGCCTTCTTGTCACCACCCTCAAAGGCAGCACACACCAACTCCCCGCAACTAAAATTCAGCCTCTCTCTCAGCCCAAAGTCCTTGTTAAACCCCTCCCACTCAACTGAAGAAAGACATACACTTTTTTCAATCCAATCTAAAACATCGACACAATCCCTTCCCATTCGATCACCTCCATTTTCACACAAATGTATTTTCACGGGACATAAGAAACATCAACAACACCGCGACTTCTCTTGGAAAGACTTTTAGTTATCTTAGGAGCCCCCTCTGACAAGAGGCGGTTTAGCTGGATGTACTCTTCTTGACAACCACCAGCCTCACACGCAGAAAATATTGCATCCTCCGGACACTCAGGCTCACAAACGCCACAATCTATACAAGTATCTGGGCAGATAACAAGCAACTCCCTTGCCTCTCGAAATGCATCGACTGGACATACATCCACGCAGTCCGTGTGCTTACAATTTACGCACTCTCTCCCAACTACGTAAGCCACGCCTCCTCCCTTAACTCATCCCAAAAATAACTCCCAGAATTCACCTTGAAGAAAATCGCCACGATCAGTCACATTAACTTCCCAGCCGTCCACACATTATATTAAATCTCTAAATTAGTCGATAAGAATAATGGAATCGTTCTGTAAGATTACACCCCGACACCTTGTAAGCCATGTATTACACCATGGTAATATAATACTTACAAAAGTAAGCCATAGACTCCTAAGGAAGTGTTAATCCGCGAGTTCACCATAGCTCATCGACTATTTGATTCGATTTTTCACCCCCTTCGTCAAGTTGCTGTCCAACCCGTGCTGGGCACTGGAGATGGCGCCAGCAAAGCGCGGCGCTACTCGCTTGACGAAGTGCACCAAGGCGTCACTACCTACGGCCATATCTGGCGCTGGATATCCCATCGAACTCCCACCAGCGGGCATCATCATCCTGCGCGGCAAAATGAAGACTCCGACCTGCCAATAGGCGATCGAGAGCCTGCGGCAGGTGGACCGGCCCCTGCCGGCACCTCCCTGAGCATTGCCAGGTTCATCGTCACCAGGCTGCAGGGATTGTTGATCTCGTGCGCCACGCCCGAGACCAGAATTCCAAGCGAGGTCATCTTGTCGGCCTGAATCAACTTTTGTTGCTGGACCTGCAGCTCCTGGGTCGATGCCTGCGGTTTCACGGCGCGAGAATCGGCTCAATGGAATCCTGGATAATGTGAGGCCGAAGGCCGTGCCAGGGTCGCCGAGAATGAAAATTCAGCGAATCCCCGCCCTCAGGAACGACTGCACGAACTGGCGCTGGAACAGCAGGAAGGCGACCAGCAGCGGGGCGATGCTGAGCAGCGTGGCGGCGCTGACGGTGGCCCAGTTGACGCCGGTTTCCGGCGCCGAGAAGATGCCCAGCCCTACGGTGAGCGGGCGGCTCTCCACCGAGTTGGTCACCACCAGCGGCCATAGGAAGTTGTTCCAGTGGTGGCTGATCGAGACCAGGCCGTAGGCCAGGTAGGTCGGCTTGGCCAAGGGCACGTAGACCTTGAGCAGGATCGCCATCCAGCCGCAGCCCTCTACCCGGGCGGCTTCCTCCAGCTCGCGGGGAATGGTCTTGAAGGTCTGGCGCAGCAGGAAGATGCCGAACGCGCTGGCGACGTAGGGCAGGCCGATGCCGGTGATGGTGTCGACCAGGCCCAGGCCGCTGGCGATGCGGTAGTTCTCGACGATCAGCACCTCGGGAAAGACGAACAGCTGGATCAGCACCAACATGAACAGCACGTCGCGACCGGGAACGGGGAAGCGGGCGAAGGCGAAACCCGCCAGGGTGCAGACCAGGAACTGCGCCAGTACCACGCCGGTGACCAGCAGGAAGGTGTTGAGGTAGTAGCGGGCGAACGGCGCCTGGGCCCAGGCATTGGCGAAGTTGTCCAGTGTCAGCGGGGCGAACAAATCGAAGCGCACCATGTAGGCCGGCGGATGGAAGGCGGCCCATACCGCATAGACGAGTGGGAAGATCCAGATGATCGCCAGCAGCCAGGCGGCCGTCGTCTCGAGGCTTGGCACCCGCAGGACAAACGGGCGGCGTCCGAAAGCGGGGTTGACGGTCCGGTTCATTGGTAGTGCGTCCTGCGGTCGAGCACGGTGAACTTGAGCGTGGCCACCACTGCCAGCACCAGCAGGATCACCACCGTGATGGTGGCGGCGTAGGTGCGGTCGAAGAACGAGAAGGCGTTCTCGTAGACGTAGTAGAGCAGCAGGTTGGTGGCGTTGTTGGGCCCGCCCTTGGTCAGGATGAACAGGTGGTCGACCACACGCACGGCATTGATCAGCGCGTTGATCAGCACGAACAGTGTGGTCGGCATCAAAAGCGGGAAGGTCACCCGCCAGAAGAAGCTCCAGCGGCTGGTGCCCTCCAGGTCCGAGGCCTCCTTGAGTTCGGGCGGAATGCTCTGCAGCGCCGCCAGGTAGAAGATCATGAAGAAGCCGGCCTCCTTCCATACCGTCATCACGATCACCGAGGTCAGCGCCACGCCGGGGTCGCCCAGCCAGTTGACGCCGGAGAGCCCCAGCGCGCCGAGCAGCTTGTTGAACAGGCCGATCTGCGGGGCGTAGAAGAACATCCAGATGTTGGCCGCGGCGATCATCGGCAGGATGGTCGGCGTGAAGTAGGCCATGCGCACGAAGCCCCGCCCCGGCAGGCGGGCATTGACGAACAGCGCCATGCCCAGCGCCAGGGCGATGGAGGTAGGAATGGTACCCAGCGCATAGATCAGGTTGTTGCGTGCCACCCGCCAGAAGGTGCGGTCCTCGACCAGCATGGCGTAGTTCTCGAGCCCGACGAACTCCGGCGGGGCGCCGCGAAAGCCGGGCAGGAAGAAGCTGTTGATCAGCGTTGCCACGGTGGGCAGGTAGGCGAAGGTGCCGAGCAGCACCGCCGCCGGCAGCAGCAACAGCGCGCCATAGATCTGCATGCGTCGGTCGGCATTGTGGATCAGCATGGCTTGCCTCCTGCGCCGCGTCGGCGCCGGGGATAGGTCAATGAGGAGGTCATTTGCCATGGATGGCAAATGTAGCGTCCAAGGAGGGATTCACAGCGCCTCCTCATTGACCTTTGTCCCCGGCGCCCTCCTGCGTATGCGCCAAGTCTGGCCTCAACGTGAGCGAGCGTAGCGTCGCAGCGCCGCGTCAGCTTCCGCCTGGGCCTGCTTGAGCGCCTCCTCGGGCGACATCTGGCCGGTCAGCGCCGCCTGCACGGCGTTGTCCAGCGCCCGGCGTACGCGTCCGCCCTGGTAGGTGGCCAGTTCCGCGGTGGCGTGCTCGAGCTGGTCGCGGGCCACCGCCGCGGGCGGGAACTCCTCGACGTAGTTGCGCAGCGCCTCGGTCTCGTAGGAGGCCGGGCTTACGCCCATGTAGCCGGTCTCGATCGACCAGGCCGCGGCACGCTCCGGGTCGGTCATCCAACGGATGAAGGTCATCGCCGCGCGCTGCTCCTCCTCGCTGCTGCCCTTGAACAGGTAGAAGTTGCCGCCGCCGGTGGGGCTGCCGCGCTGGGTGTTCATGGGCAGCATGGCCACGCCGAAATCGAAGGAGGCCTCGTTGCGCACCGCGGTGAGGTTGCCGGTGCTGTGCCACATCATGGCGGTGGACTGCTCGAGGAAGTTCTGGCGCAGCGTGCCCCACTCGATGGTGCCGTCGGGCATCGCCTCGTGCTCCTCGGCGAGCGAAACCCAGTACTCCAGCGCCTCGATGGCGGCGGGGTCGTCGAAGTAGATCTCGGTGCCCTCCTCGTTCATCAACCGGTGGCCGTTCTGGAAGGCGAAGGCCTGGAACATCCAGTAGGGGTAGCCGGTGGAGGGCACCATGACGCCCCACTGTTCACCGCCCGACGCCTCGCGCACCGCGGCGGCCATCTCGGCCATCTCCTCCCAGGTCTCGGGGGGCGTCTCGGGGTCGAGCCCGGCCGCCTCGAAGGCGTCCTTGTTCCAGTAGAGCACGATGGTCGAGCGCTGGAAGGGAATGCCGTAGGTCTGGCCGTCAATCTGCCCATTTTCCATCAGTCCCGGGTAGAAGCCGTCGAGCCATTCGCGCTCCTCGTCGCTCTCGATGACCTCATCGAAGGCGACGATGGCGTCCTGCTCCAGCAGGTCGAACAGGTCGATGGAGAACAGCACCGAAAGCTGCGGCGCGTCTCCCGCTTCGATAGCCGACATTGCCCGCACGCGGGTGTCGTCGTAGTTGCCGGCATAGATGGCGTTCACCGTGATGTCCGGGTGCTCGTTCTCGAACTCGGCCACCAGGCCGTCGATCACGTCGGTCAGGGCGCCGCCCACCGCCACCGGGTAGTACATGGTCAGCTCGGTCTGGGCCTGGGCATTCAGCGAGCCGGCGACCAGCAGGCCGGCCATGGCCGTTGCGCCCATTCTGCCGGCCTTTGTGAGTGTGAAGCGTGCGTTCATCGGTTCACTCCTGAAGAGTCGTTCCCTGCATGATGGGACGAGGCCCGGGCCTCGTTGTCTTGCACTGCGGAAGCCGCCGCACCCGGCTGCGGAGAGTGTTGCGGGTGCGGCTCGAAACGATGCCGGCCCGGCGGCGCGGCGAGATCGTGTCCAATGATCGCCAGGCGGCGGCCGTCGTCAGCGGCAAAGAAGTGGACCGCCTCACGCCGCCACTGCAGCCGACAGGCAGCGCCGGCCGTCATCGCCGGCTTGCCTTCGATCCGCGCACGCAGTTGCTGGCTGCCGACCTGCAGCCGCACGATGCTGTCGGCACCCAGGTACTCGGCATCGATCACTTCGGCAGGCACGCCGGGGGCGTCGGCCGGCAGCAAGCGGATATCCTCGGGGCGAACGCCGAGCCAGTGGCCCTTGGCCTCGTGCGCCGCCACGCTGCAGTGCGGCTCGCCTTCGATCACCGCCCCGTCGGCGGCAGCGGCGAGCGGCACCAGGTTCATTGCCGGGCTGCCGATGAAGCTGGCCGCGAAAGCCGTCGCCGGCCGGTCGTAGAGTTCGTCGGGCGAGCCGTCTTGCACGATGCGGCCATCCTGCATCAGGATCACCCGGTCGCCCATGCTCATCGCCTCGACCTGGTCGTGGGTAACGTAGATCACCGTCATGCCGAGGCGCCGCTGCAGCGCCTTGATCTCGCGGCGCATCTCGCCGCGCAGGCGGGCATCGAGGTTGGACAACGGCTCGTCCATCAGGCAGATGGGATGTTCGGAGATGATCGCCCGGGCCAGCGCGACCCGCTGGCGCTGGCCGCCGGAGAGCTGGGCCGGCTTGCGTTCCAGGTAGGCTTCGAGATCGACCAGCCCGGCGACTCGCGCCAGCCGTTCGCGCTGCTCGGCCCTGGGCACCTTGCGGCTGCGCAGGCCGAAGAGGATGTTGTCGGCCACGCTCAGGTGGGGAAACAGCGCGTAGGACTGGAACACCATGCTGATACCGCGATCGCCCGGTGGCAGGTGGGTGACATCGCGCTCACCGATGTGGATGCGCCCTCCACTGGCCTGCTCGAGGCCGGCGATCATGCGCAGCGTGGTCGACTTGCCGCAGCCCGAGGGGCCGAGCAGGATGACGAATTCGCCAGGCGTCACGTCGAAGCCGATGTCGTCGACGGCGGTGGACTCGCCCCAGCGCTTGCTCACGGCCTCGAGCCGGATGCGCTGACGCTCCCTCGAGCCTACCTGTGGGCCGGATAGGTGGCTGTGTGCGCTCTGGGTCTGGTTATGATCCTGATTGTTGTTGTCTGGGTTCATGCTGCGTCCGCGTTGCCCGTGAAGGCGTGGCATGGCTGTCATTGACTCTCCCGAACTCAGCGTAGCCGCAAATTCGACGATGTGTGGCCATCCTGGCGCCTTTCGATGACGGAGCGGTGACGGAATGGCGACCGAACGGTAACAATCGGGCCCTCTACCCGGCGTGCTAGAATTCGTTCTTCACCCTGATCAGGAACCGAGCGCAATGTCCCTTGACGACCTGCACCTCAATCTCCGCAACCTGACGCAGGACGATTACCCGCAGCTCAAGCAGCTGATGGATGCCGTCTACGACGACATCGGCGGCGCCTGGCCGCAGCACACCATCGATCGGCTGATCCAGGAGTTTCCCGACGGCCAGATCGCCATCGAGGACGACGAGCGGCTGGTGGGCGTGGCACTGACCGTGCGGGTCGACTACGACGAGTTCTCCAACCCGCACAAGTACGACGACCTGGTGGGCAATCGCGAGATCATCCTCAACGACCCCGAAGGCGACGCCATGTACGGGCTGGATGTGCTGATCCACCCCGACTATCGCGGCTACCGCCTGGGCCGGCGCCTCTACGAAGCGCGCAAGGAGCTGTGTCGCTCGCTCAACCTGCGCGCGATACTCGCCGGCGGGCGCATCCCCAACTATCACGAATACCCGGACCTCAGCCCCACCGAGTACATCGAGCGGGTGGCGCGCAAGGAGATCCACGACCCGATCCTCTCGTTCCAGTTGGCCAACGACTTCCAGGTCAAGCGGCTGCTGCGCAAGTACCTGCCGGAGGACGAGAAGTCACAGGGCTACGCCACCCTGCTGGAGTGGAACAACATTCTCTATGAACCCGCCGAGCGGGTGCTGGAGAACCGCCCCACCCAGGTACGCGTCGGCGCCGTGCAGTGGCAGATGCGCGAATGCGCGTCGGTGGAATCGGTGCTGCAGCAGGTGGAATATTTCGTCGACGCCATCTCCAGCTACCAGAGTGATTTCGCCGTCTTCCCGGAGCTGTTCAACGCGCCGCTGATGGGGCTGCAGGACCGCGCCACCCAGCAGGACCAGATCGCCGCCATCCGCTACCTGGCGGGCTTCACCGAACAGTTCAAGAACGAGCTGTCACGCATGGCGGTGTCCTACAACATCAACATCATCGCTGGTTCGATGATCGAGGAGCGTGAGGACGGCCGGCTCTACAACGTCAGCTACCTGTGTCACCGCGACGGCGACGTGGAGCACCAGTCCAAGCTGCACATCACGCCCCAGGAGCGCCGCGAATGGGTGATCGAGGGCGGCGACGAGCTGCGCGTGTTCGACACCGACGCCGGGCGTGTCGGCATCCTGATCTGCTACGACGTGGAGTTCCCCGAACTCGGCCGGCTGCTGGCCGACCAGGACATGGACATCCTCTTCGTGCCGTTCTGGACCGATACCAAGAACGGCTACCTGCGGGTGCGCCACTGCGCCCAGGCGCGGGCGATCGAGAACGAGTGCTACGTGGTGCTGTGCGGCAGCGTGGGCAACGTGCCGTCGATCCGCAACCTCGACATCCAGTACGCCCAGTCGGCGGTGTTCTCGCCTTCCGACTTCGCCTTCCCCCACGACGCGGTGCTCTCCGAGACCACGCCCAATACCGAGATGGTGATCTTCTCCGACCTCGACCTCACCCGCCTCACCGTGGTGCGCGCCGAAGGCTCGGTGACCAACCTCAAGGACCGGCGCAAGGATCTCTTCGACCTGCGCTGGCGCGACTGGTCGTGGAAGTCCGGTGCCAGGCAGGAAGAGGGCTGAACCATGCTTGGCCGTCTGCGTCGCTGGCGGGCCGAACGCTTCGAGGCCCGCCACCCGTTTCCCCAGGAGGCCTGGGCCGAGGCTCGCTCGCGCCTGCCGCTACTGGCCTTTCTCGGCGATGACGAGGCGGAGCGGCTGGGACGGCGCGCCTGGCGCTTCCTCCACACCAAGCGCATGAGCATGCACCCAGAGCTGGCCCAGAGCACGCCGTTCGACGAGGCCGCGCAACTGGCCCTGGCCGCCCAGGCCTGCCTGCTGACGCTGGGCTGGTCGGACGACGACCACGACGAAGCCTTCTCCGGCTTCCACGAGATCCTGATCCTGCCGGACGCCTTCCACCGCCAGGTCGAGGAGCTGGACGAGTTCGGCGTGATGCACGCCTACGAGGACGAGCGTGCCGGCGAGACCTCGGCCCAGGGACCGGTGGTGGTGGCCTTTCCCGACCTGATGGAGAGCGGTGACTTCAGCGGCTTCAACGTGGTGATCCACGAGCTCGCCCACAAGCTCGACATGGGCAACTCGCTGGACGTCGACGGCTTCCCGCCGCTACCGCGCGACATGGACCCCAAGGAGTGGCACCGCGTGTTCACGGCAGTGTGGGACGACCTGCAGGCGTACCTCGAACGCGGCGAGGAACCGCCCATCGACGACTATGCCGCCACCCACCCCGGCGAGTGCTTCGCGGTGTGCTGCGAATACTTCTTCTCCGCTCCCGACGTGCTCAGCGGCGCCTATCCCGACCTCTACGAGCTACTCACGCACTACTTCCGCCAGGATCCGCTACGACGCCTGCCCGAAGCCGACGCCACCGAAGCCTGAACTCATTTCCCTTCCAGCAGGCTGACCAGTTCCGGCACCGGGCGTTCGGCATGGCCGGCATCGCTGGCTTGCCGATAGAGCGCAAGCACCGCCTCCGCCACGCCATGCTCGGCGGCGAGATCCTCGCTCATGGTGCGGTAGTAGCCGATGTCCTTGAGTGCGTTGGCCACGCTGAAGCGGAAACCCGAGGGATCGCCGGCTTCGATGAAGGGGCGCAGGCGCTCGAGGATCACCCCACCGCCGCCGCCCTTGCCCAGTACGTCGAGGAAAGCAGCATCGTCGATGCCGGCCCGGCGCGAGGCCGCCGCAGCCTCCGCCAGCACCGCGGTGAAACCGAGCGAGACGAAGTTGTGCAACAGCTTCAGCGTATGCCCTGCCCCCACCGGCCCGGCGTGGGCGATGTTCTCGGCAAAGCATTCGAGCAGCGGGCGCACCTCGACGAACAGCGCATCGGGCGCACCGACGATCAGGTTCAGGCGCCCCTCCTCGGCCTCCTTGGGCGTGCGCGTCATGGCCGCGTCGAGGAAACGTCCGCCCGCCGCTTCCACTCGCTCGGCCACCCGCTCGGTGGAGCTCGGCAGCGCCGTGGAACAGTCGATCACCACGGTCCCGGGCGCCAGCCCCTCGAGTACCCCGCCGGGCTCGAACAGCACCGCTTCCACCTGAGGCGAGCCGGTGACGCAGAGGAGCACCACCTCGGCGGCCTCGGCCACCTCGCGTCCACTGCCCTTGGCCACGGCCCCTGCGGCCAGCAGATCCTCCACCGGCTGGTTGCCCGGGTGCTCCAGGAAGCACAGCGTATGGCCGCCGCGCAGGAGGTTGGCGGCAATGCCATGCCCCATCAGGCCAACCCCGACCAGGCCGACCTTGCGTGACTCTTTCATGTCCTTCTCCTTGCTGGCGAATTCTGGCTGGCGAATGAGGGGGTCAGCCGTGCTTGATCGCCACGGTCTTCAAGCGCGTATAGCTGCGCAACCCCTCGAAGCCCTTCTCACGCCCGTGCCCGGAGCGCCCCACGCCGCCGAACGGCAGCTCGATACCGCCCCCCGCGCCGTAGTTGTTGACGAACACCTGGCCGCTGCGGATGCCCTTGGCCAGGCGCAGCTGGCGCCCGCCGTCGCGAGTCCAGATACCGGCGCACAGGCCGAAGTCGGTGGCATTGGCCAGGCGCAGCGCCTCGGTCTCGTCGCGAAACACCTGCACCGCCAGCACCGGGCCGAACAGCTCTTCGCGCAGCACCTCGTGACCGTTGGGAATGTCGGTCAGCAACTGGGGAACCACGAAATGGCCACCCGCCGGGGCGCCTGCTGCCAGTTGGCCCTGCGCCGCCACGCGAACGCCGCTGGCCCGGGCCGACTCCAGTCGTGCCTCGAGCCTGGCCTTCTGGCGGGCGTTGATCAAGGGACCGCAGTCGGCATCCGCCTCGCCGGCGTCGCAGCGCAGCGCCGAGAAACGCTCTGCCAGTTCGCCCAGCACCTGTTCGGCGCAGCCGGCCTCCACCAGCAGGCGACTGCCGGCCGAGCAGGTCTGCCCGGCGTTCTGCACGATACCGCGCACCACGGCTTCGAGTGCGGCCTCGAGATCGGCGTCGGCGAAGACGATCTGCGGCGACTTGCCGCCCAGCTCCAGGGTCACCGGCACGTGATGTACCGCCGCCGCCTGGGCCACGTGGGTGCCGGTCTCCGGCGAGCCGGTGAAGGAGAGATGGTCGATACCGGGATGCGCGGCTAGCGCCGCCCCCGCCTCGCGGCCCAGCCCCGGCACCACGTTGAGCACCCCCGAGGGCAGACCATTTTCCTGGGCCAGTTGGGCCAGGCGCAGCACGCTCAGACAGGCATCCTCCGCGGGCTTGAGCACCACGGTATTGCCGGTGGCGAGGGCAGCTGCCACGCAGCGCCCGAAGATCTGTGCCGGATAGTTCCAGGGAATGATCTGCGCGCAGACGCCGTAAGGCTCGCGCAGGGTCAGCACGGCGAAGCCTTCGTCGAAGGGAATCGTCTCGCCGTGCAGCTTGTCGGCACCGCCGCCGTAGAAGCGGAAATAGCGGGCGCAGGCGGCGATGTCGCCAAGGGCCTGGGTCATTGGCTTGCCGGTGTCGGCGCACTCCAGCGCCGCCAGGTTGTCGCGGTCGGCATCGATGGCATCGGCGAAGGCCATCAGCCACTCGCCGCGGCGCCGGGCCGTCCAGCGCGCCCAGTCGCCCACGCTGCCGGTGAAGGCGCGTCGCGCGGCATCCACCGCCACCATCACTTCCTCGGCCTGACAGCGGGCGATCCGGGCAATGACCTGCCCACTGGACGGTGTCTCGACCTCCAGCAGCGCCTGGGTCGGTACCCACTCGCCGCCGATCAGCGCGTCGCTCGGGGGTGTTACGGGCAGAGCGGTCATGTTTCCTCCTTGTTCATTGTTGTTGTTCCTCGTGTAGGGCTCCTTCTAGTAAACCAGCGATACCAGGCCCAGCGAGATCCACGGCATGTAGGTGATCGCCACCAGGCAGGCCAGCACCACCAGCACGAAACGTGCCAGCCAAGGCAGCATCTGGTCGATGGAGATCCGCGCCACCGCACAGGCGGCGAACAGGTTGACCCCCAGCGGCGGCGTGATCATGCCCAGCGCCAGGTTGACCACCATGATCAGGCCGAAGTGCACCGGGTGGACGCCGAACTGCATGGCGATCGGCGTGAGGATCGGCGCCAGCACCAGGATCGCCGCAGAGGTCTCGATGAACATGCCGACGAGAAGCAGCAGCACGTTGACCGCCAGCAGGAAGGTCATGGGGCTGTCGAACACCTCGGTGACCCAGCCGGCGATGTGGCCCGGCAGGCCAGTGCGGCTGATCAGGAAGCTGAACAGCGAGGCAGCGGCGATGATCAGCATGACCGCTGCCGTGGAGATCACGCTCTGGCGCAGGATCGGCCAGAGGTCGGCGGCCTTCAGCTCGCGGTAGTAGAACCCGCCGACCACCAGGGCGTAGAACACCGCCACCGCCGAGGCCTCGGTGGGTGTGAACACGCCACCGTAGATGCCGCCGATCACCACCACCGGCATCAGCAGCGCCGCCCAGGCCCGCTTGAACGAGATCACGAAGCTGGTGCTGTCCTTGTGATCCTCGAGGCCATAGCCACGCACCTTGCAGAACAGGTAGAGGAACAGGATCAGCGCCGTGCCGATCAACAGCCCCGGCCCCACCCCGGCCAGGAACAGCTGGCCGATGGAGGTATCGGTGCTGACGCCGAACAGGATCAGCGGAATGGAAGGCGGAATCAGCACCCCGAGTTCCGCCGAGGAGGCCTGGATCGAGGCCGCCAGCGGCTTGGGATAGCCATGGCGCACCATGGCCGGGATCAGGATGGCGCCGATGGCAAAGGTCGTGGCCACACTGGAGCCGGACACGGCGGCGAACATCATGCAGGTCAGCACGCAGGTCATCGCCAGCCCGCCCTGCACGCCACCGACGATCGACTTGGCCAGGTCCACCAGGCGCTGGGAGATGCCCCCCGCCGCCATCAGGTTGCCGGCAAGAATGAAGAACGGAATCGCCATCAGCGGGAACTTGTCGATGCCGATGAACATCTGCTGCGGCACCAACAGCAGCGGTAGCCGGGTAAAGAACTCGATGCCGATGATCGAGGCCAGCATGATCGAGACGGCGATCGGCACGCCGAAGGCGAACAGGATGATCAGTGACAGACCGATGGCCAGGTTCATGGACGCGGCCCTCCCTGGTCGGCGTCGCCGGCACTCCCCGGCATCGTCTGCCGCAGGTCGCGCATCTCCACTTCGGGCGAGGCGTCGCCCAGGTCGGGGCCGACCGGCTCGCGTCCGGTGAGTTGCGCCAGGATGCGGGCCAGCACCGCCACCATGGCGAAGCCGGCCCCGATGGGAATGGCCGCATAGGCGTAGGCCATGGAGATGTTCATGCCCGACATGGTCTGGTTGCTGACCCGCAGGGCCATCAGCAGGCCGAAGTGGATCAATACCGCCAGCACCAGCAGGCAGCACAGCACGATCGCAACCTCCAGGACCAGCACCAGGCGCTGCGGCACCGCCTTGTAGATCGCCTCCACGGCCATCATGTAGCCACCACGGAAGGTTGCCGCCGCGGCCATGAACACGCACCAGATCATTGCCGTGCGAGCGGCCACTTCCGACCAGGTGGATGGCGCATTGAAAATGAAACGGGTCAGTACCTGATAGAAGCTGAACGATACCGATATCACCAGCATGACCACGGCGACCACCATGGCCAGGCGCGTCAACTGACGCTCGAAACGAAGAAACAGATCCACCATGAGCGCACGATTCCTCAGGCATGCCCCCGGCATGGCGCCGGGGGCAAGTTGAGCGAAGAGAGTCGAGTTCCTGCCATCAACAACTGGCGGCCTTCTCCTGCACCCTCTCCAGCATCTCGCTGCCGTACTGGCTGGTGAAGATCTCGTAGGCCGGTTCCACGGCCTGCTGGAAGGGGCTGATGTCAATGTCGGTATTCACCGTCATGCCGTTCTCGCGCAGCAGCGCCACGCCCTCCTCTTCCAACCGCGAGACCTCGCCACGAGTGGCTTCGGCGGAGGCACGCGCAGCTTCGTGGAACCACTCGCGTTCCTCGTCGCTGAGGCCGTCGAGCAGGATCGGCGAACCCAGCACTGCCGCTGGCGAATAGACGTGACCGGTGAGCGAGAGGTGGTCCTGTACCTCCCAGAAGTTGGTGGCAACGATCACCGTGATGGGGTTCTCCTGGCCGTCAACCACCCCTTGCTGCAGCGCCGTGAACAGCTCCGGAAAGGCCATTGGCGTGGGCCGCGCGCCCAGCTGGCGGAACGCCTCCTGATGCACCTCGTTCTCCATGGTACGCACCCGCAGCCCCTCGGCATCGGCGGGGCTGGTCACCTCGCGGCGGCTGTTGGTGAGGTGGCGAAAGCCGTTCTCCGACCAGGCCAGGCCGACCAGGTCGTGCCCGCTCATCTTCTCCAGCAGCTCGTCACCGAGTTCGCTGTCCAGCACGCAGCGCGCCTGGTCGTAGTTCTCGAACAGGAACGGCAGGTCGAGCACATAGGTTTCCGGCACGAAGTTGCCGAGCGGGCCGGTGGAAGTGATGACGATGTCCACGGTGCCGATCTGCAGCCCCTCGATCATTTCCCGCTCGCCGCCCAGCGCCCCGGAGGTGTGCTCGTTGACCACGAAGGCGCCATCGCTGAGCGTTTCCAGCGTCTCCTTGAAGGCCCGGGCGCCCACGGCATAGTGAGAGGTGGAAGAGAGCGTGTGCCCCAGGCTCACCTCCTGGGCGGCCTGCACATTGGCGACCAGTGCGGCGGCGGTAACGCCACCGATGGCGGCGCTGAGAGCACGGCGTACGAACTGAGTTTTCATTGTTGTGTCCTCTTGGTCGTGAAACACCTTCGGTTTGCTAGCGGCAGTTCCTTGGCCGCCCTGTGTGACGCTTCATCGACGGCTTTCCTGGATGAATGCCGCGACGATCTCGCCCAGGTCCCGGTCGCCGGTGAAGCCCAGTTCCCGGGCACGGCGGATATCGAAGCGAGCCGGCCAGCCGGCGACGATCGCCTCGACGGCGGGATCACGCTCGTGACGCACCAGTGCCAGGGCCTCCTCGCCTGCCACCTGGCGCAGGGTCTCCAGCATCTCGGCCACGGTGACGGTGATCCCAGGCAGCATGAAGGCGCGAAACGGGGCCAGCGCCTCGCCTCGCACCTCGGCGCCATGCACCAGCGCCTCGACCACCTTGCCCGGCGACATCACGAACAGGGCCAGCTCGGTGGGAACGGGGCAGACGGCTTCCTCGCCGTTCAACGGTTCACGCAGGAGGCTCGAGGCAAAGCTCGAGGCGGCGGCATTGGGCCGCCCCGGGCGCACGATGATGGTCGGCAGGCGCAGCACGCAGCCATCGACCAGGCCACGCCGGCTGTAGTCGTTGATCAGCAGCTCGCACATGGCCTTCTGGGTGCCGTAGGAATTCTGCGGCTGCAGCGCGGTCATGTCGTCGAGCACCGCGGGCAACTCGCCGCCGTAGGCCGCCACCGAACTGGCCATGACCAGCCGTGTGGCGGCCAGCCCCCGCTCGCGGCAGCCTTCCAGCAGCAGACGCGTGGCGTCGAAGTTGACCTCCATGCCGAGGTCCAGGTCGGCTTCAGCGGCGGAGCTGACCACCGCAGCCAGGTGGTAGATCACCTGGGGGCGCGCATCGAGCACTTCGTCGAGCGCGCCGGGTTCGGCGATATCCAAGGCCAGCCCCTCGACTTCGACTGCATCGCTGGGAGGAACCTCAGGCTCGACCTGATCGACCAGCGTCAGGCGCTGGATGGCCTGGCCCCTGAGTTCGCCGCTCGCCAGCAGGCGGGCGACGAGGCGCTGGCCGAGGAAACCGGCGGCGCCGGTAATGACGATATGCATGGCGTTCTCGTTCCTGTTGTCGTTGTTGGCGGACGATCATCTGGCAGTCATTCGCCTGGCAGTAGGGGCGCCAGCTACGACTCGCTCAGCTCATGAGCCCGTAGCCACGCCCCCAGCCCAGGCCTTCACGAGTGCCCGCCACGGGGCGGTACTCGCAGCCGATCCAGCCCTCGTAGCCAAGCCGCTCGAGCCGCTCGAACAGCGCGGGGTAATGTACCTCGCCGACATCCGGCTCGTGACGCTCCGGCACCCCGGCAATCTGGATGTGAGCAATGGCAGTGAACTGACGCTCCAGGTGACGGATCAGGTCGCCCTCCATGACCTGGCAGTGGTAGATGTCGAACTGCAGCTTGAGGTTGCCGGCCCCAATCTCCTCCAGCACCGCCATGGCCTGACCCTGGCGCGAGAGGAAGAACCCCGGCATGTCGCGAGTATTGATCGGTTCGATCAGCACCTGCCGACCCACCTTGGCCGCCTCGCTGGCGGCAAAGCGCAGGTTGGCCATATAGGTGGCGCGATGTGCCCTCAACGTATCGGCATCGGCACCCACCGGCAGCAGCCCGGCCATGGCATGCACGCGGGGGCAGTCGAGCGCCTCGGCGTAGCGCAGCGCCTCGATCACGCCATCGCGGAACTCGGCCTCGCGCCCGGGCAGGCTGGCCAGGCCCCGCTCCCCCGCTGCCCAGTCACCGGGCGGCAGGTTGAACAGCACCTGCTCGACGCCGGCCTCACGCAGCGCGCTCGCCAGCACTTGGGGATCGTGATCGTAGGGGAACAGGTACTCGACGCCGCGAAAGCCCGCCTCGGCGGCCGCCTGGATGCGGTCGATGAAGTCATGCTCGGTAAACAGCATGGAGAGATTGGCGGCGAGTCGGATCATCGTTCGAGTCTCATGTCGGTTCGCATCGTGTCGTGTCAGTCGCGGGGAAAGCGCGTTTCGAGTTCGGCAACCTGCTCGGGGGTCAGACCACGCGGATTGTGGCCACGCAGCAGCAGGTAGAGCCGCGCCGTCTCCTCGAGCTCCTCGGTAGCGTAGACCGCCGCCTCCAGGTTCCTGCCCGCCACCACCGGACCGTGATTGGCCAGCAGCACGGCACTGTGCTTGCCGGCCAGCCCGCGTACGGCATCCCCCAGCTTGGGGTCGCCCGGCACGTGATAGGGCACCAGGGGCAGGCGTCCTACCCGCATCACATAATAGGCGGTGAGCGGCGGAATGCAGTCGCAGGGGTCGATATCGGGCAGGCACGACACTGCCACCGAGTGGGTCGAGTGTAGATGCACGATGGCGCCGGACAGGGGCCGCTCGGCGTACATTGCCATGTGCAGGAACTGCTCCTTGGTCGGCGCATCGCCGTCGAGCAATCGGCCGTCGCGGTCGAGGCGCGAGATGCGCGCCGGGTCGAGCCGCCCCAGGCAAGCATTGGTCGGCGTCATCAGCCAGCCGCCGTCGTCCAGGCGCACGCTGATGTTGCCGCTTGACCCCATCGTCAAGCCGCGGTCGAACAGCGACTTGCCGAGCGTGGCGATCTGCTCGCGCAGGCGGTTACGGTCGGCCATGCTCATGCTCCACCTCCGCTATCGTCTACGGTCGGCAGGATGTCGAAGGCGCGCAGGAAGAAATCCTCGCCGCCGAAGTTGCCCGACTTCAGCGCCAGCGACAGCGGCGCCTTGCGGCCGGCCAGCGTGGCCTGGGTCCAGGGCACGCCTGGGTCTATCTGCTCGCCGATACGCATGGCCCGCACGCCCAGCGCCGATACCACCGCCCCCGAGCTCTCCCCGCCAGCAACGACCAGCCGCCCCACGCCCTCATCGACCAGGGCGACAGCCAGCCAGCCCAGAGCCTGCTCCACCAGTTCTCCCGCGTGGTCGCGACCGAGCGCTTCCTGAAAACAACGGACGCGCTCGGCGGCGGCCGAGGCATAGATCAACACCGGCTCCCCTACGGCAAGGCGGGCACGGGCAAAGGTCAGTGCTTCTTCCAGATGGTCTTCGCCATCGGCGAGGGCCAGCGGGTCGAGGCGAAAGCCAGGGTGATGCTCGAGAAAGGCACCGACCTGGGCCAGGGTGGCACGCGAGCAGCTCCCCGACAGCACCAGAGCACCGCCTGAGGCCGGCGCCAGAGCCCCCGCCTCGGCTACCTTGGCGAGCCAGCCAAGGCGGCGGTACTGGGCCGGCAACGCCTGGCCCAGCCCGGAGCCGCCAGTTACCAAGGGCAAGTCGGCCACCGCTTCGGCGAGGACATCGAGATCGGCCTCGGTCAAGGTATCGCAGATCACCTGGCGCATGCCCCGAGAGGCCAGCGCATCGAGCCGTGATCGCGCCGCCTGCGCGCCTCGCTGCAGCTCGTGCCAGGCCAGCAGGCCAACCGGGTGCTCGCTCTGCCGCGCCAGCACTCGTACCAGATCGGCATCGCGCATGGGGGTCAGCGGATGGTGCTGCATACCGCTCTCGTTGAGCAGGCGATCACCAACGAACAGATGTCCCTGGTAGACGGTGCGACCATTCACCGGAAACGCCGGCACTATCACCGTAAATTCAGCTTCCAGGCGCTGCAGCAGGGTGTCGCTGACCGGGCCGATATTGCCCTCGGCGGTGGAATCGAAAGTGGAGCAGTATTTGAAGAAAAATTGACGAGCCCCCGCCTCGCGCAACCACTCGAGGGCATGCATGGAATCGCGCACGGCCTCCCCGACCGGACATGAGCGCGACTTCAGCGCGATCACCACCGCGTCGACGGCATCGGAGTCATCAATCACCCCGGCCAAGCCATGCTCGGGCACACCGATCAGCTGCACGCAGCGCATACCGCCGCGTACCAGATTGTTGGCCAGGTCGGTGGCGCCGGTAAAATCGTCGGCAATGGCGCCCAGCACGATCGCCATGTTCACTCGCCTCCGTCGTTGGCGGCCTCGGGCAGGGCGATGCCGGAGAGACGCTGGTAGACCTTGATCACCGCCGCGTCGTCCTCGCGTCCGAAGCCGGCGCCCTTGGCGGCGGTGAACTGCTGCAGGGCGCTGGCGGCAATCGGCGTGGGCATGGCCAGTTCACGCCCGGTCTCGTGCACGAGGTTGAGATCCTTGACGAAGATGTCCACCGCCGAGAGCGGGGTATAGTCGCCATCGAGGATGTGCGGTACGCGATTCTCGAACATCCAGGAGTTGCCGGCGGAGTGAGTGATCACCTCGTAGACGGTACGCGGCTCGAGCCCCATGCGGATGCCCAGCGCCACGGCCTCTGCCGCCGCGGCGATGTGCACCCCAGCCAACAGCTGGTTGACCAGTTTCATGCTCGAGCCGATGCCCGGGGCATCGCCCAGACGATAGACGGTGGCCGCCATGGCATCGAGCACCGGGCCGGCCTTGGCGAAGGCGTCCGCGCTGCCCGAGGCCATCACCGAGAGCTGCCCCGCCCGCGCCTTGGCCGCCCCGCCGCTGATCGGCGCATCGAGCATGGCGATGCCACGTTCGGCCAGGCGCGCCCCAAGCCGCTCGGCCAGGCTCGGCGCCACGGTGGCGCACTGCATCACCAGCCCGCCCGGGGCGAAGGCATCGACGAGGCCATGTTCGCCGAACAGCACCTGCTCGACCTGCACGGCATTGACCACGACCACCAGCGCCACGTCGCACTGCCCGGCCAACTCGGCCGGGGTTTCCACGCAGCGCCCGCCGACGCCTTCGAAGGCACGGCAAGCCGACTCGACCACGTCGCAGCCGATCACCGACAGGCCACGCTCGTGCAGTGCCGTTGCCGTCCCCAGGCCCATCGCCCCCAGGCCGATGACGCCCATTCGCGGTGTAGTCGTGCCGTCGCTCACCTGTCGCCTCCCTGACCTTGCAGCAGGCTGGAGGATGGTTCCAGCGCGTGCATTCTTCGTTAAATTCGCTCGATGATAGCGCTACCATGTTAGCGCTATCATCGTTGTAGATGATTAAATGGCTCCCAGCAAGGAGCCGCCAGGAGGATACGACCAATGTCTAACGGAGCCCAACCGCCGCGCCGACGCCGCGGCTCGGAGCAGCCCACGCTCAAGGAAGTGGCGGAGGTCGCCGGGGTCTCGCCGATCACCGCCTCACGCGCTCTGAACAACCCGGACCAGGTCAACGAGCGGACCCGTGCACGAGTGCTCGAGGCCATGGAGCGACTGGGCTACGTGCCGAACCTGGTGGCGGGCAGCCTGGCTTCCGCACGTTCGCGATTCATTGCCGTCATCGTGCCCTCGCTTGCCAACGCCGTATTCATCGAGGTGATCCAGGGGCTGCAGGAGACCTTCGAGGCCCAGGGCTACCAGATCCTGCTTGGCAACACCGACTACGACATCGAGCGCGAATACCAGCTGGTGCGCACCTTCCTCGGCTGGTCCTGCTCGGCACTGGTGACCGCCGGCCTGCGACATAGCCCGACCTGCCGCACCCTGCTCGGCAACTGGGACAAGCCGATCGTGGAGGTCATGGAACTGGGCGAGGCGTTGGACCTCAACGTCGGCCTGGACCATACCGAAGCCGGCCGCTGCATGGCCCGCCACCTGCTGGAACGGGGCCACCGCCAGGTACTCTTCGTCGGTGCCCGCCTGACCAGCGACTATCGCGCCGACATGCGCTACCAGGGGCACCGCGAGGTTCTGGAACGGGCTGGGCTCGAAGCCCCGCTACTGGAACTGGACCGGCTCGGCAGCCTGGACGCCGGCGCCGCGGGGCTGGATCGGGCGCTTGTCGACCATCCGGCGGTCAGTGCGATTCACTTCGCCAACGACGACCTGGCCACCGGGGCGCTGCTGCACGCACAGCGGCTAGGCCTCAGCGTACCTCACGACGTCGCCATCGCCGGGTTCAACGGCCTGCCCCTCGGGCAGCACGTGACGCCTCGCCTGACCACCATTCGTTCACCGCGCCGGCACATGGGGCAGCTCGCCGCGTCGGAAGTGATCCGGCGGCTCGAAGGCAAGCGCGTGCGGCATCTCCAGCACGATGTCGGCTTCGAGCTGCTGGTCGGCGAGAGTACCTAGCAAACACGAACGTACTTCCCCTCCTCCAAAACCCCGGAGGCAGCGCGAAGTCGCGCCGAAGCGCTGCAGCCGATTTCGAACGCACTGGCCGGCACTACTAGGCCGGCGAGCAGACCTGCTATGTTATGTCAATGAAGGGGTTTCGGACGCTGCGCTGCCCGAGGCCGTGCTGGGCCACTACAGGTAGCTAATGAACATTGCGATCTTCCATCGCCGCGCATGGCTGGCGTTACTCATCGGCGTAGGAGTGGCCGGGAGCCAGGTACGGGGCGACACCTCGACCGACGCGGCTCCTGTCGCCGATGATGGCGTGCAGCGGGTCACTTTGGTGGGCGGTAAGTACTACTTCGAGCCCGAACATATCGTGGTGCGGGCTGGCGTGCCTGTAGAATTGCAGGCGCGCCGACGGCCTGGCCTCACGCCTCACAACCTCGTGATCCGCTCTGTCCCAATGGGGCTCGACATCGAGGCCTCGCTGACGACCGAGCCGACTACGATCCGCTTTACCCCCAGGATACCGGGGCGCGTCGAGTTCTATTGTGATGAGCGCCTGCTGTTTCTTCCCAGTCACCGTGACCGTGGCATGGTCGGTGTACTGGAGGTGGTAGAGTGAACCACACGGTCTTGCCGACTTGGCCATAGCGCGCGACCCTCCTATGCTGAAGCCACGTCCCTGCGCAGGCCTCCCGCATGTCCCGCAAGGTCCTCTTCGTCCTCGCTCTCGTCTTGGCGCTTGCCCTGCTGGGTTTCCTGTGGCATTGGCTGGCCGCACGCGACCTGTTCGATGCCAACACCCTGTTTTCCCTGCTGCAAGGTTCGCTGGCCTGGCGTGACCGGCCCTGGGCCGGTGCGGTGGTGGTCGCGGTCTTCGTGGCCGCCTCGCTGGTGCTTTTCCCGCTGAGTGTGCTGGTGGTGCTGGCGGGCTTGATCTTCGGTCCGGTGTGGGGTTTCGTCTATTCGTTCATCGGTACGCTCGGGGGGGCAATCGCCACCTTCTGGCTGGGGCGCTGGCTGGGACGCGATGCCCTGCTGCGCTACGGCGGCAGGCGGCTGTTGGGCCTTTCACGCTACCTGGCCGGACGCGGCGTGCGCACCATGACCATTCTCAACCTCTTGCCCCTGGCACCGTACACCTTGACCAACCTGCTAGCCGGCGCCTTTCACATCCGTTTCCGCGACTACCTGCTCGGCACCTTGATCGGTGCCACGCCGGGGCTGGCCGGTATCATCCTGCTCAGCAGCCAGCTCGGCACGCTGCTGACCGCCGAGGATCGCCAGGAGCTGGCCCTGGCGGGCGGGGGCATCGTCGCGGGCCTGGCCTTGCTGTACGGCCTCAAGCGCTATGCCGACGCCAGACACCGACACCGACACCGACACCGAGGATGAACGCGCCAGCCATCAGGTTGCGTCCACCATGGCCGGTACCCTGTCCGGCATCCGCTCCTCGAGGAACGCCACGAAGGCGCGGATACGCGCCGGCACGTGGCGTCGCTGCTGGTAGACGGCATGGAAGTCAGCGCGCACGCCGCGCCACTCGGGCAGCAGCTCGACCAGCCTGCCGCCCCTCAGGTGCGGGTGAATGTCCCACCAGGAGCGCAGCGCGATACCGTGGCCGTCGAGCGCCAGTTGCACGACCACTTCACCGTCGTTGCTGGCCAGGGGGCCTGAGACCTTCACCGCCTGCTCGACCGTATCGTCGTCACGCCGGCAGAAGCGCCAGACGCCATAGTCACTGTCATTCTCACGCAGAATCAGGCAGGTATGAGCGGCAAGATCGGCCGGCGAGACGAGCGGTGCCATACGCGCCAGGTAATCAGGGGAAGCGCACAGCACTCGTCGATTGGCCAGTATGCGCCGGGCCACCAGGCGCGAATCCGGCGGCTCACCGATGCGAACACCGATGTCGAAGCCCTGCTCGCCCAGGCTGAGGGGATAGTTGGAGAGTTCCAGCACCCCCTCGAGGCCGGGGTGCCGGGCGCAGAATGCCGACAGCAACGGTGCCACGTGGCGCCGGCCGAAGCCGAAGGTGGCGTTGACCCGCAGCGGCCCCGACAGTGCCGCCTGTTGCTCGCCCAACGCCTCTTCCAGCTCGGCCAGTTCCTCGAGGATGGCCGCCCCCCGTTCCAGGTAGCGCTCGCCTTCCGCCGTCAGCGAGAGGCGCCGGGTGGTGCGGCTGGCCAATTCCACCCCCAGGCGTGCCTCGAGCTGCTTGAGCCGCTTGCTCACCGCCGACAGCGACAGGCCCAGCTCGCGTGCCGTGGCCGTCAGGCTGCCCGCCTGGGCCAACTGCTGGAAGAAGGCGAGATCGTCGAGCTGGGCCAAGGCACTCTCCACTTGAATTCAATAATGCCTTTCCATTCAACCTGATTATTCTTGCAAAGCCAAGGGCTAGACTGCGAGCAGGTAAAACCGGGAGGAGGCAAGATGTTCGAAGGGTTTCGTACATTCGACATCGCCCATAGCGATATCCAGATCCATGGCCGTATCGGCGGTTCGGGGCCACCCCTACTGCTGTTGCATGGCCATCCCCAAAGCCACGTGATCTGGCACCGCCTGGCCGAGCCGCTGTCACGTCGCTTCACCGTGGTAGCTACCGACCTGCGCGGCTACGGCGACTCATCGAAGCCGGCCGGCGAGCCGGATCACGCCAACTACAGCAAGCGCACCATGGCCAATGACCAGATCGCGGTGATGCGCGAGCTGGGCTTCGAGCGCTTCTTCCTCTGCGGTCACGATCGCGGCGGGCGGGTCGCCCACCGCCTGGTCATGGACCACCCCCAGGCGGTGGAGAAGCTGATGCTGCTCGACATCGCCCCGACGCTTGCCATGTACGAACAGACCGACCGCACCTTCGCCACCGCCTATTTTCATTGGTTCTTCCTGATCCAGCCGGCGCCGCTGCCGGAAACCCTGATCGAGGCCTCCCCTGCAGACTACATCACCCGCACCATGGGTGGTCGGCATGCCAGCCTCTCCGCCTTCGACCCGGCAGCCATCGCCGAGTACCAGCGCTGCCTGGCGCAGCCCGGCGCTGCCCATGCCCTGTGCGAGGATTACCGCGCCTCGAACACCATCGACCTGGAGCACGACCGCGCCGACCGCGAGGCGGGCCGACGCATAGCCTGCCCCGTCAGCGTGCTGTGGGGCCAGCACGGCATCATCGAGCGCTGCTTCGACCCGCTGGAGGAGTGGCGTGCCGTGGCCGAACGGGTCGAGGGCGAAGCCCTGCCCTGCGGCCACTACATCCCCGAGGAAGCGCCAGAAGCACTGCTTTCGCGTATCGCCCAGTTCATGACCACCACCTGAGGATTCCACCATGACCCATCGCATTGCCGTGATTCCCGGCGACGGCATCGGCAACGAAGTGATGCCGGAAGGCCTGCGCGTCCTCGAAGCCGCCGCCAAGCGCTTCGATATCGACCTTTCCTTCGAGCACTTCGACTTCGCCTGCTGCGACTACTACGCCAAGCACGGCAAGATGATGCCCGACGACTGGTTCGAGCAGCTCAAGGACTTCGACGCCATCTTCTACGGCGCCGTGGGCTGGCCCGATACGGTGCCGGACCATATCTCGCTGTGGGGCTCGCTGCTGCAGTTCCGTCGCCAGTTCGACCAGTACATCAACCTGCGCCCGTGCAAGCTGCTGCCTGGGATCAAGAGCCCACTGGCCGGCCGCAAGCCCGGCGACATCGACTTCTACGTGGTGCGCGAGAACACCGAAGGCGAGTACTCCAGCGTCGGCGGCAAGATGTTCGAGGGCACCGAGCGGGAGGTGGTGATCCAGGAGACGGTGATGACTCGCCACGGCACCGACCGGGTGCTCAAGTTCGCCTTCGAGCTGGCCCAGAGCAGGCCGCGGAAGAAGCTCACCTCGGCCACCAAGTCCAACGGCATCGCCATCACCATGCCGTGGTGGGACGAGCGGGTCGTGGCCATGTCGGGCCACTATCCCGAGGTCAGCGTCGACAAGTTCCACATCGACATCCTCACCGCCAACTTCGTCATGCACCCCGACTGGTTCGACGTGGTGGTGGCGAGCAATCTGTTCGGCGATATCCTCTCCGACCTGGGCCCGGCCTGTACCGGCACCATCGGCGTGGCTCCCTCGGCCAACATCAACCCGGAGGGCACCTTTCCGAGTCTGTTCGAACCGGTTCACGGCAGCGCCCCGGACATTGCCGGAAAAGGTATCGCCAACCCCATCGGCCAGATCTGGTCCGGCGCCATGATGCTCGAACACCTGGGCCACAAGGAAGCCGCCGATGCCATCGTCACCGCCTTCGAAGCGGTACTGGAGGAAGCCGACCCGGCCGTTCTCACGCCGGATGTCGGCGGCAAGGGAAGCACCGGGACGCTGGGCCAGGCAATAGCACAGCGCCTTGCCTGATCAGGCTCAGGTTCCCCTGCGCCATGTTTTCCATGCGAGCCGGCCACTGGTTCATCCAGGGCCGGCTCGCATGGCTCGCCTTCAATCAGCGTGGCTATGCCGTACAACGGAGAGAGATGAAACAGAAGCTCTCCCAGGTCACTGCCTGATTGGTTTTCGTTACCTCCCGGTAAGTGCCTGCCTGAACGGACGATTTGTCGTCTAGCCTGGTGAGTGCGAGCTCATTAGGGCAAAGCGAAATGGAAAGGAGGTACGGCATGAAAAGGACAGCAATCGCCATCGCAGTAGGTGCCCTGAGCACGGGACTGACCCACGGCATCCTTGCCCAGGAAGAAGATGCACAGCTGCGCGAGCAGCAGCAGCTGACCGAAGAGGACGAGCAGATCAACGGCGAAGGTCAGGCCGAGGTTCGTATCGAGGAAGAGCCGGCTGACGTGAACGTCGAGCAGGAACCGCCCGACGTGACCGTCGAGCAGCAGCCGCCGGAAGTCACTATCGAGCAGCAGGACCCTAACGTCGATGTGGACCAGGCCGAGCCCGACGTTACCGTCGAGGAGACGGGTGAAGCCGATGTCGAGGTCCAGCCGGCCGATGAAGCCGAGGCAGAGCTGCGCGATCCGGATGAACAGGATCAGCAGGACTCTGATCTAGCTGCACAGGACCAGGCCGCTCAGGATCAGGAAGCCCAAGGCCAGGGCATTCAGGTCAGCGAGCTGGAAAACCGCGATCTCGTCAATCAGGACGGCGAGGAACTCGGCGATATCGACCGCGTGGTGCGCGACACCCAAAGCAACGACACCTATGTGGTCGTAACGGAAGGCGGCTTCCTCGGCTTCGGCGAGGATGAAATGGCCTATCCGGTCGAGAACCTCGAAATTCGCTCCGAAGGCGAGGTGGTCCTGCAATCCCAAAGTGGTGAGCGCTCTACCGAGGATTTCGATCAGGACGACTTCGAGGTGTTGGACGAAGACGAGCAGCTGAATGAGGTTCAGGGTATGAACTGATAGGCCCGTCGCTCATCGGTCCCTCAGGGCCGAGACAAGAGGGTCGAGCCAAGAAGGCGCGGCTTTTTTGCCGCGCCTTCTTCGTGCCAGTCCATGAGAGGCTTCCCCGCCGTTTCCTGCGTCGGTATAGCCGGCGAGCGTCTACAGAATAGAAAGGAACGCGACCAAGGAAAGCGAAGCATTTCGTCTCGCCGATTCGAATTTATCGCTTCCCGCGCTGCCAACTCCCGGCAAGCACCCTCACCTTGCCGGCTGCCAGGTTGTCGCGCAGGTTGCGCCCCATCCGGGAAAATTCGTTGCCGAAGATCAACGCCGGGCCTGGCAATGCCGTTGGGTGCTGAGTCGTCCCGTCGGGTTGGCTCTCGCGCCGGCTGTGCTCCTGCCGCCAGGCCAAGGCCGCGTCGGTAACGTCCTCCATTTCGAGCGGCTCGAAGCCGGCCAGCGCCATGGCGCGCTCGAGCTGCTCACGGCAACGCAGGTGACTGGTAGCCTGGGTACGTGCCCAGGGCACCGGCAGCGCCAGCGGTTCGCGGTTGTCGCCGGCTACCAGCTCGTGCAGCAGCACGCAGCCACCCGGAACCAGCAGGCGCTGCCACTCCGCCAGCACCCGCGGCACATGTGGCATGTTCACCAGTGCATGCTGGCACCACACCACATCGATGCTACCCGCGGACAATGGCACGCCGGCAGCATCGGCGCACAGGAAACGGGTACGCTCGGCCAGGCCGGTGGCCGCGCTCAGCCAGTTCGCCACCTCGACGAAGGCCGAGGTGATATCGACACCGGCCACCTCGCAGCCGTACTCAGCGGCCAACAGCCTGCTGGCACCGCCGGTACCGCAACCGATGTCGAGCACTCGCTCGCCACCGTGGAGTTCGCCCAGTGCCGCCAGGGCGCGGCTGGCGCTGCGCCCGCCGAGGTGCAGCTGGTCGATGCCGGCGACGTCATCCCGGCTCAAGCGCTCCGGGTCACGTCCCGCTGCCAGGAATGCCTCGCGCAAGCGGGCCAGCAGGGTCTGGCCTGCGGTAGCGGCATCGTAATGCTCGTTGAGCTGTCGGCCATGATCGCAGGTATCGTCAGCGTAGGCGGTTGGCATGACAGGCTCCTCGCCATCAGAATAAGAAGCCAGCTTAGCCCTCGCCTGGCCTCGTCCCCATTGGCCAAAGGTCGGCTCACCCAGTTTCAATATCGCACCCGGGCTTTCACCAGCCCGACGCACGATCTTGCGATGACGCCCCGTGCGCAGGATGGTGGCCAAGGTCTCATCATCCTACTCACAACCGACCCGGACATCCCATGCTGTCGGAATGGATCGAACTCAGCCTGGAAGACACCGCGCCCAAGTCACGTAGCGGCAAGCTTCCCGGCGGCACCTATACCCTGCACGCGGCGGGCATCCTCGAGCTGACTCCCTTGGCTTGCGGTGAAGCAGCGCATGCCTGCGTGCTCTCCGTGGGAATTCATGGCAACGAGACCGCCCCCATCGAGCTGCTCGGGGAGTGTCTCGCCCGCCTCGAAGCGGGGCTGCTGACGCTGGGCGCACCGGTGCTGGTCATCCTGGGCAATCTCGAGGCCATCCACCGCGCTGAGCGTTACGTGAACACCAACCTCAACCGCCTGTTCCTCCGTGACCTCGATGAAACCGGCATGGAGCCGGACCGCGCCCGCCTGCTGATGCGAGCCGTGGATGCCTTCTTTGCCCGCCACCCGGAGCGCAAGCGCCTCCACTACGACCTGCACACGGCAATTCGTGAGAGCCGCTTCCCACGCTTCGTGGTCGACCCCTTCGCCGACACGGTTACCCGACCCGAGCAATGGCGCTGGCTGGCCGCCGCAGACATCCAGGCGGTGCTGCATCAGCATCAGCACAGTTGGACCTTTTCCCACTATTCCAAGCACTACCATCAGGCACAGGCGTTCACCCTGGAGCTGGGGCGAGCCCTGCCCTTCGGGCAGAACGATCTTGCTCCGCTGAGGCCCATGGCGCGCCTGTTCGAGGCGCTGATAGAGGGGCGCGAGCCGCCTGGCGATGCTCCTGAACGCATGAGATTCTTCCGTGTGGCCCACGAGCTGATCCGCCATTCCGACGACTTCCGCTTGTGCTTTGCCAACGACACGCCGAACTTCACCGAATTCAAGCCTGGCGCACGGCTCGCCGAGGATGCCGAGGCCGGTCCCTTCGTCGTCGAGGGAGAACCGCTCAGCGTGGTATTCCCCAACGCCGCGGTGGAACTGGGTGCCCGAGCCGCCCTGCTGGCCCGTCCGGCACCGCCGCCCGACTGACCCCAGGGATACCTGCAAGAACCGATCATTCCAGTGCCTTTTCTTACTGCAGAACAATAATCAGGAGCTTTCAATGTCACTCCACCTCCACAATATCGACTATCGTCCCACGGCACGGACCCGCGTTCCTTCTGCCGAAAGCCCTCAGGCCTGTTAGAATCGCCCCTTTTTCGCGCCTGCCCGCTTAACCGGCCGTCGCCCCGGCGACTCATCCCGATCTGGAGCCCGTCCCATGGCCGATACCCCGATGCCACTCGAAGTGCGCAATATCAAGAAGCGCTTCGGCGATACCGAAGTCCTCAAGGGTCTCTCGCTCGAGGCCAGAAAAGGGGACGTCATTACCCTGATCGGAGCCTCCGGCTCCGGCAAGAGCACCTTCCTGCGCTGCATGAACCTGCTGGAACAGCCCGACGAGGGCGACCTGATCGTCCACGGTGAGGAAATCCGCTTCAAGCAGACCAAGCACGGCCGCGAGCCGGCCGACTGGAAGCAGGTGGTGCGCATGCGCGCCAAACTATCGATGGTATTCCAGAGCTTCAACCTGTGGGCTCACATGACCCTGCTCGAGAACATCATCGAGGCACCGGTGCACGTGCTCGGCAAGCCGAAGAAGGAAGCCGTCGAGCATGCCCGCGCGCTGCTCGAGCGGGTGGGCCTGACGGCCCGGGCCGATGCCTACCCGGCGCAGATGTCTGGCGGCCAGCAGCAGCGCGGTGCGATTGCCCGGGCGCTGGCCATGGATCCCGAAGTGATGCTGTTCGACGAACCCACCTCGGCACTCGACCCGGAACTGGTCGGCGACGTGCTCAAGGTCATGCGCGACCTGGCCGACGAGGGGCGCACCATGGTGGTGGTGACCCACGAGATGGGTTTCGCCCGGGATGTCTCCAGCCAGGTGATCTACCTGCACCAGGGGGTCGTCGAAGAGGCCGGCCCACCCCAGGAGGTGCTGGTCAACCCCACCTCGCCGCGGCTCAAGCAGTTCCTGGCGCCGAAGTACTGAGGGAAATCGCATGCTCGACCTACACGGTTATGGCCCACGGCTACTCGAAGGTGCCGGTGTGACCCTTCAGCTTGCCGTGCTGTCATTGATACTCGCCCTGGTACTGGGGCTGCTCACTGCCAGCGCCAAGATGTCGCGCAACTGGCTGCTGCACAAGGTGGCCACGCTCTATACCACGGTCATTCGCGGCGTACCCGACCTGGTGCTGATGCTGCTGCTGTTCTTCGGCGGCCAGATGGCGCTGAACGTGATCACCGACGCCATCTACGACCGCACCGGCCTGGACTGGTACGTCAATCTCAACGCCTTCGCTGCCGGGGCGATCACCATCGGCTTCATCTTCGGCGCCTACATGGGCGAGACCTTCCGCGGCGCTTTCCTGGCCGTGGAGCATGGCCAGATCGAGGCCGGCAAGGCCTACGGCATGAGTCCCTGGCTGGTGTTCCGGCGTATCCGTTTCCCGCAGATGATGCGCCACGCGCTGCCGGGAATCTCCAACAACTGGATGGTCCTGCTCAAGACCACCGCCCTGGTCTCGGTGATCGGGCTCTCCGACATGGTGCGCGTCGCCGCAGAGGCCTCCCGCGCCACCCACGAACCGTTCACCTTCCTGATCCCGGTGGCCGCCGCCTATCTGCTGATCGCCAGCGTGTCGGAGTGGATGTTCGCGCGGCTGCAGAAGCGCTACAACGTCGGCTTCGGAGGGCATTGAGATGATCGATCTTACCTGGCTCAACGAGCTGCTGGCCGACAATCGCATCTTCACCCCCCAGACCCTCGCCTACTACTGGGAAGGGTTGGTCACCACCACCCAACTGGTGTTCCTGTCGCTGGTGATCGGGCTGGTGCTGGCGGTACCGCTGGCCATCGGGCGCAGCTCGGGGCGTCGCTGGATCAGCCTGCCGATCTACGTTTATACCTACGTGTTCCGCGGCACGCCGCTGCTGATCCAGCTCTACATCATCTACTACGGCGTGGTGTTCTTCGACGGTATCCAGCAGACCTTCCTGTGGCCGATCCTGCGCGAGGCCTTCTATCCGGCGCTGATCGCCTTCACCCTCAACACCGCGGCCTATACCACCGAGATCTTCCGCGGCGCCATCAAGGCCACATCGCGAGGCGAGATCGAGGCGGCGCGCGCCTATGGCATGTCGCAGAGCCTGATGATGCGACGCATCATCCTGCCCAGCGCCTTCCGCCGCGCCCTGCCGGCCTACGGCAACGAGGTGATCTTCATGCTGCATGCCAGCGCCATCGCCAGCGTGGTCACGCTGATGGATCTCACCGGGGCGGCACGTTTCGTCTACGCACGCTTCTACGCCCCGTTCGAAGCGTTCCTGTTCGCCGCGGCGATCTACCTTTGCCTGACCTTCGCCATTCTTTATTTCTTCCGCTACCTGGAGAAACGGCTACTGGCACACCTCAAGCCAGAGGGCGGAAATTGAGCAACGTCAAACAGGCGTTGGAAAATCCGTGCCCGGGGGCTTTCGGCCCAGGCGCGGCTGCGCTAAATTCAGGCGCGACGTCACCTAAAAGGTGTACGAATGACTACTACAAAAGGGAAGCGAACGATGAAAAAACTGCTGACAGTCACCCTGCTGGGTGTGGCCATCACTGCCGGTACCGCCCAGGCCCGTGACTACGATCACGTGCGCTTCGGCGTCGACGTACCCTACGAACCGATGGAGTACCGCACCCCCGAAGGCGAGCTGACCGGATTCGACATCGAGCTGGGCAATGCCCTCTGCGAAGAGATCGGCGTTACCTGCGAGTGGATCGAGCAGGAGTGGGACGGCATCATTCCCGGCCTGCTGGCACGCAACTACGACGCCATCATGTCCTCGATGAGCATCAACGACGAGCGCCGCCAGACCCTGCTCTTCTCCGATCCCTACATCACCATCCCCGGCGCCTGGTTCGCCCCCGCTGGCAGCGAGGTCGACGAGATCAATGAAGAGACCCTGACCGGGAAAAGCATTGGCGTGCAGCGTGGTACCACCTTCGACAGCTACGTCACCGACAACTACGGCAGCGTAGCCAACGTCAGCCGCTACTCCACCGCCGACGACATGGTGCTCGACCTGCAGGCCCAGCGCCTGGACCTCGTCTTCCTGGAGTTCATCGTCGGGCAGGCCACGCTGCTCGAGAACGAGGACGGCGAGTATAGGGTCGTGGGCGAGATGGTGACCGAGCCCGAGGAGTATTTCGGTGAAGGTTTCGGCATCGCCTTCCGCCCGCGTGACGAGGCACTGGCCGAGCGCTTCAACGAGGCACTCGCCACCCTCAAGGAAGACGGCACCTACGACGAAATCTACCAGCGCTACTTCGGCGAAGAGTGATGGCACCATCCCTCCCCGGCGCTCGCCGGCGCTCGCCGGGGAGGGATTGCCTTTGCCACCCCCATCCTTACAGCTTCTACGCCTCCCCGCGTGCCAGCGCCTGGACGACACTGCTCGTAACCTTCGCGGCTGATTCTCGCGCCGTCCCTAACCTCTGCGCACAAGAATCCCGCGCCCGGCGAAGAATCGCTCGAAGATCGCAGGCTCGAGGCGGGCGTCCACCTGACTCACTCCGGGTAGTCCGGATGGGTTGTGGAAGCGCAGGCGCCCCCGTTCATCCAGGCCGAAAAGGTAGACCAGATGGCCGCCCCGATGCGGCGGATCCTGATCGGGCGTGCGTATTGTGGGGTGCACCGAGGCGATGACACGGTGCCCCTCAGCCAGCCACTCGACGAGGCGTTCGGCCTCGACGTGCTCCACCACCTCGGCGTCTAGCGCATGGCGCTCCCACAGCAGCTGCACCAGCGGGCGATAGTAGAGTCCCTTGATACCCGCTTCGGTGACCACGTAGCCGCCGACTTCCCGGCTCCTTTCAAGCAGGTCGAACAGGGTGAAACGCTCCCCGGTCCTTTCTTCGAGAAGCATCTTGGCGCAGGCCATGCCGCAGATATGTGAAGACCAGCGTGCGTACGACTCGGCGCTGGCAGCGCCGGATTCGGCCCAGCGCGGGTCGTCGACGGTTGCCATGCGTCCGGAGAGAAAATCGGGAATACGCTCGCTCGAGACCCACTGCGAATAGTAGGCGGGCACGTCCCTGTAAGGCATTGGCTTTCTCATGAATGGTGTCAATGGCTGCCATGCGGCCCCGGTACGTGACTGGGCTCGGCGTTCGTGGCGGGCAGTTCACGCGGCGCCGGCTGGGCCAGCTCCTGGAGGATGCCGCACTGGCTGGAGTCGCTTTCGCCGTTGCAGCGCGAGCGCAGGGTCGCCAGCGCCTGGCGCAGTGCCTGTAGCTGCTCGATGCGTGCCTCGACGTGAGTTAGGTGGTCGTCGATCAGGCCATTGACGGCATTGCATGGCTGGCGCGGGTGGTCATGATAGTCGAGCAGGGTACGAATCTCGCCCAGCGTCATGTCCAGCGTGCGACAGTGGCGGATGAAGCGCAGCCGCTCGGCGTGGGGCTCGGCATAGAGCCGGTAGTTGGCGCTGCTGCGAGCGGGCTCGGGCAAGAGCCCCTCGCGTTCGTAGTAGCGGATGGTTTCCACCGGGCAGCCGGTGCGGGCGGACAGTTCGCCGATCTTCATGAGCACCTCACAAGTCGCTTGACCCTGTAGTGGCTACAGGGTGTTCCATCATGGTAGACCAATGACACGGAGTTCTACCATGGCCGAACGATCCTGCTGCTCCGGCGGCGGCTGCACCGTCGATACCCCGGCCCCGCCGAAGCGGGACGATCCTTCCCCTGACACGCAGTCGCTGCGCCTGCGCATCGAGGCGATGTGTTGCCCTACCGAGGAGGGCCTGTTGCGCCGGGCACTGGCGGACATGCCTGGCATCGAGCGGCTCGACTTCGACCTGATCGGCCGCCGGCTCACCGTGCACCACCGGGATGTCGGCGAGGAGGCCATCCGGCGGCGAATCGCCGCCACCGGCATGACCGCCGAACGCGATGACCCGACCCAGCGCACGGCACCGGCAGCCAGCGACGAGGAGCCCTGGTGGAAGATCGGCGTGGCCGCCACTCTCGCCCTGGCCGCCGAGGCCAGCCACTGGCTGGAGCTGGCCGAGCCCTGGCTTGCCGCCGCGCTGGCGCTGACGGCCATTGCCCTGGTCGGCCTACCGACCTGGAAGAAGGGCTTCATCGCCCTGCGTCATCGCACCCTCAACATCAATGCCTTGATGAGCGTGGCGGTGACCGGCGCTCTGCTGATCGGCCAGTGGGCCGAGGCGGCCATGGTACTGGTGCTGTTCACCCTGGCCGAGCGCATCGAGGCACGCTCGCTGGGCCGGGCGCGCAATGCCATTCGCGAGCTGCTCACGCTGGCACCGGAAAGCGCCAGCGTGCAGCAGCCGGATGGCAGCTTCCGTTCCTTTCCAGCCAGCGACGTTGCCGTGGGTAGCCTGGTTCGGGTGCGCCCCGGAGAACGCCTGGCGCTGGACGGCAGTGTCGCCGAGGGCCACCCGGCGCTGGACGAATCTCCCATCACCGGCGAGAGCCTGCCGGTGGACAAGGCACCGGGCGAGGCCGTGTTCGCCGGGAGCGTCAACCAGGGCAGCGAGTTCCTCTATCGCACCAGTCGTGCGGCGAGCGACACCACCCTGGCCCGCATCATCCATACCGTCGAGCAGGCCCAGGCCAGCCGTGCCCCCACCCAGCGCTTCATCGATCGCTTCGCCACCGTCTACACCCCGGCGGTGTTCGGCATAGCCCTGCTGGTGGCGCTCAGCTGGCCATGGCTGTTCGGTATCGGCTGGCTCGATGGCGTTTACCGCGCGCTGGTACTGCTGGTGATCGCCTGCCCCTGCGCGCTGGTGATCTCCACTCCGGTGACCATCGTCAGCGGCCTGGCCGCCGCCGCACGCTCGGGCATCCTGATCAAGGGTGGCAACGTGCTCGAGCAGGGCCATCGGCTGGTTACGCTGGCCTTCGACAAGACCGGCACCCTGACCCAAGGCCGCCCCTCCCAGCGTGCCTGGCACCCGCTCGACCCGGCGCTGGACGAATCCGCCCAGACCAAGCTGCGCGGCCTGGCGGCGGGGCTCGCCGTTCGCTCCTCGCACCCGGTGTCGGCGGCCCTGGCGCGTGCCGCCGAGGCAGACAGCATCGTTCCGCTGGAAGTGAGCGACGTGCAGGAACTGCCCGGCCGCGGCGTCATCGCCCGGCAGGGCGAGCACAGCGTCTGGCTCGGCAACCGCCGGCTGATGCAACGGTTCGCAACGGTAGACGGCACGCTCGAGGCCCACCTGGCCGAGCACGAGGCCCGCGGCGAGACCCTGGTGATCGTGGGGCAGGAAAGCCAGCCGCTGGCGCTGTTCGCCGTCGGCGACCCGCTGCGCGATGAGAGCCGCGAGGCGGTCGAGGCGCTGCATCGCCTGGGCGTGACCACGCTGATGCTCAGCGGCGACAACCCGGCCAGCGTGGCCGCGATGGCCGCCCAGGCCGGCATCGACGAGGCCCACGGCTCGCTGCTGCCCGAGGACAAGCTGGCGATGATCGAGGCCCGCGCCGCCCGGGGCCCCGTGGGCATGGTGGGCGACGGCATCAACGACGCCCCGGCGCTGGCCCGTGCCGACATCGGCTTCGCCATGGGGGCGCTCGGCAGCGACGCCGCCATCGAGACCGCCGACGTCGCCCTGATGGACGACGACCCGCGCCGGCTTGCCGACTTCCTGCGCCTGTCACGGCGCACGCGCGCGGTGCTGATGCAGAACATCGCCATCGCCCTGGGCCTCAAGGCGGTATTCATGGCGCTGGCCTTCAGCGGTCACGCCACCCTGTGGATGGCGGTGTTCGCCGACATGGGCGCCAGCCTGATCGTGGTAGCCAACGGACTAAGGCTGCTACGGCCGAGCGGCGTCGAGTCCGTTCCTGCCCAGCTATCGGCGGTCAAGAGCGAAGAGCCACGGCACGCTGCATGAAGTTGACGATCCAGCGCGCCATCAGCGCGTCGTCGACCGCGGCGATGAGCGACGTCTCGCCTTGCCGTACGCGCTCGTCGCCGACCAGCTCGCGGCGCAGAGCCATGAGATCGCGCGAGTATGCCTTGGTGAATTCGGGGTGGCCCTGCACGCCGAGGAAGTGCTCGCCGACCTGCATCAGGTAGTGGGGGCAGAAGTCGCTGCCGCCGACGACGACGGCCTCGGGAGGCAGTGCCTCGATCTGGTCCTGGTGGCTGACCAGCAGGTCGAGGCCCGGCTGCCAGGGCTCCATCCACGCCGCCCGGGCCTGGATGCGGTTGAACGACATGCCCACGCCCCACCCTCTTTCGCTCTTGACCACCTCGCCGCCCAGCGCCTTGGCCATCAGCTGATGGCCGAAGCAGATGCCCACCAGCGGCTTGCCGGCCCGCCACAGTTGACGCACGAATTCGCACAGCTCGTCGACCCAGGGCAACCCATCGTTGACGCCGTACTTGGAGCCGGTGGTCATCCAGGCATCGACGGCATCGAGGTCGTCGGGTATCTCGCCATCCAGGCAACGCCAGACCTGGAACTCCAGCGTAGGATCGACCCGCTGGAACAGGGCGGCGAACATTTCCGGATAGTTGCCGTGGGCCTCGCGCAGTTCCGGCGCCACGTCATCGCACTGCAATAGCCCGATGCGCATCGGTGAATCTCCTTTCATTGGACCTTCCCTGGTACTCCAGTCTGCCACCCATGGCATCGCAGGCCACACATCATCACAGTCGGCCTTCCACGGCGGCAACGAAGATACCGCGGTACTCGTTGGCATCGAAGGCGACCGGGTTGGTACCCGACGAGGGATCCGCCACCGCCATGCGCCCGACCTTGTCGGCCTGGCGCGTATCGATGCCCAGCTCGGCCAGGGTATGCGGGATGCCGAGCCGCTCGCGCAGGCCCAGCACCCAGTCGATGACTGCCGTCGTGCCCGGCTGGTCCAGATTGAGATAGCGGCCCAGGCGCACCATGGGCTCGCCGATGGCCCGCTCGTTGGCACGCAGCACGTAGGGCATCAGCACGGCGTTCAAGGTTCCGTGATGAGCGTCGAACAGCGCACCGAGCGGGTGCGCCAGGGCATGCATGGCGCCCAGGCCGCGCTGGAAGGCGGTCGCGCCCATGCTGGATGCCGCCAGCATGTTCATGCGCGCCTCGAGGTCGCTACCGTCGCTATAGGCGCGCTGCAGATAGAGATCGATGCGGCGCATGCCTTCCACGGCGATGCCTTCTGCCATGGGATGGTAGAGCGGCGAGCACCACGCCTCCATGCAGTGCGACAGTGCGTCCATGCCGGTGGCGGCAGTGATTGCCGGCGGCAGCCCCACGGTGAGTTCGGGGTCGAGGATTACCGTAGCCGGCACCATGCCAGGGTGGAAGATGATGCGCTTGACGTGCTCCGCCTCGTCGGTAATCACCGAGGCGCGCCCCACCTCGGAACCGGTGCCAGCGGTGGTCGGCACGGCAACGACGGGAGCGATGGCCTTGGCGTCGGCGTTCTTCCAGTTGTCGCCGATGTCCTCCAGCGACCACAGCGAGAGCCCGTCGCGCTGGTTGGCCATCAGCGCCACCGCCTTGGCGGCGTCGAGCCCGGAGCCGCCACCGAAGGCGATCACGCCATCGTGGCTGCCATTGCGAAAGGCAGCCATGCCGTCGAGCACGTTGCGCCCGGTGGGGTTGCCCTTGACCTGGCTGAACACGGCAATGCGCAGGCCGGCATCCTGGCACGCCTGTACGCACGCCTGCACCATCGGCAGTGCCGCAAGCCCTGGGTCGGTGATCAGCAGCGGCGCGCCCATGCCCAATGCCTTGCACGCCCCGGGCAGGTCGCGAATGCGCCCCGCCCCGGTAAGGATGTTCGAGGGGTAGTTCCAGCCCATGGTGTAGTGGTTCATGTCTTGGCTCATGGCATTCTCCTGGGCCAGCTCAGGCGTGTTTGAGGTGGAACGACTTGGGCCGGGTCAGCGTCTCGTAACCAATGCGCGACAACGAACAGCCGCGCCCCGACTGCTTGACGCCGGTCCAGGCCAGCTCCGGGTCGAGGTAGTCGCAGCGGTTGGTGAACACGGTGCCGGCCTCGAGGCGCCGGGCGATGGCCTCGCCAGTCGCGATGTCGCGGGTGAACACGGCAGCGGTGAGACCGAAGTCGCTGTCGTTCATCAGCCGCACGGCCTCGTCGTCGTCCGCTACCGGCATGATGCCGACCACCGGGCCGAAGCTCTCCTCGGTCATGACCCGCATCGAGTGGTCGACATCGGTCAGCACCTGCGGCGCCAGGTAGGCGCTGCCGGGCCGCGAGAGCGGGTAGTCGCCGGGGTCGATCCACGCCTTGGCGCCGGCGGCCACCGCCTCCTCGACCTGGCCGCGCACGAAGTCCGCCGCCGCGGGGCGCACCAGCGGCCCCAGGGTGGTCGCGGGGTCGGTGGGATTGCCGAGCCTGAGCTGGCGCACCCAGGCCACGGCACGTTCGACGAAGTCGTCGAAGATCGACTCGTGCACGTAGATGCGCTCGATGCCGCAGCAGCTCTGCCCCGAATTGAAGAAGGCGCCGTCCATCACGCCGGGTACCGCCTCGTCGAGGTTCACGTCGGCACGGATGTAGGCCGGGTCCTTGCCGCCGAGTTCCAGCCCGGTGGCGATGAAGCGCCCGGCGGCGTTGCGCTCGACCATCGCCCCGCCCGCCACCGAGCCGGTGAAGGAGACATGAGCGATGCGACCGTCTCCGATGACCGCTTCTGCCGCCTCATGAGAGAGGTGCAGGTGCTGGAACACACCCTCGGGCAGGCCAGCTTCATCGAAGGCCTGCTGGAAGCGTTCGGCGCACAGCGGGGTCTGGGCGGAGTGCTTGAGGATCACCGCGTTGCCGGCCATGATCGCCGGCACCACGGCATTCACCGCGGTCATGAAGGGAAAATTCCACGGCGCGACGATGAACGACACGCCCAGCGGCTCGCGGGTGATGTAGCGGGTGAAGCCCGGCTTCTCGGCCAGGCGGATCGGTGCCAGCGCCTCCTCGGCCATCGCGATCATGGTGCGCGCGCGGTCCTCGAAACCACCAATTTCGCCGCCGGACACGGCGACCGGCCGGCCCATCTGCCAGGTCAGCTCCAGCGCCAGCTCGTCGCGCCGGGCGACGAAGGCATCGACCATCTTCGAGCACAGCTGCGCGCGCTCGGCGAGGCTCGTCTCGCGCCACGCGCGCTGCGCCGCCACCGCTCGTTCCAGCGCCGCCTCGACCCGCGCCGGGTCGGCCAGCTCCCGCTCGACGTAGACCGAACCGTCGACCGGAGAAATCGTCTTCTGTATGGCCATAGTCTCTTGATCCTCTCGTTACCGACGACGAATCGTGTAAAGGCACGAGTCACGAGCCTCGAGCTGCGAACCCCAAAACCGCCCGTAGCCCGTAGCCCGTAGCCCGTAGCCCGTAGCCCGTAGCCCGTAGCCCGTAGCCCGTAGCCCGTAGCCCGTAGCCCGTAGCTCAGATGATCTCGAAATAACGATCCAACTCCCAATCGGTGATATGCCGGCGGAATTGGCGTTCTTCCCATTCACGAGTGGCCGCGAAGTGCTCGACGAAGGCGTCGCCGAACAGGTTGCGTGCCGCTTCGGAGGCCTTCAAGCGCTGGGCGGCCTCCCACAGCGTGCGCGCCAGCGCCTGGTGCTCGGGGTGGGCCAGCTCGTAGGCGTTACCGGTCACCGCCTCGTCCGGCTCGAGCCGCTGCTCGATACCATGGAGGCCCGAGCCGATCGCCGCGGCCAGCGCCAGGTAGGGATTGGCATCGGCGCTGCCCAGACGGTACTCGACCCGCTGCGACTTGGCACTGCCGGGAATCACCCGCAGCGCGGTGGTGCGGTTCTCCACCCCCCAGGTGGCATCGGTGGGTGCCCAGAAGCCGGGGATCAGGCGGGTGTAGCTGTTCACCGTGGGGGCAAACATGGCCAGGAATTCCGGCATCAGCTTTTGCTGGCCGGCGACGAAATGGCGCTGGATATCGCTCATGCCATGGGGCTTGTTGGCGTCGAAGAAAGCTGACTCACCGCTGTCGAGCTGGTTGAGCGAGAGGTGAATATGGCCGCTCTGCCCAGGGTAGTCCGGCGACCACTTGGCCATGAAGGTGGCCATCAGCCCACGGCGTTGCGCCCACACCTTGGTGAAGGTCTTGAACAGCGCACCCTTGTCGCCGGCGGCCAGTGCCTCGTCGACGCGAATCGCCGCTTCCAGGACACCGGGGCCGGTCTCGGTGTGCAGCCCTTCGATGGGGAAGTCCATTGTCTCGGCCATGCCCAGCAGTTCGTGGTAGAGCTCACCGTGCACGGAGCTCCTGAGCATCGAATAGCCCATCATGTCGGGAGTCAGCGGCCTCAGGTTGCGAAAGCCCTTCTCGCGCACCGACTCCGGCGTCTCCTGGAACAGGAAGAATTCGTACTCCAGCGCGCCGCAGGCTTGAAAGCCCATCTCCTCAGCCTTCGCCAACACGCGGCGTAGCAGCCCGCGTGGGCAGATCGTCTCGGCCGGGCCGGTGAACTCGGCCAGGAACAGCAGCATGTCGCCCTCGCAGGGCAGCTCGCGGCAGCTCTCGGGCACCACCCGCAGCGCGGCATCGGGATAGCCGGTATGCCAGCCGGTGTACTTCACGTTGTCGTAGAGCTCGTCCTTGCTGTCCCAGCCCAGCACCACGTCGCAGAAGGCGAAGCCCTCGCTCAAGGCATGGAAGAACTTGTCGCGGCGCATGTACTTGCCGACCATCACGCCGTCGATGTCGAACATGCCTACCTTGACGTGGCTGAGGCCGCGTTGTTCGACGATACGCCGGGCGTCGTCTGCACTCTTCACGTCTCTCGCCTGGAGTCGGCTCATGGTTGCTTCCTCGTCCACCCTTCGTTGTCATTGTTCGTCAAGACAGTTCTTAGAAACCGTTCGATGAAAGCCGACGGGAGCATCGAGCCGGGCCCGGCACTCCCGTCCTTCCCTCAACCGTAGCGGTAGGGAGGCCCTGCCTGTTGCATGGTCTCGCGATAGTCCTTGAGGATCTGCACCACCCGGGCACTGCGTTCGCTCTCTTGGGCGATCTCGTCCCAGAAGGCCAAGGCCTCGTCCTCCAACCGCTGCCACTCCTCCTCAGGGATCGAGGTCAGCTCCAGCTTGCCGCCGGTGGTACGGTAGTGGGCTTCGCCCCACCAGTACCAGTGCTGGCGGTAGTAGTGGGAGCTGTCCATGCACAGCTTGAACAACATCTGCAGGTGCTCGGGCACCTCGTTCCAACGGTCGCTGTTGGCGAAGTACGATCCCGCCCAGGCACCGGAGATGTTGTTGGTCAGGTAGTAGTTGCTGACGTCCGCCCAGCCCACGGTGTAAGCCTCGGTGATGCCGGCCCAGGCGATACCGTCGAGTTCGCGGGTCTGCATGGCGACCTCGATGTCCTCCCACGGCAGGGTCACCGGTACCACGCCGAAGCGGCTGAGGAAGCGCCCCGCGGTGGGGAAGGTAAAGACGCGCTTGCCCTGCAGGTCATCGAGGCTTCTGATCGGGTCGCGGGTGACGAAGTTGCACGGGTCCCAGGCGCCCGAGCCCAGCCAGGTGACGCCGTCGACCTCGCCGTAGGCCTCTTCCCAGATTTCCTTGAGCCCGTAGTGATGGAACAGCGCCGGCACGTCGAGGCTGTAGCGCGAGGCAAACGGGAAGTAGCCGCCGAACACCGAGACGTCGACCGGGGCGTTGATCGAGTCGTCGTCGCTCTGCACGGCGTCGATGGTGCCGCGCTGCATGGCACGGAACAGCTCGCCGGTGGGCACCAGTTGGTCGGCGTAGTAGAGTTCGATCTCCATCTCGCCGTTGGCGGCCTTGTTGAAGGCATCGATGGAGGGCTTGATGACGTGGGCGGCCAGCGCCGGCCCGGCGTAGGTCTGCAGGCGCCAGCGAATCGGGCTGCGCGACTGGGCATGCACGTAGGGCGCCGAGAGGGTCGTGGCCCCCACGGTGGCGGCAGTGGCCAGGCCCGCCTTCTTGAGGAAATCGCGACGATTAGTCATTTCTCTTCTCCTGCTGTTTTGCTTGTTGTGGGAAGAAACGCGGTGCTCTTTCGTCGTGCCGGGTTCACCTCCTGGGGTGTCAGTAGCCGCGATAGAGCTGCGGCAGCCACAGCGCCAGCTGCGGGAAAAGGGTGATCAGCGCCAACCCGATCAGCATGATGCCGACGAAGGGCCAGACGCTGCGGTAGATGTCGCCCAGCGAGATCTCCGGCGGCGCCATGGCGCGCATCAGGAACAGGTTGTAGCCGAACGGTGGGGTCATGTAGGCGATCTGCACGGTAATGGTGTAGAGCACGCCGTACCAGATCGGATCGAAGCCGAGGCTGATCACCAGCGGCACGTAGAGCGGCGCCACGATCACCAGCATGGCGGTATCGTCGAGGAACATGCCGAGCAGGATGTAGGAGAGCTGCATCATTACCAGGATCTGCCACGGGCTCATGCCGATCCGGTCGAGGAACACGTTCTCGATGGCGCGCACCGCACCCAGGCCGTCGAACACCGCACCGAAGCACAGCGCGGCGAGGATGATCCACATGAACATGCAGCTGATGCCGAGCGTCTTGCGTACGGTGCTCTCGATCACCTTCCAGCTCAGGCGCCGCTTGATCAGTGCCGCCAGGGTGGCGGACACCGCCCCCACCGCCGAACTCTCCACCAGGCTGGTCACGCCCATCAGGAACAGCCCGGTCATGAAGAAGAAGATCAGCAGCGGCAGGATGCCGGCACGCAGCAGCTTGAGCTTTTCGCCCAGGCTCATCTGGCGCTCCTCGGCGGGTAGCGCCGGGCCCAGGTGCGGCTGCAGGCGGCAGCGAATGACGATGTAGAGCACGAACAACCCGGCCAGGATCAGCCCGGGAATGGCCCCGGCCAGCCACAGCTGACTCACCGGCTGGCGTGCGATCATGCCGTAGAGCACCAGCACCACGCTGGGCGGCACCAGGATACCCAGGGAGCTTCCGGCCTGGATCACGCCGGTGACCATGATCTTGTCGTAGCCGCGGCGCAGCAGTTCGGGCAAGGCGATGGTGGCACCTATCGCCATGCCGGCCACGCTCAGCCCGTTCATCGCCGAGACCACCACCATCAGGCCGATGGTGCCCACTGCCAGGCCGCCCCTGAGCGAGCCCATCCAGACGTGGAACATCTCGTAGAGCTCGCTGGCGATGCCCGACTCGGAGAGCATGTAGCCCATGTAGATGAACAGCGGCAGGGTCAGCAGCGGATACCAGTTCATCAGCTGGATGGCGGCGCTGAACGGCATCTCTACGCCGCCCTGACCCCACAGCAGCAGCGCCGAAGCGGCACCGACGAAGCCGATCACGCCGAATACCCGCTGCCCGGTGAGCAGCAGCAGCATCATGGTCGAGAACATCGTCAGGGCGATCATCTCGTAGCTCATTCGAGATTCTCCCCTTCCAGCACCACGCCTTCCAGCACCACGCCGCGCGCCCGGGCGATGTCCTTGAACAGGGTCGAGACGCTCTGCAACAGCATCAGCAGGACGCCGAAGGTCATGACGATCTTGATCGGCGCCAGTCGCGGCGCCCAGGAGGTGTAGCTCTTCTCGCCGTAGCGCAGGGCGTACTCGGTGCTGGACATGCCACCGAACAGCAGCGCACCGAGGAAGACGATGAGCAGCACGATGGTCATGGCGTCGACGATCGCCCGCGTGCGGTCGGACCAGCGCGAGTAGAACAGATCCATGCGCACATGTGAGCCCATCTGCATGGCGTAGGCGCCGCCCAGCAGGTAATAGGCGGCCATCATGAACTGCGAGACCTCGATGCTCCAGATCAAGGGGCTATTGAAAGCGGTACGCGCTACCGAGGCGTAGAGCAGCACGCCGATCATGACGAAGATCAGGAACATGACGATGCGTCCCACCACCCGGTTGAACCCATCCACCCAACGCACGTAGAGCGTTATTATTCTTGGCATCTTCCAGCACCGATCGCTTGGGTTTCGCTCCAGTCTTCGCGGGCAATTCGAGATTGCGCAACAAGCATCGATATCGGCGGCGCGTTAAGTATCGATGAAATCGATAGTGCTTCAGGAGGGAACGCCTGCGCTGCCCCGCGCACCCACTCAGTGCACAATTGAGGGCTGTGTCGGAGAGTTCACGTCGGGGTGACAACCTCGGCGGAGAGCCAGGGCAGCGCCCGCTCCAGCTGGGCGCGGAAATGCTGCTCGAGCAGGCGGCGGCTGTCGCGGGCCAACAGGGCGGGCAGCTCGCCCAGCTCGTCGCGCCGGGCCACCAGGGTCAGCTCCCGGGTCAGCGGCGCCAGCGGCAGTGGCGCCACCGTGACCTGCAGGCTGTCGAGGCCGGCCTGATAGAGGCACAGCGGCGTGGTAACGGTCCAGCCCGCACCGGCACTGACCAGGCGCAGCACGGCGAAGGTGTTGTCGAGATGCAGGCGGGCCGGCAGTTCGAGCTGGTTCAGGCGCAGGTGTCGCTCGATCGCCTGGCCGATCAGCGACTGCGGCGTATAGCGCACGAAGTCCAGGTGGCGCGCCAGCCAGCGCAGATTGTCCAGCGGACCGTTCCAGGAGAGCGGCACCACCAGCACGAAGGGCTCGCGCAGCAGGGCGTGACGCTCCAGGCCGTCATAGTTTTCCAGCCGGTCATCGGAAATGATGATGTCCACATGACGTGTCAGCAGGGAGTGGCCGTGCATGTGTGACAGTCCCGTGGTCAGGGTATAGTCGCGGGTATGGCGTCGGATCAGCTCAATCAGCGGCTGTCCCACCGCCGTGGCCAGCGAGTCGACCAGCGCCAGGCGTACCTGATGAAGCTGGCCGAAACCGCCGCTGACCAACTCGCGCCGGGTATTGCGTGCGTCGTCGAGCAGGCGTCGGGCGCGGTCGTAGAAGAAGCGTCCCGCGCTGGTCGGCTCCAACGGCCGGGAGTGACGCTTGAACAGCGTCACGCCCATGCTCTCCTCCAGGTTCGCCAGGCTCTGCGATACCGAGGACTGCTTGAGACCCAGTCGCCTGGCCGCCGCGCTCTGGCTGCCCTGCTCCAGGGTCTCGACGAAGATCTCCATGCTGCGAAGATCGAAACCGAAGCCGCTGCGCATTCGTATATCCTCGCTACACGCCACCCGGGCGCTGGAACTCCCCGCACAGCGCACCGGTCAGAAAGCTGTCATCATCGTGACAGGGAGGTTCCATGACAGTAGAGGCCGTCGCCCGGGCGGTACCCGAGCGCCCCGTTTCCACCTGGACCGGCTGGGGCCAGTGGCTGGCGCTCGCCACCATGACCATCGACCATCTGACCCGCTACGTGCTACCCGCCGGCTGGGAACTCGGCTGGGCGGGATCGTCGCTGGGCCGCATCGCCTTCCCCCTGTTCGCCGCCATGGTCGCCTGGCACGGCCTGTTCAATACGCGCAATCCGCTGCGCTATGCCCGGCGCATCCTGATCATTGGCATTGCCGCACAGCTCCCCTACATGCTGATGCCGCGGGCTTCCGATGCCTTCATTCTCAATGTCTGCTTTACCCTGGCGCTGGGTCTGGCCTGGGGTGCCTGGCTGCGCGAGCTGCTCGCCCGCCATCGCAGCGGCAGCCTGGACAGCGCCTGGCTGGGGGCGGCGCTTGCCGCCACCCTGGCGGTCTGGTACCTGCTCGGCGGTTGGGTCGAGTACGGCCACCGGGGGCTGCTGCTGATCCCGCTGTTCATGCTTGCCATGCACCATCTGCACGATGCCGGAGAGTCGCTAGCCGAGCGCCTCGCTGCCGTCGCCTTGGCCGTGCCGCTGCTGGTCGTGGCGGGGCTGATGAACAGCTCCGACATGGCCAAGTCGTTCACCGTCGCCACCTGCCTCGTGGTGCTGTGGCTGGCCGCCGGCGCCCACCGCCTCACGCCTGTCGTTCCTGCCGCCATGCCCCGCCGGCTGTGGCTGGCGTGGTACCCCGGCCACTTCGCCCTGATCGCCCTGTGGCTGTGGGCCAGCGGTGCGCTCGGCTGACTCAGGTCCGGCCCTGGCCGGCTTCCTCCACTTCCCTGCCGGCCAGTAGCGCTTCGAACGCCTCGCCCGGCATGGGCCGGTAGAAATGATAGCCCTGGAACAGTCGACAGCCGCGCGCCCGCAGGAATTCATGCTGGGCCTCGTTCTCCACCCCTTCCGCTACCACGTCGATGCCGAGATGCTGGGCCATGGCCAGTACCGTCTCGACGATGGCGGCATCGCTGCCGTCGGCATCCAGGTTGCTGACGAAGCTGCGATCGATCTTGAGTTCGTCCAGCGGCAGCGACTTCAGATAGGAGAGCGACGAGAATCCCGTACCGAAATCATCCAGGGCCAGGTGCACCCCCAGCCGTTTGAGCGCCTGCATGCGCTCGACGGCATCTTCCAGCCCGTCGATCATGATGCTTTCGGTCAGCTCCACGACGAGCCGTGCCGGGTCGATGCCATGGGTGCCGGTCACCCAGGTGAGCCCCTCGACGAAACCGGGCTGAGTGAAATGGCGTACACTGATATTGACCGACAGGCGCGGCAGGACCTCGACCGGCAGGCGTGCCAGCATCCCGCAGCAGCGATCCAGCATCCAGGTCTCCAGCTCGACGATCAGGTCGCTTTCCTCGGCGATGGCAATGAACACCTCGGGCGAGACCCAACCATGGCGGGGATGCTGCCAGCGCATCAGCGCCTCCCCACCGATGACACGCTCATGTTCGTCGAGTTGGGGCTGGAAGGCGATACTGAGCTGTTCCTCGGCCAGGGCATGTCGCAGCGCCTGCTCCATCTCCAGGCGCCAGCTCATCTGGGTCTGCATGGAGGGCTCGTAGCCGCAGATCTGCGCCCGTCCCTTCAGCTTGGCCTGGTACATGGCGGTGTCGGCGTGACGCAGCACGTCGCCCACGTCTTCATCGCCCAGGGGAAACAGGGTGTAGCCGATGCTCGGCGTCACGCTGATGCGTTGCCCACCCAGGTCGTAGGCCCTGCGCAGGGTCGAGAGCAGGCGCTCGGCGCGGTGTTCGGCACGCTGGATTTCGGCTTCGCGGTCGGTGCTCAATGCCGGCATCAGCACGACGAACTCATCGCCACTGAGCCGTGCCGCCATGGCGTCCTTGTCGATGCCCAGCAACAACCGCTTGCTGACCTGGCGCAGCAACTCGTCGCCCACCGCATGCCCCAGGGTGTCATTGATGATCTTGAAGCGATCCAGGTCGAGGAACATCACCAGGCCGACGCGCCCGTCGTCGCGGCGGTCGCGGATGGTGGAGGCCAGCGTCTCGATCAGCAGGCGCCGATTGGGCAGCTCGGTAAGCGGATCGTAATAGGCCTGACGGTGGATGGTCTCCTCCGCCAGCTTGCGCTCGGTGAAGTCCTCGATGATCGCCACCCCCCCCACCACCTCGCCGGATTCGTTGCGCAAAGCGCTGTAGAAGGCACGCAGGGGGGTCTGCTTGCCGCTGATCACGGTGCGATAGGTGCCCTCGAAGTAGCCGGTACCGCTCTCCAAGGCGTCGCGTACCGCCCCGGTCACGCGCTCGTCGCTCAATTGCGTCAACAGGTTCATGCCCAGCAGGCGCTGGCGACTGGTGCCGAGAATGTCGAGACACATCTCGTTGCAGTCGACCACCCTCCCCTCGCGGTCGAAGTGCATCACGCCCAGCGGCGTATGGCGAAAGATGGCGCGGTAGCGCGCCTCGCTGACGCGCAGCTGCCGCTCGCGCGAAGAGACGATCAGGCGCAGGGCGATGTTGTCGGAAATGGTGCGATGCAGGCGACGATTGATGATGAGCACCAGCCCCAGGAACAGTACGACCATGGCGGCGAGCAACAAGGAAAGAGAAGTGCCCTGCAGCAACAGCTGGATCAGCAGCGGGAGCATGGTGGGCAGGACGAACAGCGGTGCCATCCATACCACCGAGGAGAGCGTGGTGACCCCGCCGGCGGCAATGCCCGTCAGTACGATCGCCAGCGCCGCCAGCTGGCCATGATGCTCCATGGTGAACATCGACAGACCGGCCAGTCCCCACAAGCCCCCGGCGATGCCGGTGCCCCAGGCAAAGCGGTACAGCCAGCGCCGCTGACGCCGTTGCTTTGCCGGTTGACGCTGGTAGTACCAGGCCAGCCACAGGCGACCGCCCGACACGGCGACCAGCGCACCCAGCCAGCCAAGCAAGTAGCTTTGTGGAATGACCGGCCACATGGCACCCACCAGCAGGCAAGCCGCCAGCACACTGGCCAATACCGGCTGCCACAGCCGCTCGTAGAGCAGGCGCACCTGCTCATGGGCCAGCTGACGACGGCGGGAAATACTCGATGGCGGTGCCGTGTCGTGCTCGCGTTGCTCATCCTGAGGGGGAAAGGACATGCGGGGGTCCGAGTCTGTTATTGTTTCGCAACTCTATCTTTACTCGATACCGCACAGTTTGGCGAGGCAGCCTCTCAACGCAATTCGGCTGCCCTTGATCGTCAACACCACGGCTACGCCTGCATGGCCTATGGCCAAGCGTATACGCCTCGGTTCAAGGCATCGCGAATCGCCGAGATCACCTTGGCTCCGCGCAGGGTGGCTCCGCTGTAGCCATCGACGTCATCGACCATCCGCTCCGGTTCGTAGAGCGCAAAGATCCGTGTGATCGGCTCACCCTCGAGGCGCTCGGCAATCTGGCGGTGCTGCAACATGACCGGATACTGCTCATCGCCCTCCTCGAGGACCAGATAGTCCACGCCCCGATAGGCCAGATGACGATATTCCAGCGAATGTATCCGCCCATCTCGCAGGTCGAAGGTAACGTTGACCTGAATGCTGCCACGATCGGTGAAGACCCCGCGATAATGGCCATCCAGCGGCAAGCCCAGCATGGCACGAGCCAGACGCTCGTCCTCGGCTGGCGAAAGGCTCGCCCGTGCGGCGCCGGTATCGCTGCGGGGATCGGTCGCTGCGGGCGCTGTCGCGCTTGGCTCGACCGGCTCGCCCTCTTCATCGACCAGGCGTCCAATCAGGTAACGCTCCAACCGCTCTTGGGCACGGGGGCTATGGGGCACACCGGGACGCTTGTTGTCCCAGCCTTCGGTGGCTTCCCGGCCGCACCATGCAAGAATGACCTCTGCATCGGTGGGGTGGTCGGGCACATATCCGGTGATGTCGTAGACCCGGCCGTGGATGGCCTTCCAGCAGCTATCGGCATTGTCGTGCTCGGCCAATTGGTCCAGCGTTATCGGATCGAGGTTCTCGTCCCCGGCCGTGTCACGCTCGCTACTCGAGAGTGCGCTTATCGAAACCAGGGTGAAGAGGCTGGCCACGAAAGCAATGAAGGCGGAATAGGCGATCTTGTTCATAGGAAGTCGAAGACCTCGCTGTGGATACGTGAAGCGGGTACCCCTTGCCCGGCCAGCAGCCGCTGCAGATGGGCATTCATTCCCGGCGGGCCGCACAGGTAGATCTCCCGCTCGGCGAAGTCGGGGCAGTGCTCGCGCAGAAAGGCCTCGGTAAGCGGCCCATGGTCACGGTAGTAGTGTGGCGTATAGGCGAACTCCTCGATCCGCTCGGCGATCTTGCAGAAGTCGTCATGGTAGTAGGCGCGATCCGGGCTGTTGGCCAGATAGAACAGATGGACGCGCCCCTCGAAACCAGCCTCGCCGGCAAGACCACGGGCGCCACTCACGAAGGGAGTGATGCCGATGCCGCCGCCCAGCCAGAGCATGTCGCGCTCTGGGAAGCGGCGCCCGAAGAATTCCCCATAGGGCCCTTCGATCAGTACCCGTGTCTCCGGCGTCACCATCTGCAGGGCGTGGCTGGCATCCCCCAAGTCCTTGAGGCCGATACGCAGGCGAGTGTCCGAAGGCGCCGAGGCGATGGTGTAGGGATGCTCCTCGCCACGCCCGGCGGCAAGCCGCTCATCCAGGGGGGTAAGGTAGACGAACTGCCCCACCTCGTGGCGAATGCCATCCCCCTCGGGGCGCAGCACCAGTTCCACCACGCCGCGGGCCAGCGGAACCACTTTCTCGATCCGGTAGGGATGCCGCCGTTGCGGCGCCACTCCCTTGCGCCAGGCGATGGCTCCCAGCCCAGCGATACCGAGCAGCCACCACGGCCAGACCTCCCCGGCCAGCAGCAGTGCGTGCCAAAGCCCAAGCAGCAACGCCGCCGCCGAGACCAGGTGAAGGTGCTTCCAGCGCTGATAATGGGGTTTGCCAAAGAAGCCGAAGGTGGGCGCCAGGAACACGACCAACGCCACCCAGGCCAGCCAGCCGAGCCATATCGCCCCTTGGGTCAGCGGTGGAAACAGGGTGGCCACCGCGGCGACAAGGGATGCCGGCACCGCCGCCAGCCCCAGCGCCAAAACATGGACCATCACCATGATGAAAGCGGTAAAGCCGAGCCAGTGGTGCAGGCGCCATAGCCGTGCCAGCCCGCCGAACGGCCTGTCAAACCCCGGCACACGGCAACTCACCACGCCGGCCAGAAGCATCATGGAAAGCCCCAGGATACCGGTCACCCGGCCGACCCAGGTGAGCCACAGCTCGGGGGGGCCTCCCGGCCCACCCAAACGCGGCAGCGCCACTGCCAGCGGCACCAGCAGAGCCACCACCAAGGCGACATCGCCCGGCTTCGGGTAGCGTCGCATCGCCCCTCCCTCGTCCCCCCACCTTCTGCTCATTGTTGCGGATCGGCCGGCACATTCAACCGATGTGACGGATTGCCGCGTCTCTCTTGATCTGGATCAGCTCGCTCATCATGGCGTGGTCCACACTGACTTCAGATACCGCCTTTTTACGAGATGTTGCAGGAGCGCACATGGCGAGTCATGACAAGGGCAATGCCCCGTGGCTGGTCCTCGGCCTACCGATCGCCCTCGGACTGGCCTGGATCACCCAGGGCTCAGGGGTGGTCGGCAATGACCCCGAACGCAATATCCATATCCCCGATGAACTGACCATGCCATTGCAGGTGCAGGCAGCCTACAACGGCGAGCGGATCTTCTTCCGCTATCGCTGGCCCGCCGAGCGCGCCCATGTCTATCACGACATGCTGCGCTACGAAGGGGGCACCTGGGTGCGACACGGCGCGTCACGTGTCGGGCCGGACCCGGACGGCACCTACGAGGACCGGGTCACCATGCTGGTAGACGATGGTGGCGTACCGGACTTCGGCCGCTACGGTGGCTATATCACCGTCGGCGACCGGATGCGCTTCTTCACCGACTCGGCGAGTCCTGCCGAGGTGGGCGCCCACCCCCATCTCGGCGAGACGCTCGGCCTGACGGAGGTCCAGAAGCATCTTCCGGAGACTCGCCGCGACGCCGCCGACTGGCGCAGCGTGGTGGATGCCGAGACGCTCGCCGCCCAGCGCGAGGCCGGCTACTTCCTCGACCTCTGGCACTGGCGTGCCGGACGCTCCAACCCCATCGGCGCCTCCGACGACCAGTGGATCGGCGAGGACCGGTTCGGAGACGCCGGCCAGGGCCCCTTCACCACCAACTGGGACGGCGCGACCGGCCAGCCGCAGTGGATGTTCGATCCCGAGAGCACCGGCATCCACGCGTTGCGCTGGGAAGACGTCCAGGCCGAGCAGGTCGATTTCGACGGCATCTACTATCTCTCCCGGGCCATGGCGGTCGAGTTCGATCCCGACCACGACTGGCAGGATGGCGATGTCATTCCCCGGCGCCTGCTCGGCGAGGGAGAGGGCTCACGCAGCGATATCAGCGTGCACGGCGATGCCCGCTGGGCCGACGGTCACTGGGACGTGACCCTGGTGCGCGACCTGGACACCCGCAGCCCCCTGGATGACAAGGCGTTCCGCGAGCAGGGCGTCTACGACATCGGCATCGCCGTACACCGCAACGCCACCGGCAGCCGCTGGCACTACGTCTCGCATCCCCATTCGCTGGGTCTCGGCCGCCATGCCGACATCCAGGCCCAACGCATCGACGGCGATTCCCCGGACTGGAGCGACGACTGGTTCGAGATGACCCTGTTCTACCCCGGGCAGGTGGACTGGCCGCTGCTGACCAGCCGCGCTCATGCCGGAGCCCCGGATATCGCCGCCGGCAAGCCGGTCCGGCCCCGCCACAGCGAGAAGCAGCTGGCGCTCTACGGCGTGGAGATGGAGTTCAACGACGCCATCATCGGCCAGTGGCGGCTGACCCTGATCGCCGGCCTGCTCGCCATGCTCGGCGTCACCCTCGCCCTGCTGCCCACCTTCCGCCCGCATCGCCGAGGAGACCGCTCATGACCGGTATGCACCATATGCTCGTTCATTTTCCGGAGGCGTTGTGGGCGCTGGCCACCCTGATGATCCTGATCGGCGCCCTGCTGCCCGGCCGCCTGGCCGAACTCAGCCGCGCCGCCCTGCTGCCGGTACTGGTACTCAGCCTGCTCGGCGCTCTGGCCGCCATTGTCAGCGGCCTGCTGGTCTGGCCGCTGGAGGCCAACCTGGCCAGCCCGATGGTCCGCAACCATATCCTGATGGCGCTGTGGTCGCTGGGTCTCTACACCATGCTCACCGTGCTGGTATGGCGGGCCGGTGCGGCTGCCTTCGAAGGAAGCCGGCGCTGGGTACTGGTGGTCCTGGCACTGATGGGCGGGCTGCTGTTCGCCACCACCGGCACCCTGGGGGGGCATCTGGCCGGCGCGACGACCCGCTTCTCCGAGCTGCTGCGCCTCACCGGCTGGGAGGTCTACACCACCTTCTACAGCCCGCTCTGGGTCATCGCCGTGATGGTGCTCATCGGCCTGGTCTGCGCCGTGCTGGGGTATCGTCACAAGCGGCCGGCCGGAACCGACGACTGAACCAAGCCCACCCCCAAGCGAGCGTGTCGGCACCAGGCAATCGCGGCGTCATGACATCGTCTTCATTCGTTCATGCCGATGCAACATGGCGCTACCAAGATCGGGCTTCGTCGATCTCTTATCCAGCACGAGGCCTTTCATGAACCAGTCGTACAAGCCCGGACACGTCGATCCGATCCTCGCCGCCGGCGACGAACCGGCGAGTAACGCATCGCGCAATGCGTACTTCGGCGACGTCCTCGAGGCGCGCATGAGCCGCCGCACACTGTTGCGTAGCAGCCTGGCAGTGGCGGTAGCGGGCGCCATGGCCACCAGCCTGCCCTTCGGCCGCGCCCTGGCCGCCGGCACCCGCGCCCCGGCTCCGAGCATCGGCTTCGAGGCGATTCCGGTCGGTACCGCCGACAGCGTGGTGGTGCCGGACGGCTACCGGGTGCAGACCTTCATCCCCTGGGGTACGCCGATCAACGGCGACATGCCGGCCTTGTCGCTTCAGGCCAGCGGCGAAGAGCAGGCCCATCAGATCGGCAGCCACCACGACGGCATGCATTTCTTCCCTATTGACGGCAGCTCCCGCGACGGCCTGCTGGTACTCAACCACGAATACGTCGAGCCGCGCTTCATGCACGCCGAGGCCCAGGGGCTGGCGCTCGACTCAGAAGGCTTCCCGCAGCGCGAGGATGGCAGCCGGGATGACGACCAGGTGCGCAAGGAACTCAACGCACACGGTGTGTCGGTGGTGCGGGTGCGCCAGGGCGACGAAGGCCAGTGGCAGGTGGTGGTGGATCGTCTGAATCGCCGTATCACCGGGCTGACGCCGATGCGCCTGGCGGGCCCCGTGGCCGGCACCGAGCACGTGGTGACGAAGTACAGCCCCGACGGCAGCATGACCCGCGGCACCCTGAACAACTGTAGCCACGGCGTCACTCCGTGGAATACCTATCTCGCCGCCGAGGAAAACTGGTCGGGCTACTTCGCCAACGAGGATGCCGAGATCGACCGGCGCCAGGCGCGCTACGGCATCCAGACGCGCAGCGAGGGACGCTACCAGTGGCATCGGGCCGTGGGCGGAGCCGACGAGTACGTACGCTTCGACGCCACCTCCCATGGCGCCTCGCCCCGCGAGGACTACCGCAACGAACCCCACACTTTCGGCTACATGGTGGAGATCGACCCTCATGATCCCGAGAGCACGCCTGTCAAGCGTACCCACCTGGGCCGCTTCGCCCACGAGGGTGTGATCTTCGCACCCGCCGTGGAGGGCCAGCCGGTGGTGTGCTATTCCGGGGACGACGCCCGCTTCGAGTACATCTACAAGTTCGTCTCGGCCCGGCCCTTCCAGGCCGCCAGCGCCGACGGCTCGCTGCTCGACGAAGGCACGCTGTACGCGGCCAGATTCAACGAAGATGGCAGCGGCGAATGGCTGGCGCTGGCGCCGGGCGAGAATGGCCTGACACCGGAGAACGGCTTCGCCGACCTGGCCGACATCCTGGTCAATGCCCGCAGCGCCGCGGATCACGTCGGCGCGACCAAGATGGACCGCCCGGAATGGGGCGCCGTGGACCCGGCTACCGGCCAGGTCTACTTCACCCTGACCAACAATACCCGGCGCAACGAGGAGCAACGCGACGCGGCCAACCCCCGCGCCGAAAATCACTTCGGTCATATCATCCGCTGGCAGGAGGACGGCACCCACGCCGCCGAACGCTTCCACTGGGATATCTTCCTGTTGGCGGGTGATCGCGAGAGTGGCCGCGACCTGGCCGGCGAACCTCTCGACCAGGAATCGATTCTGGCATCGCCCGACGGGCTATGGATCGATCCGGATCGCCGCGTGTGGATCCAGACCGACATCAGCGAGTCGGTGATGAATACCGGCATCCATGAAGTGTTCGGCAACAACCAGATGCTGGTGGCCAACCCGGAAAGCGGCGAGATCCGCCGCTTCCTCACCGGCCCCATCGGCCAGGAGATCACCGGTGTCGTCACTACGCCGGACCAGCGCACCATGTTCGTCAACGTGCAGCACCCCGGCGCCACGACCACGGCCGAGGCGTTCGCCGCGGGCGAGCTGGCCAGCCACTGGCCGGATGGAGGCAACGCCATTCCCCGCTCGGCCACCCTCGTGATCACGAGAGAGGATGGGGGGATCATCGGCGCCTGATCGCCCTCACCGCAAAACGCCGCTGCCCATGTCAGCGGCGTTTTCTCTTTATCACCCTCACCCTCACCCTCACCCTCACCCTCACCCTTTCCAGACCTCGATATTGCCGCCATACCACATGTACTTTCTTGCAAATCGTCAATTAATGAGGCAAACGACGATTTAATTCGCATGACAGTGAATTCTCAAGTTGCGAGAATTCTGAAACCTTACTTCCAAATTATAAATTAATCTCAATTATTCTTTGGCTGCCATTCACTATATACCCATTACTTTTACTTCGAAATGGCTTTCGAGCAGAGTGGATAAGGATCTGTGCTCAGAAGGATTTGTGCACAGACAGTGACCGAGGAATACTTCACATTAGATGTTGAACTTGATTCACTCCCTCTTCGAGGCACTTTCCCCACCTGCCCACTCACCGCCACTGAAGACGCAGGCATCGATATTTCCCAGGGCCACGGCGATCGCTCTCTTCGCAACGCTCTGCCTTCATGCCAGCCCATGGGGCTCGGCATACGCCATCTCAGGCCCCCTGTCCCTCAGCCAGCTGTCACTCGAGGAACTGGCGGAAACCGAAGTGATCAGCGCAACCCATTTCGCGCAGCAGATGGTCGATGCGCCGTCCGCCGTATCGGTCGTCACCGCCGAGGAAATTCGCCGCTTCGGCTACCGCACCATCGCCGAGATACTCGACAGCATGCGCGGTATCCATATTACGCGGGACCGCGACTATAGCTATCTGGGCGGGCGCGGCTATGGCGCGCCGGGTGAGTATGCCGGGCGCATCATGATCCTGATCGATGGCTACTCCGCCGCGGACAACTACTACAATCAGATCTTCATCGCCGAAGACGGCTACCTCGATACCGCGCTGATCGAGCGGGTCGAGTACGCCCCCGGCCCGGGCTCGGCCATCTACGGCAACAACGCCTTTCTCGGCGTCATCAACATCGTCACCCGCAAGGGGCGGGACTTCGAGGGCTTCGATACCGAGCTGACCGTGGGCTCCCATAATGAGCGAGAGGGCCGGGTCACCTGGGGCAACCGATTCGCCAATGGCACGGAGTGGCTGATCTCGGCCTCGCGCATCACCAGCGACGGCGTGCGCCACTATCACGACGGCGAAACCATCGCCAATGCCGACCTGCTAGGCGAGCGACTGTTCCTGAAGGGAAACTACCGGGGCTGGTCGCTGGAAGCCGCTACCGCGGACAAGTGGCGGAATAGCGCCTATCCGGCCTTAGATATAGAATACCGTAGCAGAGATCGTAATCGTTTCGTCAATCTCGGCTACGACGCGGATTTAGGCCTGAACTGGCGCACGGCCACCCGGCTCTACTACGGCGACTTCCTGTTCAACGGGAAAGGGCAAATCCCCTCCCATGACATACTTGAAAACGCTTGGACCAACGGCCGCTGGTATGGCGTCGACAGCAAGCTGATCTATCTCGGGCATGAGGGGCATCAGCTCCTGTTCGGCAGTGAATATCGCGTCGACGACCAGCAGGATTTCCATTCTCGCGCCTATACCGCTTCAAGCGGCGAACTGTGGCATATGAGGGACGCACTCCATAACGGCGATACTTTCAGCCTCTACGGCGAGGACAGAATAGCACTCTCGCCCGCGTTGAGCGCCAGCATCGGCGGACGCTACGACCGTCGCCGCTACCGGTCGTTCGATACCACCTATGATGCCTTCAACCCGCGCCTGGCACTGAACTATTCTCCCTGGCACGACCTGACGTTCAAGCTCTCTCATGGCCAGGCAAGCCGGTTCATCCCAATCCACGAGGTCTGGAACGAGGTCGATCAACCATCCAGGGTGCGCACCACCGAGTTGGTGGCGGAGCACACCACGGACAACCGCCGCCTGCTCGCCTCCCTGTACCGCTACCGCGTCGACCGGCTGCCGGAGAACTTCTTCGGAGTAGAGTCGCAGACCATTCGGGGCGCCGAGCTGGAGTCCGAGTGGCAATGGCCCGGCGCCAGGACGCTGCGGCTCAGCTATGCCTGGCAGCACGCAGAGGACGACCAGGGCTGGGAGATGCCCAACGTGCCCCGCCATATCGGCAAACTCCAGGTGACGACACCGCTGCTGGGCGAGCGGCTTCGGGCCAGCCTGGCGCTGCGCTATATCGGCGAGCGCCAGGATCTGTGGAACGAACCACTCTCCGGTTACACGCTCACCGATCTGACCCTGACCTCCTCGGAGCCGATGCCCGGCATGACCCTCACCCTGGGAGTGAGAAACCTGTTCGACACCCGTTACCGCCATGTCTCATTTTTTGGCGACGAGGACGGCCTGCTGCCCCAGGACGGCCGCACGGTCTGGCTGCGGCTGGGATACCGGTTCCCATGAGGTTCGTCGGCCTGCTTCTGGGACTGCTGCTATGGGCAACCACAGCCTTGGCACAATCGTTGGACGAACGTGCCGTCAAGGCCGCCTATATCTACAACTTCATCCGCTTCACCGAGTGGCCCATCGCGCTGGAGCAGCCCTTCTACCTGTGCATCCTGGGGCGCACTTCGCTGGACAACGCACTGAGCCAGTTGGAGGGTCAGCCGGTACGCCACGGCATCACCGTCGACGTGGTCCACGTCGCCGTTGGCGACGACCTGTCATTCTGCCATTCGCTCTACTTCGACGAGAGCCAGCGCCGCCAGATCGACGTGCTGCTGAGACGCCTGGATTCGGCACCGATCCTGACGATCACCGATGCCCAGGGGCTGGCCGACCTTGGCGCAATGATCGAGATGGGCACGCAGCGCAACCGGGTCGCCTTCGAAGTCAATCTATGGGCCGCCCAACAGGCCGAGATGCACATCAGTGCCCGGCTGCTGAAGCTGGCACGCCATGTCGCCACCCGATGAGGCGAAACACGATGCAGCGACACCGAAGATCGATTCGCAAGCAGCTCATCGCCTACGGTATCACGCTTACCGCTCTGGCCCTGGCCATGCTCATGCTGGGAACACAGGCTTACAATACCTGGGACAAATACCGGGCGCTGAGCGGTGCCATGCATGTCGGTGCCGATGTCATCGGCCGCAACAGTGCCGCCGCCATACTGTTCGGCGATCAGGCGGACGCCACCGAAGTGTTGTCGTCACTGGCCGCCGCACCCGACATCCTGCACGCTGCCATTTTTCTCCCTGACGACACCCGGTTGGCAGACTATCATTCGCCAACCGGCCTCGGCTGTCGCCATGGCATGGCTAGCGAGTCGGTCGTGCCGGAGTCGAGCAGACTGCAGTTCTCCTGGTGTAGCGTGCAGCTACACAAGCCCATCGTTCTGCACGGCCAACGTATCGGCAGCGTCGCCCTCGAGTACAGCCTGGCACCGCTGTTTTCCAGCATCCTTTTCGAGCTGCTGTTCAGCATCTTCGCTATCCTGATGGCCCTTCTGCTGTCGCTGCTGATCTGGCGGCGCTTCGCTACCCGCATCACCTTGCCGCTGTTCCATCTCTCCGACGTGACGCAGCAGGTAAGCCAGCACCGTGATTTCAGCTTACGCGCTGCTGTCACATCGGACGATGAGGTCGGCAGGCTAGCCACCGACTTCAACGGCATGATGGACCAGTTGCAACGGTACGACGTGCGGCTGAAGGAAGAACTCCGCCAACGTCGTGCAGCCGAGGCAAGGCTCCACCAGTTGGCTTATCACGATAACGTCACCGGTCTTCACAACCGTCACTTCTTCAAGGAGCGCCTGGAGGAAGTGATCGACCAGGCTTGTCGGCACGGCCATGGCTGCGCGCTGCTGCTGATCGATCTGGACGGCTTCAAGAAGATCAACGACACCCTGGGCCATGACATGGGCGATGAGCTCCTGCGCCAGGTGGCGGTCAGGCTCAAGAGAGGCATACGCGATACCGATATCGTCTGTCGGTTGGGGGGCGACGAGTTCGCCATCATTGCCGTTGGCGATGCCGCGCGAGCCCAGGTGCAGCAGCTCGCCCAGAGGCTGGTCGAGCTGATGGCACCGGCTTATCGTCTGCGGGACCAACAGGTGTTCGTCACCGGTAGTATCGGCGCCTGCCTCTGCCCCGAACATGCACAGGACAAGGAGCTGCTGATCAAGTACGCCGACATCGCCATGTACCAGGCCAAGGAGCAGGGCAAGAACGGCTATTGCATCTATCAGCCGGGGTCGGCGGCCTACCTCGACAACCTGTTCAGAATAGAGAGCGACCTTCACGAAGCGCTGACGTCGAACCAGTTACATCTGCATTACCAGCCTCGCTTCACCGCTGCCGACCGCAAGCTGGCCGGGTTCGAAACGCTGCTGCGATGGGAACACCCCGAACTGGGCCAGATTGCTCCCACCCAGTTCATCCCCCTCGCGGAGAATACCGAACTCATCGTTCCCATCGGGGAATGGGTACTGGAGCAGGCCATACGGCAACTGGTCGAATGGAAGCGAATCGATCCTGGGCTCAAGATCAGCGTCAACCTCACCGGGCAACAGTTGAGACAGGACGCCGCGGTCGATGGCCTGATCTCGAAGCTGCACGCCTCCACCCTTGGCCCAGGCGATGTCGCCCTGGAGCTGACGGAAAGCGCCCTGGCGGAGTCGACTGAAGTGATCCATGCCCGCATACGGCGCCTACGAGAGGCCGGTTTCCTGCTGGCTCTCGACGATTTCGGCGCAGGCCACTCCTCCCTCTCCTACCTCCACAGCTTTCCCTTCGACCAGATCAAGATCGATCGCACCTTCGTGGAGCGGCTGGGCCCAGAGCGGGACAGCCAGATACTGCTGAAGGCCGTGGTAACCCTCAGCAAAGCACTCAATGCCGAAGTTGCAGCTCAAGGCGTGCAACACGAAGAGCAGGTGGAGATTCTCACCACCCTCGGCTGCGATCATTTGCAGGGCCGGTACCTCGGCGAACCCATGCCGACCGACACCGCCCAAGTCTTGATCGGGCAGGCCCTAGCCTGCCCGATCAGCCCTCGAAGCTGAAGCGCGCCTCCGGCGCCTCGGGCAGCAGCCCGGCGCAGGCGTGCACCTTCTCCAGCAGTGCGCCGTGGCTCGGCGCCAGCAGGTTCACATGAGCCAGCTTGCGCCCCGGCCGCTCGCTCTTGTCGTAGCGGTGCAGGTGGGCATCCGTGATGGCGAGTATCGCCGCCGGGTCACCCTCCTGGCCGATCACGTTGACCATGCAGGTAGGCTGCCGGGCCGAGGTGTCGCCCAGTGGCAAGCCCTGGATGGCACGCAGATGGTTCTCGAACTGGCTGGTCACGGCGCCATCCATGGTCCAGTGCCCCGAGTTGTGCACGCGCGGCGCCATCTCGTTGGCCAGCAGCTTGCCGTCGCGGGTCTGGAACAGCTCGAGAGTCAGCACGCCGACGTAGTCGAGTTCATCGAGCAGCGCACGGATATAACCGTCAGCGGTCTGCTGCACCTGGTCGTCGAGATCCGGCATCGGCGCCAGCGAATAGCGCAGGATGCCATCCACATGCAGGTTCTCGGCCATGGGATAGAAGGCGACTTCGCCCTCGCGGCCACGCACGGCGATGATCGACACCTCGCGCACGAAGTCGACGAAGGCCTCGACGATCAGCCGGGGGTGGTTGATGCTGCGCCAAGCCTCGGTGGCCTCGGCCGGGTCGCGCAGCACGGCCTGCCCCTTGCCGTCGTAGCCCTCGGTAACCGACTTGGCCACGACTGGCGTGCCCAGCTCGCGGGCTGCCGCTTCGAGTTCCTCGGCGCTCTCCACCAGGCGGTAGGCCGGAGTGGGAATGACCAGCCGATCGAACAGTGCCTTCTCCTCGGCGCGATTCTGGCAGATACGAATCGCCTCGCTCGAGGGATAGACCGGTTTGACCTCCTCGATGGCCTGCACCAGCGAGACGGGCAGGTGCTCGAACTCGTAGGTCACCAGATCGACCTTGGCCAGGAAGTCATCGAGGTGATGCTGGTCGGTATAAACCATGACGTCACCGATGCCCGCGCTGGGGTGGCCGGTGGTGTCGAGAAAGGTGAAGCGGTTGGCCAGGGGATAGCCGGCCAGGGCCAACATGCGGCCGAGCTGGCCGGCACCGAGTACGCCGATGTTCATGGTTCGCTCCTTCATTCGCTGTCGGGGCGTGGGTCGGGCCGGGGGTCGGGATTGTCGAGCACCGTCTGGGTCTGCTCGGCACGGAAGGCCTCGACGGCAGCGCGCACCTTGGCGTCCTGCAGGCCGACGATCTGCGCCGCCAGCAGGCCGGCGTTGGTTGCCCCGGCCTTGCCGATGGCAAGCGTCCCCACGGCGATGCCGCCCGGCATCTGCACGATGGAGAGCAGCGAGTCGAGCCCCTTCAACGCCTTGGATTCTACCGGCACACCGAGCACCGGCAGCGCCGTCTGGGATGCCACCATGCCCGGTAGATGGGCGGCTCCGCCGGCACCGGCCACGATCACCTGCAGGCCACGCTCGGCGGCGCCCTTGGCGTAGTCGAACAACAGGTCCGGCGTACGATGGGCCGATACTACGCGGGTCTCGTACGGCACACCCAAGCGTTCCAGCATCGCCACCGCGTGCTCCATGACCGGCCAGTCGGACTTCGACCCCATGATCACGCCTACGCGTGGCTGCTCGTTGGACTGCATGTGCGGCTCCCGGAAATGGCGCTGAGAATTTGAAGGGCAGGTATTCTAACGGCGCCCGCAGGCGCCGTCATCTTGACCAGCTGGGCAGACGACCGCTTCCGCACGAAAGCGGTCGATGCGTTCAGGCCGGGCCGGCACCGGCAACCTTGGCCTCGCGCCGGCTGGCCAACCAGTTGCCGCCGATCGCCAGGATCATCACGACCACGCCGGCCATCTCCAGCATCAGGTTGGGATAGAAGGCCGCGGCGATCGCCGGTAACAGCACCAGGCGCACCGGCCAGGACATCCTGATGAACAGGAACCCCTCCAGGGCCGCGGCGAAAGCTCCCAGGGCCAGGAGCCCGATGAACGCCGTCCACGCCAGGACCGGCAACGGCCCCCCCATGATGATCTCGGGATTGAAGACCATGAAGACCGGGATCAGGTAAAGCCCCTTGGCGAATTTCCACGCCTGCACGCCGGTCGCCATGGGCTTGCTGCCAGCGATGGCCGCCCCGGCGAAGCCGGCCAGGGCTATCGGCGGCGTGACGTTGGAATCCTGGGAATACCAGAACACCACCAGGTGGGCGATCAGCAGCGGAATACCGAACTCGGCGGTCAAGGCCGGCCCCACCAGCACGATCAGCACGATGTAGCTGGCGGTGACGGGCAAGCCCATGCCCAGGATCAGGCTGGCCAGCAGCACCATCACCAGCGCCAGCACGATGTTACCGCCGGAGAAGGCCATCATCATGGCCGAGAACTTGAGCCCCAGGCCGGTCAGGCCGACCACGCCGACGATGATACCCGCCACGGCGCAGGCCATGGAGACCGCCACCGCGTTGCGCGCGCCGAGCTCCAGGCCCTCGACCAGCTTGACGATGCCTGCCCAGACCACCCGACCGGTACTGGCTGCCGTCACCGCCTGGCCCTGGCGCGGCGCCACGAACAGGAACCAGATCGTATAGCGCAGTGCGGCCACGGCCACCATGGTCACCACCGCATAGAAGCCCACCCGCATCGGCGACATGTGCATCGCCAGCAGCCATACCAGGACCGCCAGCGGCAGCAGGAAGTGCCAGCCCTCGCGCATTACGTCGCGCATCTGCGGCAGTTCGCTGCGCGGCAGCCCCTGCATGCCTTGCTTGAGCGCAATGATGTGCACGAACAGATAGACGGTGGCGAAGTACATGATCGCCGGCAGGATGCTGACCTTGACCACATCCAGGTAGGGCGTGTTGGTGTATTCGGCGATCAGGAAGGCCCCTGCCCCCATCAGCGGCGGCATGATCTGGCCACCGGTGGAGGCGGCGGCCTCGATGCCGCCGGCCTGGTGCGGCTTGTAGCCCAGGCGCTTCATCAGCGGGATGGTGAAGGCCCCAGTGGTCACCACGTTGGCGATGGCGCTACCGGAGATCGAGCCCATGCCCGCCGAGGCGAGCACCGCCGCCTTGGCCGGGCCGCCGCGCTGGCGACCGGTGGCGGCGTAGGCCATGTCGATGAAGAACTTGCCGGCGCCGGTGCTCTCGAGGAAAGCACCGAACAGCACGAAGACGAAGATATAGGTCGCCGCCACGCCCAGCGGCAGGCCGAAGATGCCCTCCTGGCCGAGGTAGAGCTGCCCCACCACGCGGTCGATGTTGTAACCGCGATGCTCGAGGATGCCGGGCATGAACTGGCTCAGCCAGGGCAACTCGCCCCTCGGCCCGGCGAAGGCATAGAGAATGGCGATCACTCCGATGATGGTCATGCCCAGCCCCACCGCACGGCGACTGGCCTCGAGTACGGTAACGGTGGCAATGCAGCCGACGATGATGTCGGTCTGGCTCCAGAACCCGGCGCGACGGATGATCTCGTCGAGGTAGAGCACCATGTAGCCGCCGGTAATCAGGGCTCCGGCGAAGAAGGCCACATCGATCAGCCAGCCCAGCACGCCACGTTTACGGTTGGGGCCGAACACCGGAAAGATCAGGAAGGCCAGCATCATGATCAGCATCAGGTGGATGCTGCGCTGGTAGAACAGGCCCAGCGGCTGGATGCCGGCGGAATAGAGCTGGAACAGCGACAGCCCCACGGCGACCAGGGTGATCAACCACAGGATCGGGCGGGGCTGGATGGCATTGCCACCGGGTACGATGACGGGAGGGTTGGCAGATTCGCTCATGCACGCCTCTCAGGGGGTGGAGTCTGGGGTGCGCAGGTGAATGGTCACCCGCTCGCCGGCCGCCCTTTCGCTCAGGCTGGTCCGGCGACCCTCATGCAGCAGTCTATGGTCGACCCTATCCGAGCCGACCCGCAATCGGTAGTGATTGCCGGGCACCGGTTCGTCGATGTCCTCGATCCAGTAGCCGCCCTGCCCGTCCGAGACCTGGCGGCCCCGGCCCGGCACATGGCCCAGTCCGGCGGCAAAATCGGGCTGGTGGCTACGCTCCAGTACCATCCTCCCTTGGATGTGGCGATAGCAGTCCTGCACGCGAATGCCGGTCACGGAGTGGTTCCACTCCAGGCACCAGCGCTCGCCCTCCGGCATCGGCAGCTCGACCAGCAGCCGGCCTTCGTCGTCGAGCACTTCCAGGCGCGACGCATCAGCCCAGGCGTTGGCGCAGCACAGGGTCAGCACACAGAAAGTCGCCGACCCGAAGGCTCGGCGACTCCTGCGCAGGTTCGAGGCAAGCATCACGGTTGCCTGATGCGAAGAACCTTACGGACGCTGATGGTCGGCGACTTCGGCGCCAACTTCTTCATAGTAGCGCAGCGCACCATCGTGGAAGGGCACCGGCGTGGAGTCGATGCTGAACTCGATCGTGGTGTCGTTGGCCGCCGGGTGCACGGCGATCAGCTCGTCGGTGTTCTCGAACAGCAGCTTGGTCAGCTGGTAGGCCAGCTCTTCGTCCATGTCGGCATTGACGACCAGCACATTGGGGATGCTGATGGTCTGCACCGCTTCGTCCATGCCATCGTACATACCGGCACGCAACTCGTAGGAAGCGAAGACTGGCTCCTCCTCACGGGCATTGGCGATCTCTTCGTCACTGAAGCCGATCAGGCGAATGTCGCGGGTGGCGGCCAGGTTGAGAATCGAGCTGGTGGGCGGCCCGACGCTCCAGAAGCCGGCATCGATGTCACCGTCGCGGATGGCATCGGCGGTCTCGTTGAAGTTGAGACGCTGCGGCGTGAAGTCATCGTAGGTGATGCCGTTGGCCTCCAGCAGGGCACGAGCGTTGAGTTCGGTGCCACTGCCCGGGGCACCGACGGAAACACGCTTGCCCTTGAGATCCTGCAGCGACTGAACATCGGAATCCGCCAGGGTGACGAGCTGCACTGCGTTCGGATAGACGGAAGCCAGGGCACGGGTGTTCTCGATCTGGCGGCCTTCGAAGTCGCCGGTGCCGTTGTAGGCCTGGTAGACGGTATCGGCCAGCGCCAGCGCCAGGTCGGCGTCGCCGCGCATGATCAGGCCCATGTTCTCCACCGAAGCACCGGTAACTTCCGCCGTCGCGCTGGCCCCTTCGATGTGGTTGTTGATCATCTCGGCAAGACCGCCGCCGATCGGGTAGTACACGCCGCCAGTACCGCCAGTGGCGATGGAAAGCTGCTGAGCGGCAGCCAGCGGAGCCGCAACCATCAGCGAAGCAGCCGCGACATATTTGAGAGCGCGCATGAGTCTCCTCCGTCCTGAAACCGGATTGTTCGTGTTGTATGAAATAGGTCTAGCGTACCGGGGCGGTCCCGGCCACCACCAAGAAGCTAGCATGCCCTGGCACTGAGGGGCTAATCGTCAGTTTCTACGTTATTGTAAATTTTCGGAATTCCACCACGGTCGGTTCAGCTGGCAGGCCGTCGGACCGCGCACTGAGCAACATGCGCCCCGGTGCAGCGGGCGATTTTTCGCGGTCATTCCTGACTGCCTGACGCCGCAGCCCACGGCGTCGGGCAGCGACTGTCACGGTGTCACGAAAAAGTCGCCAAACGGTACTGGCAAAATCGGCGAAATGCCCCCATGATGTGGATGTCGCAATCGCCCACTGGAGTATCATGAGTACGGCACGACACACCACCAGCGCGGAACTCCTCGACCCCCCGCGAAGCTGCCCTGGCCTCGATGTCAGGGACCTGGAAAAGCGCACGCGCCTGATGCGCATCGTTACAAGGCTGATCGCCGTATCCGATCTCGGATGCCGCGAGATCGCACGCAGAGCCGGGCTCCCGGCGCAGAAGATCAGCGATCTGCTGGCCGGCCGCCTCGAACACCTCTCGCTCGATGAGCTACGGCTCGTCTACCACACGGTCGACCCGGATGGCGCGCTCAACTACTAGCCGGCGCCGGCGATGACATGCCGCTATGGCCATATCCAAAACGCCTCGCCACCGTGCGAGGCGTTTTTTATATCGGGCTCAGGCCCGCTGCCGTGGAAAGCCAAACGCAACCGACCGCATCCGTTGCTCATTCCTGGGGGAGGTCGGTCATCGCCCCGGTGGAAGCCGAACTCACCGTACGGGCGTACTTGGCCAGCACGCCGCGGGTATAGCGCGGCTCGGGCTGGTGCCAGGCATCGTGGCGGCGGGCCAGCTCCACCTCGTCGACATGCAGCTCGATGGTATCGGCCTCGGCATCGATGGTGATGGTGTCGCCATCCTGCACCAGCGCCAGCGGACCGCCGTCGAAGGCCTCTGGCGAGACATGACCTACCACGAAGCCATGGCTGCCGCCGGAGAAACGGCCGTCGGTGATCAGGGCCACGTCGTTGCCCAGCCCTCGCCCCATGATCGCCGAGGTGGGCGTGAGCATCTCGCGCATGCCGGGGCCGCCCTTGGGGCCTTCGTAGCGTATTACTACCACGTCACCGGCCATGACGGTGCCGTCGTTGATGCGCGCCTGGGCTTCCTCCTCGGAGCCGAACACCCGTGCGCTGCCTGAAAAGCGCGTACCCTCCTTGCCGGTGATCTTCGCTACCGCCCCCTCGGGGGCCAAGTTGCCGTGGAGGATACGCAGGTGGCTCTCGGCCTTCAGCGGCGCCTCCAGCGGCGCGATGATCGTTTGTCCATCCGGATACGGCTCGACATCGGCCAGGTTCTCGGCCAGCGTCCTGCCGGTCACCGTCAGGCAGTCGCCATGCAGCATGCCGGCATCGAGCAGGGTCTTCATCAGCGGCTGGATGCCGCCGATCTCGACCAGCTCGCTCATCATGTAGCGCCCGCTGGGGCGCAGGTCGGCCAGCACCGGCACACGCCGGCCGATTTCGGTGAAGTCGCCGAGCGTGAGCGGCACGCCCACGGTGCTGGCCATGGCGATCAGGTGCAGTACCGCATTGGTGGAGCCGCCCAGCGCGATGACCACGGTGATGGCGTTCTCGAAGGCCTGGCGGGTCATGATGTCGGAGGGCTTGATGTCGCGCTCGAGCAGCGCCAGCACCGCGGCGCCGGCTGCCTCGCAGTCATCGCGCTTCGCCTGCGACACCGCGTTCTGCGCCGAACTTCCCGGCAGGCTCATGCCCAGCGCCTCGATCGCCGACGCCATGCTGTTGGCGGTGTACATGCCACCGCAGGAGCCGGGGCCGGGAATAGCCGTCTCCTCGATCTGCTTGAGCTCGATCAGATCCAGGTCGCCGCGGCTGTGAGCGCCCATGGCCTCGAACACCGAGACGATATCGGTATGGTTGGCACCGGGCTGGATGGTGCCTCCATAGACGAACACGCTGGGCCGATTGAGCCGCGCCAGGCCCATCAGGCAGCCCGGCATGTTCTTGTCGCAGCCGCCGAGGGCCACCAGGCCGTCGAAGCCCTCGCAGCCGGCTACCGTCTCGATGGAGTCGGCAATCACCTCACGCGAGACCAGCGAATACTTCATGCCCTCGGTGCCGTTGGCGATGCCGTCCGAGATAGTAATGGTATTGAACACTACGCCCTTGCCGCCGGCTCCATCGGCGCCGTCGCGGGCACGCTCGGCGAGCTCATGGATATGGCTGTTGCACGGCGTGACCATACTCCAGGTCGAGGCGATGCCTACCTGGGGCTTGGTGAAATCCTCGTCGGAAAAGCCCACCGCGCGTAGCATGGCGCGGCTGGCCGACTTGCCGACGCCATCCACCACCGGGGCGGAGTGGCGGCGGCGTGGGTCCGGGGTATCGCTCATAGGGGCGGTCTCCGTTTGGGTTACGCACCCCCTGAGGTTGGCCGTTACGAAGTCTCCTGGCAAATACTCAGGCTGCGTGCAGCGTGGCGCGCGGCCTGAGCCAGGCAATCATCAGGCTGACCAGTGTCGAGGCCGCCAGCGCGCCGAGGAACGGCGGCAGCGTGGGAATGCTGTCGGGGAAACTCGCCGCCAGCACCCCGGCCGCCAGGCTGCCCTGGGCGCCCCAGCCCGGCAGGATCGCGCCAATCAGGCCCGCCACACCACCCGCCACCGCGGCCAGCGGCGTCATGCGCCGCCACAAGCCGAGCAGCACCGGCACCACGATGGCGGCACACAGTAGGTCGGCAATCAGGAACAGCCGCAATACCGAGAGCCCCTGCAGCGCCACGACCACCACCGGCACCATCAGCGCCACGGTGACCAGCCGCGCCGCGCCGATGGAGAGCCCGCGCCTTCCGGAGCCCGCCACCGCCAGCGAGGCGATACCGTTCTGCAGGGTATCGACGCTGGAGGCAACCAGCGTGACCGCCAACACCAGCGCCGGAAGCGCCAGCCAGCCCGGCGCCTCGGCCAGCAGCGCAAAGAAGGGAATCGGCGGCTCGCCCAGCGCCACCCCACTCATGGCCGCCAGCATGCCGAGCCCACCCACCAGCGCCACCACTGCCACGGTAGTGGCACCGCCCAGCCAGGCACCACGGTTGAGGGCATGATCGTCACGCGCCGCCCATACCCGCTGCCAGTAGCCCTGGTGGAACAGGTTGGCAGCCGTAACCGCAATGATCAGCGTCAGCGCCACACTCAGCGCACTACCGACGGGAATCGACGGTATGGCTGCTTCGATGGGCATCTCGGGGAGGCGCAGGAGCACCACGCCGCCTACCACCAACAGCAGGGCGATCAGCAGCCACGCCTGCCAGCGGTCGGTAGCCAGGCTCGCCCGCAGGCCGCCGATGGCGGTGTAGAGCAGCGTGGTAACGGCCACGCCGACCACCACCAGTGCCGGCGGCACGTCGGAAAGCAGCGCGGTGATCGCGCCGATGGCGGTCAACTCTGCAGCCAGGAAGCAGGCCATGTAGAGGATCGAGACCAGCGACACCCAGCGCCGCACGCCGGCGCCATAACACGCCTCGGCGAACTCGCCGATGCTGCGGCCCTCGGGCAGGTGGCGGCGGATGGCCGGGCCGTAGAGCCCCAGCACGATGAACGGCAACGCCGAGCCGATGGCATAGCCCGCCAGCGCCACGGGGCCGACGAAGGCGCCGATCTCCGGCGGCGCGAAGAGAATCCACGCGCCCATCCCCGAGGCCAGGAACGACAGCCCCAGGGTCGAAGCCGACTGGGAATTGCGCGCGGTGACGTAATCGTCGAGGGGGCCATCGGCACGGCGGGCACGCAGCCCCAGGAAAGCAAAGCACAAAAGCGCCGCGCCGAGCACGGCTGACGTCAGGTAGGGCATGTCGCACTTCCTCCGCCGGTATGAACCGGATCAGGTTCCAGGGTCAGCGCCTTGCGCTCTCTCAGCCTCGTCGCAGCGAGACTCCCCTGGCGACAGTGAAAGAATTGTCATGGCCGGCCTCAAGCTGGCCGCCTTCGGGCCGATATGACCTCGAACCCCTGGAATGATATAACAATGAAAAAACCAGAACGAGGATGCTGACAACCTCACGAGCGATGGCCAGCGTTCTCGAAGACTTCATCCCTGCAGGGACCTCACCATGTCATTCAGCGAAGCCAAGGAACACGCCCCCGGGCATCTGCACCATATCTTTGCCGACCCCTACTCCGCCTTCGACAATCTGGCCGCCGAGCGCCAGCTGCACCTGCGGGTCGCCCTGCAAGCGCTGGTCTGCGAGCCATTGGCGAACGGCCGGCTGACACTGCGGGTCATCCATGGCTGGGAGAATGGCGGCTTCGAGCCAGCCGACCTGGCACATGGCGATTACCCTATCGCATCGCTCGACGACCTGGCCCGGGTAAGCGCCGAGCATCAGCAGGCCATCGACAGTGCCGCCCCGCTGCCGCGCGACGACGCTTCGCTGCTTGTCAAACCGCTGGCCGACGCCATCGCCGCCGCCGAGGCCAAGGGGCAGGTGCTCAACGAGGAGACACGTACCATTCCCGCGCGCTGGCCCGTCTTCGACCAAGGCCTCACGCTCTACACCTTCTTCAAGGTTTATCACCGCCTGATCTACGGTGAGGATGACACCTACCGCTCGATCCACTGCCGAACGCTGGAAGGTCCCCGCGAGATCCACGAATTCCATCTCGAGGAAGGCGAGTTCGCCGTGGTCCGCCCTACCGAAGACGCCCCCGGAGACAGCGTACTGGTGCTGCACGTCAGCCAGCTGGAGCCGGTGCGGATGCTATTGGAAGCCTGCTGCTCCTGAGCGAGCCGTTACCGCCCTAGCTGGAAGCGGGTTTCTCCCTCGGCACCCTTCCCATCAGGTAGAACTCCGGGTTGGGCGGGGTGCCGGTGAGCGTGACCAGGCGGTTGGAGAGGCCGAAGAAGGCGGTGATGGCGCCGATGTCCCAGATGTCGTCGTGGGTGAAGCCGACCTCGGTGAGGCGAGCCTGCCACTCGTCGGTGAGTTCGCCTACTTCCAGGCCGCAGTGAAGGGCAAAGTCGAGCATCACCCGGTGGCGCTCGCTGATCGGCGCGGTGCGGTGGTTGATGGCCACCTGATCGGCCAGCAGCGGGTCCTTGCTGTAGATGCGTACCAGCGCACCGTGGGCCACCACGCAGTAGAGGCAGCGGTTGCGGGCGCTGGTGGCCACCACGATCATCTCCTTCTCGGCCTTGGTCAGCGTGTCGGATTCCCGCTCCATCAGGGCGTCGTGGTAGGCGAAGAAGGCGCGGAACTCATCGGGGCGGTGCGCCAGCATCAGGAACACGTTGGGCACGAAGCCGGCCTTCTCCTGCACGGCAAGAATGGCCTCGCGAATATCGCCGGGCAGGTCGTCGATCGATTCGGGTACGGGAAAGCGGCTGAGCGGGGCTGACATGACGTTCTCCTGGATGTTGTCGTTCTTGCCACGTCACAGTTAACGTCAACGTCAACACGCTGTCCATGCAACCTCCGTCACGTCTCCGGCAGCAGGGAACAGGTGACCACTCGGTTGCGGTCGGTCGCCTTGGCTTCATACATGACCTTATCGGCAAGATGATAGAGAGCCTGAGCATCACGTACTGCCTCGCATCCCTGGCAGGCCACCAGACCGAAGGAGGCCGTTATCACGCCATGGCGAGACGCCTCATGCGGAATCCCCAACTCCTGGAGGGCCTCTCGATACCGCTCCAGCAACTGCTTGCCTGCTTGGAGGGAGTCGACCTCGAGCAGCAAACCGAATTCCTCCCCGCCCAGGCGGAACAGCCGGTCGCCGGCACGCCGGAAGTGGTCCTGAAGCAGCGTGGCCACCCTCATCAGCACCTCGTCGCCGGCCTGATGGCCATAGAGATCGTTGTATGCCTTGAAATCATCGATATCCATCATGGCGAACAGCAGCGGTTGGCCGCTACGCCGCCGCTCCTGCAGCTTCTCCTCGACCAGTTCATGGAACTGTCGACGATTCAGCAGGCCGGTCAGGGGATCGGTGCGCGCCAGGGCCGTGAGCTGCCGGTTGACCCTTTCCAACTCGCGTGTGCGCTGCTGCACCTGGTCTTCCAGACGCTCGTTGAGCGAACGCTGCAGCTCGAGAGTGGCGCGTTCGGCGGCGAGTTTCTCGTTCTTGAACTGGTTGATCTTCCAGGCCAACCCCAGGGAGAGCAGCAGGAACTCGATGCCCGAGCCGACCTGGACCGCGTACTCGGTGACGATGTTGTACGGCAGAATTCCGGCCACGCGCAGGAAGTACAGTGCCACACCCACCAGCAGCACGCCCCAAGCCACCAGGTAGATCCTGGCCAGCGTGTCGCCCCGTAGGCTGCGCAATACCGCCACCCCGAGCAACAGGCAGGAGAGCACGATGGCGGCAGGGATCATCAGGCGAAACACCGGGGCGTAATGGCCCAGTAGCGCCGGTAGCGAACTCAGCAGACACAGGCCGGCCACCGCGAAAAGCATCCGGGCCGATCGCGGAGTGTGCCGACCTAGACTCAGGAAACTATTGCTGAAGACAGCAAGCATGACGGCAAAGATACCGATATTGATCGGCACCATCTGATTATTGAACGTCGGCAACGTCGGCCACCAATACTGGTACGCAAAGCCTCGCGCCGTGAACATCAGGATGAAGAAGGACCCGAGGTAAGCCACATAAAGCAACAGGGAGCGCTCACGGGTGGCAAGGTACAGCAGCAGGTTGTAGATCAGCAGCGCCAGCAGCGCGCCGAAATAGAGGCTGAAGGCCATCAGCTCGCGCTGAGCCTTGGCCAGGAAGCTGGCATCGCTCATCAGGTAGAGAGGCGTGGCGTCATACAGCCCGTCATGAGTGTCCAGCCGCAGGAATACCTGCCTCGACTCGCCGGCCGGGATAGAGACCGGCAGCACGAAGGTGCGATGGGCAACCGGGCGGGAATCGAAGTCACGTCGGTTGCCGGTCTGCCATTGGCTGACGACCTCGCCCTGCTCGTCCACCACATAGGCATCGAGGTAGTCGTGCAGCGGCATGGCCAGCTCCAGCAGCCTGCGCACCTCGGCACTGGAGCCGTTCACGACCCCTAGCCGCAGCCACCAGGCAGAGTGGGAGAAGCTGAAGTTGAGGGTCTCCTGCTGCGAGGCTTGCCACCCCAACGCGTCCCCCCGATTCAGCAGCTGCTCGATGTCGAGTTCACGATTGGGATCTTCCAGCAGTTGAACATGCTGCCCCAGGTTCAGCTCCCCTGTGAGCGTGCCGACCTCGATGGCGGCCTGGACGTTGAGCGAGACGAGACACAGCAACGCCAGGAGCCAGCGGGCAAGCCCGAGCACCGTTACAGGGAGGGAAGGCATACAGCAAGACACCTTGTCACGTTGGCTCCGGAGTCAGGTCCCGATATCAAGGTTACTCTAGCATCTTGATGTAAATATCTGTGAACGCCCGTAAACGCAAGCGCCCCCGCCGGCAACGGCGGGGGCGCGTCTTGCGGGCTGTGTCGGTTCAGCCCAACGAAATGGTGCTGTTGATGCCGCTTGAGACATTCTCGGGCTCGAACCAGCGGGCGGTCACGGTCTTGGTCTGAGTCCAGAACTGAATCGCCTGCTTGCCGTTGGGGCCCAGGTCGCCCAGCTTGGAGCCACGCGAACCGGTGAAGCTGAAGTAGGCCACCGGCACCGGGATCGGCACGTTGATGCCCACCTGGCCGACGTCGATGTCGCTCTCGAAGCGGCGCGCTACCCAGCCGGAATTGGTGAAGATCGAGGTGCCATTGCCGTTGGGGTTGGCGTTGATGAACTCGATTGCCTCGTCCAGCGTGTCGACGCTCACCACGCACAGCACCGGGCCGAAGATCTCCTCGCGATAGATGGTCATCTCCGGCTTGACGTCGGCAAATACGGTCGCGCCGACGAAGTTGCCGTTCGGGTAGCCGTCCACCTGGTAGCCGCGGCCATCCACCATCAGCCTGGCGCCCTCTTTCTCACCGGCGGCGATCAGACGCTCCACCCGCTCCTTGGCGGCCGGGGAGACCAGCGGGCCGAGGTCGGCGTCGCGCTGCGTGCCCGGACCCACCTTCATGTTGCGCGCACCTTCGACGATGTCGTCGAGCCACGCCTTGGCTTCGCCCACCAGCACCACCACCGAGTTGGCCATGCAGCGCTGGCCGGCGGCGCCGAAGGCGGAGCCCAGCAGGTTGTTGATCGCCTGGCTGCGGTTGGCGTCGGGCATCACCACGCAATGGTTCTTGGCGCCCATCATCGACTGCACCCGCTTGCCCGCCTCGGAGGCGCGGCGGTAGAGGTGGGTACCCACGTTGGTGGAACCGATGAAGGAGAGGGCCTTGATGTCCGGGTGGTCGGCGATCTGGTTGGCCACGTCCGGGCCGCCGTGAACCACGTTGAGCACGCCTGCCGGCACGCCTGCCTCGTGAGCCAGCTCGACCAGGCGCATGGTGGAGCTCGGGTCCTGTTCGGAGGGCTTGAGCACGAAGGTGTTGCCGCTGGCGATAGCCAGCGGGAACATGAAGCACGGCAGCATGATCGGGAAGTTGAAGGCGGTGATGCCGGCGCCCACGCCCAGCGGCTGGTTGAGGGTGTAGACGTCGACCTCGTTGGCGGCGTTCTCGGCCAGCTCGCCCAGCTGCAGTGAGGTGATCGAGCAGGCGTGTTCCACCACCTCCAGGCCGCGGCCCACTTCGCCGGCGGCGTCGGGCAAGGTCTTGCCGTGCTCCTCGGTGATCAGTGCCGCGAGTTCCTCGGTGTGCTCACGGATCAGTGCCTGCAGCGTGAGCATGATGCGCATGCGCTTGGCCAGCGGCGTCTTACGCCAGGTCTTGAACGCCTCCTTGGCACTGGCCACGGCGCGGTCGACCTCCTCGGCAGTGCAGAACGGCACCCGCGCCACTACTTCCTGGGTGGCGGGGTTGACGACGTCTCGCCACTCCTGACTCTTGGAGGGGACGGCCTGGCCATCGATGTACATGGAAATTTCGCGAACGGACATGGCGGTATTCTCCTGTCGTGCTTGTAGTCGTTATAAGGCTGAGCCGGGTTAGACTTTATGTGTAGAAATACACGGAATATGATTAATTTGAGTCTATAGAGACGCCCACCGACATGACAATGCGTACTTATTCACAAGATTTGTGCAATAATGCACAACCAGCCTCGCTGACAGAGTGGTCCAATGCTTGACTGGCAGGATATCCAGATCTTTCTCGAGGTGGCGCGCAGCCAGCGGCTTACCGACGCCGCCCGGCGCCTGGGCCTGGACCACTCCACGCTGTCGCGGCGCACCCGCCGATTCGAGCAGAAACTCAACACCCAGCTCTTCGAGCGTAGCACCCATGGCTACCACCTGACCGAGGCCGGCCAGCAGCTGCTCGCCCACGCCGAAGAGATGGCCCGCCACGCCTTCGAAGCGAGTGAGGGCCTGGCCGACAAGAACCGCCAGCTCAGTGGCCAGATCCGCCTGGGCGTGACCGAAGGCTTCGGCACCTGGGTCATCGCCCCGTTGCTCTCTGCCTTCTGCGAGCGCCACCCCGGCATCACCCTGGACCTGCTTGCCCTGCCCCGGGTAGTCAACCTGAGCCGCCACGAGGCGGATCTCGCCATCACCGTGGAGCGCCCGGCGAGCCAGGGGCTGGTCATCTCGCGACTGTGCGACTACCGGCTAAGGCTCTACGGCAGTCAGAGTTACTTTCAGCGCCACGGCCGCCCTGCCAAGCTTTCCGACCTCGGGCAGCATCGGCTGATCGGCTACGTCGACGACCTGATCTTCAGTGAGCAGCTCAGCTACCTCGACCCGCTGCTCGATCCGGCGGTGGTCGGCTCAGTACCTCACTTCTCGATCCGCAGCACCAGCGTCACCACCCAGCACGCCGCCGCCCTGCAGGGGGCGGGGCTCGCCGTGTTGCCTTGCTTCATGGCCGAGACCGGCGACCGGCTCGAGAGCGTACTGAATGACGAGGTAGAGATCGTGCGCCAGTTCTGGATCACCGCGCGCCAGGAGCAGCGCCGCCTGGCGCGGGTGCGCCTGCTATGGGACTTCCTGCGCGAGGCGCTGGAGCTCAATCGTGCTCTGTTGATGGGCGAGGCGGACAGATTAACGCTCCCCGCCTCTCTCGGTTGATTCCGCCGTGTTACTGCCAGACGAAGTCGATATGCGGCCTTAAGAGGCATCGCCGTCATGCACGACGACCTTGTCGCGTCCTTGCTTCTTGGCGTCGTAACTTGCGGCATCGGCCCGCGCCAGAATCGAATCGAGATCTTCATCCCCTTCATTGAACGCGGTGAGGCCGATGCTTGCCGTCACGAAGTACTCCTTGCCTTCATGGCTGACGCTGACTTGGCTAATGGCAACGCGCAGTGACTCGGCAATTGTCACGGCCTGGCTGAGCGTGCAGCTCGGCAGTAACAGGCCGAACTCATCTCCCCCTTGCCTGGCGACATGGTCGCTGCGCCGCACCTCCCATACCAGTACCTGCGCCACGCGACGCAGCAGTTCATCGCCAAGCGCGTGCCCACCCTCGTCATTTACCGGTTTGAAGCGATCGAGATCGAAGAAAATCACTGCCGAAGGCGTGCCGAGCTTGGTGAAATCAGCCATCGCGTCTTCGAGACGCCGTTGATAACCTCGGCGGTTGAGCAGGCCGGTCAGTGGGTCATGTTCGGCCTCCCAGCGTTGCAAGGCTTCTTGTTGCTGCCGCTCGGTGATGTCCTTGATCGTGCCCACGATACCCAGCGAATCGCCGTCCCCCTGCACCCGACTGGCATGGATTTCGACCCATAGCAGAGCGCCCTTGGCATCTCTCATCCGAAGTTGGCGCAGGAACTCGTTTCCTTGGTTCATGGCATGCCGCCACATGTCGCGAGCATCTTCGCGATCATTCTCATGAATGCGCTGCCAAAGATCATGCGTCGAGGCATCGGCCCGAAGCCCCAACATTGTCGAAAGGGCCGGGTTGAGGTAGATGAGGTCGCCTTTTTGATCGGCAACGAACATACCGACTGGGGTCGAGCCGAGTACGGCATCGAGAAAGACCTCTCGGTTCTTCGAGTGCTGCAAGGCCTTCTTGCGCTCCTGTTCCAGGCCGTTGAAGGCACGGGAGATTTGTGTCAGCTCCCTCAGACTGGTCGAGAGCGCCAACTGGTGACGAGCACCGGAGCCGATCTCTCCTATCTGCCGTTCGAGCCGATGTAGCGGCTTGAGCTGGTGCCCAACCAGCCAGCGAATGACGACCAGCAGCACCAGGGCAACCACTAGCCAGGTCCACCAAAGCCGCTCCAGGAAGCTCTCAAAGGGCGCCAACATCGACTCGCGCGGCATTGTCATGGCCACCACCCAGCCTGCTTCCCACACTTGGCGGTAGCCCACCAGCACGGCCTCGCCATCCAACTCATGGAGTGTCTCGCCCTGCCACCCGTCCAAGGCGAGCTGAAAATCCGGAGGGTCGAGGCGCTGCAGGGATCCGACGAATCGGCTTATGGACCCAGGCACGAACAGGGGCTCGCCGGCGGTCGTGAAGATGGCTACGTGGCCACTATGCTCAAAGGTCAGCGAGGATATGCTGTTGAAAAACTGGCCATGGGCGAAGTTCAGGAGCCCACCGACGACTCCATCGAATTCCCCTTGGTCATTCAGGCGAGGCACCAGTAGCATCACCAAGGGCTGGTGGCTGGTCCGACCAAAGAAGGGGCGGCTGACATAAGGCCAGGGAGAATTGCTCACCATATCGAAGTATTCGGTGTCGGATACGTCGAAGCCAACGCGCCCCGGCACCTCGGGCAGATCGGCGATAAGCTCGCCATCGGCATTGCTGACGATGATGCCTTCGAAATAGGCCAGCAGGCTGGGATTATGCTGTAGAAGAAGCGAAGCCTCCTCACCCGGGACACCGGCAAGTTGCGAAGATAGTCTCTCCAGTGCGGTAAAGCGTAAATTCAGGCGATCGCGTAGTTCACGACTCAATATTTCCGCCTGATACCCCAGGTGAGACAGGTTGGCTTCGTGCAGCAATCTCTGGCCGCTGACCCAGGCAACGAACAATAGCAGCCCGACGATGACAAGCCAGGTCATGACCAACCCAACCAGCAAGCGCTTCTGCAACGTATTCAGGCGACGCCATGGCACGCCGCGAGTCGAACCTTGTGGCAAGCTGCCCTCTCTTCGAAACATGATGCAGGCAAGGTCTGTTTCTCTGTGTAGCGTTAGAGTGGCAGCTTAACGGTCCATTAACGTTATCTTTATTAACGTATCGGTAATAAATTGTCATGCCTGTCACCTGATCTACGCTACCCAGCCACCCTCACGTCACCGCCCCGCGCTGCTGAAAGCGCGGCGCCAGGTACTCGCCTTCCGCCAGTACCTCGCGCAGGTGCCGGGCCGCCTGCCAAACGTCCTCATGGCTCAGGTAGAGCGGCGCGAAACCGAAGCGCATCAGCCCCGGCTCGCGGTAATCGCCGATCACGCCCCGCTCGATCAGCGCCTGGACGATGGCATAGCCATTGTCCGGGGCCACCAGCCCGACCTGGCTGCCCCGCTCCGTCTCAGGCGGTGTGATATCGGCGATACTGTGCTCGTCCAGGCAGTCGGCCAGCGACTCGCGAAAGAGTTCAATCAGCCGTTGGCTCTTGCGCCGCAGCTGGACGAGGTCAACCTCCTGCCACAGTGCAAGGGACGCTTCCAGCGCCGCATAGGCCAGCGGCGAGTGGGTACCGGTGCGGAACCGTGAGACACCCGCCGCCGGGGCGTAGTCGGCCTCGAAGGCGAAGGGGGCGGCGTGGCCCAGCCAACCCGAGAGAGGCTGCCAGGCACGGTCTTGAGCGTCGCGCCGCACATAGAGAAAGGCTGGCGCGCCGGGGCCGCCGTTGAGGTATTTGTAGGTACAGCCCACGGCGTAGCGCACCCCACAGGCGGCGAGGTCCACCGGCAACGCGCCGGCCGAGTGGGCCAGGTCCCAGATGACCTCGGCGCCGCTGGCATGCACCTGGCGGGTGATCGCCGCCATGTCGCGTAGCCTGCCGGTGCGATAGTGCACGTGGCTGAGCACCACGGCCGCCACGCGGTCGTCGAGGTAGGCATCCAGCGCCTCCCCTTCCGGGACTACCCTGTGCTCGAAGCCGCCGAAGCGACAGAAGCCCTGGGCGATATAGCCGTCGGTGGGAAAGTTGCCCCCTTCGCTGAGGATCACCGGCCGTGCCCGGCCCTGCCCTTCGGTGATATAGCCCAGCAGCTTGAAGAGGTTATGGGTGATGGTGTCGGTGGCCAGCACCTCTCCCGGTGCGGCCCCCAGCAGCGGCGCCAGCCAATCGCCAAGCCGCTCCGGGGCATCGAACCAGCCCTGGTTCCAGCCCTGGATCAGCGAATCGCGCCACTGCGTCATCAGGCCATTGACGGCTTCCACCGCAGCGCTCGGCTGAGCCCCCAGGGAGTTGCCGTCGAGGTAGATCGTTCCTTCCGGCAGCGCGAAGCGGTTTCTGAAGGGGGCCAGCGGATCCTGGCGGTCCAGTTCACGAACCTCGTCGAGGGTCACGGGCATGGTGCGCTCCGATGATCGAAAAAGAGGAAGGTGGCGGGCTCAATCCAGCTCGCGCAGGAGGGCACGCACCGGCGAGGCGTCGGCCCCGGCCAGCTTGAGCGGCACGGCGATCAGCTCATAGTGGCCGGGCGGCACCGCGTCCAGCACCAGCCCTTCGAGAATCGCCATGCCGTGATGGTGCACGCGCCAGTGCGCCAGCAATTGACTGTCGACCTCGGGGTCGAGGGACGGGCTGTCCACCCCGATCAGCCGGGCGCCGCGCTCGGCCAGCAGGTCGATGCTCTCCGGCGCGAGCGTGGTGAAGTCGCTGCGCCATTCCTCATGAGGAAAGCGCGCCCAGGTGCGCAGCAGTACCCGTTCGACCCGAGACGGCAGCTCAGGCAGCAGGTGCTCGGGCTCGACTCTCGGCCCGGCATGGCGCACGTCGAGCACCACGCAGGGGCCGATGTATTTCGCCAGGTCTACCGCATCGATGGCCTGTCCCCCGGCCGCATAGTGGCTCGGCGCGTCGGCATGGGTGCCGGTGTGGGTGGAAAGCACCAGCCGCGAGACGTTGACCGGACACTGCTCGCCGAGGACCCAGGTCGGCTCATGGGCGAAAGGCGTGTCACCGGGCCACACCGGCATGTCGGCCCGCAGCGGCTGGGAGATGTCGTAGAGCCGGCTCATGAGGCGCCCTCCTCGAGAGTAGTACGCACCGACCACAGCTCGGGGAAGAACTGCAGGTCCAGCGCCTTGGTCAGGAAGGAGACGCCACCGGTACCGCCGGTCCCGGGCTTCTGGCCGATGATTCGCTCCACTGTCTTGAGGTGGCTGAAGCGCCACTGATGGAAGTGGTACTCGGTATCGACCAGCTTCTCGGCCAGCTCGTAGAGTTCCCAGTGGTGCTCGACGTCGCGATAGATCGCCGCCCAGGCCTGCTCCACCTCGGCGCAGGGCCGGTAGGGCTCCGACCAGTCGCGCGCGACGACCGAAGCGGGAAGTTCGAAGCCGCGCCGGGCCAGCAGCTGCAGGCTGATGTCGTAGAGGCTCGGCGCATGCAACACCTCGCTGAGACGCTGATAGTGAACCGGGTGACGCCGGTGCACCTCGACCATGGCCGCGTTCTTGTTGCCGAGCAGGAACTCCAGCTCGCGATACTGGAAGGACTGGAACCCCGAGCTCTGGCCCAGGCTGTCGCGAAAGCGCGCGTAGTCCGCCGGCGTCATGGTCACCAGCACCTCCCAGGCGTTGATCATCTGGGCCTGGATCCGCGCCACCCGCGACAGCATCTTGAACGCTGGCCGCAGCCGGTCGGCGGCGATGTGGGCCGCTGCGGCATGGGCCTCGTGCAGGCACTGCTTGAGCCACAGCTCCGACACCTGGTGAATGACGATGAACAGCATCTCGTCATGTTCCTCGGTGCCCGGCTGCTGCGCCGATAGCAGCGGCCCCAGTTGCAGGTACTCGCCGTAGCTCATCGGCTGGTCCCAGTGGACACCCTCCTGCGAGAGGTCCAGCGCACCGCCGCGTGCCGGCTCGCCTTCATGCCTGACCATGGCCGCCCTCCTGTCGATATGCCTACGAACAGTTTACGAGGAGCCATTAGGCGCTACCACTGGCATCCCGATGGCCTGGCCGCCTTCGTCGTCAGCCATCCGAGCATTGGCGTGGAGGTCCGACGCTTCGCTCACAGCAAACCCAGCGTCAGCCAGGGTTGCCAAGCCAGCAACACCAAAGCCACCAGGCTCATGGCCAGAAAGGGCAGCAAAGAGCGAAAGATGCGCATCGGCGGAACCCCGGTCATGGAGGAGCTGATGAACAGCCCCGCTCCTACCGGCGGCGTAAGCAGCCCCAGCACCAGAGTCAGGCACACCACTACACCGAACTGGAAGGGGCTGATGCCGAACTGGCCCTGGGCGATGGGCAGCAGGATCGGCACCACCAGGATGAGGGCAGCGATGCCGTCGACGATCATGCCCACCAACAGCAGCACGCCCACCACCAGCAGCAGGAACAGGAAAGGATCGGTGGTCAGGGAGGCGATCCAGGCCGCAGCCATCTGTGGCAGTTGCTCGTAGACGATCACCCAGCCGAACACCCCGGCGGCAGCGATCAGTACGATCACCAGCCCAGCATTGATCGCGGTACGCTCAAGGATCAGCGGCAGGCGGTCGAAGCTCAGGTCACGGTAGACGTAGCGCCCGATCAGCAGGGCAGCAAGCGACGCCAGCGCCGCCGACTCGGTGGGCGTAGCTAGGCCGAAGAGGATACCGCCGATGATGATCAGCGGAATGGTGAGCGCCGGTAGCCCCATCATCAGGTAGCGCCGCATCTGGCTCCGGCTCGGCCATTCGCCCTTGGGATACTGCTGCACCAGACCGATCATGGCGATAGCGATGAAAAACAAGAAGCCCATCAGTAGCCCCGGCAGTATTCCGGCCATGAACATATCCGCGATAGGCACTTGGGCTATTACCCCGTAGAGCACGAAGAGCATCGAGGGCGGAATGATAGGCGACATCAATCCCCCGGCAGCGGTGATCGCTGCCGCATACGATTTGTCATAGCCTTCCTGTTCCATGGCCGGCACCATGGCCCGGGACATGATGGCGATCTGCGAGGCAGCAGAGCCAACGATGGCCGCCATCATCATATTGGCCACCAGGTTGATGTAGACCAGTCCACCCCGGAAGCCGCCTACCAGGATTCTCGCCAGGTCGATCAGTCGACGGGTCAAGCCACCCTCGTTCATCAGCTCGCCGGCTAGCATGAAAAGGGGGATCGCCAGCAGCCCGTAATTCTCGATGGCCCCGAATAGCTGCTGAGGGTAGGAGGCAAACAGCAAAGTGTTACCGGAATCGAAGATGTACCAGGCAGCGGAGAGCGCCAGCACCAGTGCAATGGGAACCGCCCCCAGTAGCAAGAGGGCGAAAACGGCAAGGGTCATGCCAGCCTCCTTTGCCCGGCCGCGAGGCCCTTCAGGCTTTCTGTGAGATTGACCAGGCCATGCAGGGTCAGCGAAATCGAGAAGATCGGCAGGCACAACCAAGACCAGAACTTTGGAATCCCCAAGGTACTGGTCCGCTCTGAGTAGATGAAGTTGAAGGTCCCCATCTGGAAGGCCCCGACATCGAAGCCGGTTCTCCACAGAGCTGCCGGCTCGTACCAGCGCCAACACAGCACGAACAGGAACAGCGCGAAGAAAAGCACCATGGCGTCCACAAATAGTGCCACCAAGCCACGCGCCCCGACCGGTAGCGCATCGACAAACAAGGTCACGGCGATGCCTTCGCGGCGCTTTAGCACCACCGAGGTGGTCAGGAAAGCCATCCAGATCATGGCATGAATCGCCAGCTCATCGGTCCAGTAGAGTGCCTGACCAAAAGCTCGGGTGGCGATATTGAGCAGGATCAGGCCGGTGATCGCCGCAGCCAGAAAGGCCGCGACCAGCAATTCGACCCGCGCCAAGCCTCTCGACAAGGCACTAATCGACAGAGTACTAAGCATATCGACGTCCTTGCCCCAGGCTGGCCTGGGGCATGCTGGCAGTTACTGGGAGTTCAGTCTGGCGGCCGTTTCACGCAGCACGGCCAGAGAAGGCGCCTCGGCCGCCCAGACGGACTCCCAGGCTTCGATCACCCCCCGGAAGAAGGCGTCATCGGCCTCGACGATATTGATACCCATGCCTCGCAGCTCGGCCTCCTGCTCCGCATCCTGCTGCTGAAAGGCGGTAATCACGCCATCGAGATGGCTGCTCATGGTGGCCTCGACCAGTTCGCGGTCTTCTGCAGAGAGTTCACGCCAGACACGAGCCGACACCACCCCGACCATGGGAAACATCATGTGGTTGGAGATCAGCAGGTTATCGGCCTGCTCGTGGAATTTGAGGATCAGGATGGAGTCGAAGTCCATGTCGATGGCATCCACCTGGCCGTTGGCCAGGGCGTCATAGACGGCTGGCAGCGGCAACGGTGTCGGAGCGCTATCGGCGGCCAGGTAGAAGTCGCGAATCGGATCGAAGGGGGTGATACGGATCTTCTTGCCACGCAGGTCCTGGGCCGTCTCGATGGGCGTCCGGCTCAGTACCTGACGCATTCCCGCCATGCCATAGCCGATACCCACCAGGCCTGCGAGGGATGGCAGCTGATCGAGCATTCCGGTGGCCGTGTCAGAGCGCAGCAAGGCCGCCGCCTGGTCGACGTTCTCGACGAGATAGGGTGCATAGAGCGCCCCGAAGTCGGGCAGGCGGTTGGAGATCTCGGCAATCGTCAGGAACGCCATATCCAAGGAGCCGGCCTGCAGCTGTTGCACCATTTGTGCCTCATTGCCGAGCTGCTGGGAGGGGAAGATGCTGACGCTGTGCTGGCCTTCGGAGCGCTCATTCAACTCCTCGGCGAAACTCTCTGCCGCCTGGGTCCAGAGATGGGCCGGCGGGGTAATCAGCCCCAGGCGGAAATCGCGAGCCTGAGCGGTCAAGGCACTCATCGAGAGGGTCGTGGCCACGGCGGTGACCAGGAAGGCTTTCAAGCTTGTCATGGGGAAGTCACTCTTGTCTTGTCGTTAGAGAGATCATCGATCCGGCCCCGAGGGGCCGGGGCCGGTCGATCAGGCGTCTTCGAGTGCCCGGGGCCGCTTGTGGCGGCTCTGCAGCTCGGCGGCGTCGGTCCTGGTCAGCTCGACGTCGAACACCACCTCGGTGAAGGGCCCTTCCAAGCCACGCAGCTCGGCCTCGGCGGCGTTCTCGATGCGGTTGGCATCGATCACCAGCTCCTCGCGGGTGGCGAAGGCGAAGTCGTCGTAGGTGTAGGGATCGCCGGCCAGGTTGATCTGGGTGGTCAGGTGCTTGTGACCCGGCGCCGAGATGAAGAAGTGGATGTGCGCCGGACGCTGGCCGTGGCGGCCGAGCAGGTCGAGCACCTGTTGGGTCGGGCTATCCGGCGGGCAGCCGTAGCCGGACGGAATGATGCTACGGGCGCTGTAGCGGCCGTCGGCATCGGCATGGATGGTGCGGCGCAGGTGGTACTCCGACTGGGTGGGATCGAAGAAGGAGTAGTTGCCCTTGGTGTCGGCGTGCCAGATCTCGACCTTGGCGCCAGGAACGGGGTTGCCATTCACGTCACGGACCTGGCCGGTGAGCCACATCACCTCGGCTTCGGTGTCGCTGCCATCGTCCATGCGCGCGAAGCCCTCGGCCTCCGGGGCGCCGGCCACGTAGAGCGGGCCCTCGATGGTGCGCGGGGTACCGCCGGTCAGGCCGAGCGCTTCGTCCTCGGCATCCAACCGCATGTCCAGGTAGTGGTCGAAGCCCAGGCCCGGCGCCAGCAGGCCGAACTGGGTCTCCTTGCCCAGGGCATTGAGCTGGCTGATGGCGCCCCAGAACTCCTCCGGGGTGACGTCGAAGTCGTCGATCAGCCGATAGACGTCGGACAGCAGGCGATGCAGGATCTGCTTGGCCCGCTCGCTGCCGCCGGCCTGGTCGAAGCCGCTGACGGTCTTCAGGAAGTCCTGCACGTCGGGGGTATCGAAGATCTTTACGGTCATGGTCGTTTCCTCTGTTGTTGTCATTCTTTACCCGTTGCGATACGGGTCATGGCTGAGTTCACCTGTGGGTCAGCTATCGTCGTCACGGATGGACGATGGATGACGGCACAGCGGTTTGACGTGGATCTCCATCCAGGGAAACAGCGGCAGGTTGGAGACGATCTCCTGCAGTTCGGCGTTGTCCTCGACGTCGAAGATGCTGACGTTGGCGTAGCTGCCGGCCACCCGCCACAGATGGCGCCACTTGCCGGCGCGCTGCAGGTCCTGGGCGTAGGCCTTCTCGGTCGCCTTGATCTCGGCGGCCCGCTCGGCCGGCATGTCCGGCGGCAGCTTCACGGTCATTTCCACCTGAAACAGCATGCGTTGGCTCTCCTCACGCTTTTCTCGAGTAATGGGCGAGCTTGTCCTCGTCCAGGGTGATGCCCAGTCCCGGGCCCTTGGGCAGCTCGACGCCGAAGTCGTGGTAGTGGAGCGGCTCGGCGACGATGTCGTCCTTGAGCAGCAGCGGGCCGAACATCTCGGTGCCCCAGGCCATCTCGGGCAGGGTCGCCCAGGCATGCAGCGACGCCGCGGTGCCGATGGTGCCCTCCAGCAGGGTGCCGCCGTAGAGGCCGATGCCGGCGGCCTGGGCCACATGGGCCAGCTCCAGCACCCCGTAGAGCCCGCCGGCCTTGGCGATCTTCAGGGCGAAGGCGCCGCTGAAGCCGCCGGCCGCCAGGTCGAGGCCGTCGCGGGCGTCCTGCACCGCCTCGTCGGCGAGCATCGGCACGTTGAAGCGGTTGGCCAGGCGGATCAGCCCGGCGTGCTCGCGGGCCGGGATGGCCTGCTCGATCAGCTCGATGCCGGCGTCCTGCAGCGCCTGGATGCCGCGCACCGCGGTGGACTCGTCCCAGGCCTGGTTGACGTCGACCCTGACGCTTGCCCGCTCGCCCAGGGCCTCCTTGATGGCGGCCACGTGGCGCACGTCCTGCTCCAACGTGTTGGCGCCGATCTTCAGCTTGAAGTCGCAGTGACGCAGATCCTCGAGACAGCGTTCGGCTTCGTCGATGTCCTTGCGGGTGTCGCCGCTGGCCAGGGTCCACAGCACCGGCAGGTGAGCCTGGCGGGCACCGCCCAGCAGCTCGGCAACGGAAAGCCCCAGGCGCTTGCCCTGGGCGTCGAGCAGTGCGGTCTCCAGCGCCGACTTGGCGATGGCATTGCCACGCGCGTGACGATCCATTCGCGCACGCAGGGCATTGAGGTTCGCCGAGGGCTGGCCGATCAACAGCGGCGCCAGGTAGGCATCGATGTTGCGCTTGATGCTCTCGGGGCTTTCCGGGCCATAGGCCAGCCCGCCGATGGTGGTGCCCTCGCCCAGCCCCTCGATGCCGTCGCTGTGACGCATGCGCACGATGACCATCGTCTGACAGGCCATGGTGGCCATGGAGAGTCGATGGGGCCGGATCGTCGGCAGGTCGACCAGGCAGGTTTGAATCGATTCGATACGGATGTCGTTCATGGGGTCCTCAGCTCGAGACGAACTTCTCGAAGAACAGGCGGTAATCGCCGACCTCACGCTTCTCGAGCCAGTGTCTCGAGGCCTCGATCATCGGCGGCGGACCGCACAGGTAGGCGTCGAAAGGCTGGGCCAGGAAGTCGCGATCGAAGAGCTCGCAGACCACGCCACGCTTGCCCTGCCAGGCCTCCGAGGCATTCATCACGATGGGTTCGAAGGCGAAGTCGGACAGCGTGTCGGCGAAGGCCGCGAGACGGCCGAGCTCGCTGAGGTCCTGCTCCTGGTTCACCCCGTAGCAGAGCCGGATCGGCTGGTCGCAGCCACCCTGCTCGACCAGCTCGTCGAGCATGCCGAGGAAGGCCGAGAGCCCGGTACCACCCGCCACCATCAGCAGGGGGCGCTCGATCTGGCGCATGTAGAAGGCCCCGAAGGGCGCTTCCAAGGCGATGGCATCGCCCACGGCGGCACGATCGCGCAGGTAGTCGCTCATCACCCCGCTGGGCAGCAAGCGGATCAGGAAACGCACCTTGCCGTCCCGGGCCTTGCCCGTGGCAAAGGAATAAGCGCGCCACTCCTCGGTACCGGGCACCTGGATGCGGGCGTACTGGCCGGGCAGGTAGTGCATCGCCGCTCCAGCGTCGTCCAGGGTCACCTCGAGGATGGCGGCGCCCTCGGAGACCTGCTCCACGGCACTGACAGTACCCGCGAAGATCTCGGTGGCCACGCTGCAGACGTTGGAGTCGATGTCGAAGTAGAAGGAAGCAGAGCTCTTGAGGCGGGTCTGACAGGCCAGCACGTGGCCCGCCTGCACCTCCTCCTCGGTGAGGGCTTCCTCGTCGATGTACTCGACCTCCACTTCGCCTGCTTCGCGCAGGCAGCGGCAGGTGGCGCAGACCCCTTCGCGACAGTCGACCGGCAGATTGACGCCATGACGCTGGGCGGCGTCCATCAGCAGCTCGTTGGGTTCGACCTTGATGAAGCGGGTGGCACCGTCGCGGAAGACGATGGCGGCTGTGTGATACATGGGACGTCCCTCCGGCGGATCAGACGTGGTAGAAGTCGAGCACCGAGTCGATCCGGTCGTTGAGCAGCACAGTGTGCTTGCGGGTGATCAGCCAGCTCTCGCCCGCTTCTCTCAAGGTGTAATCGGCGGTGCCGAAGAAGTGACCGCTCTCGCCGAAGCGATGGAAATGGGTCACCCAATTGACGCGGACCTGCACCTGGCCATCCTCCCGATCGCTGCAGCGCACGTTGGCGATCAGATGCAGTGTGCGCGGCATGGGGGTACAGGCTGCCGACTTGCCGGTGCGGATGCGGAAGACGCGATCCTCGATCCCCGTGCGGTCGGCGTAATACATCAGCGACATCTCGCGCTTGGGGTCGGTCGTGATCTCGTGCTCGCCCTTCCACTGCGGGATGTGGAACTCGCACTCCGGGGCGAACTGGTCGAGATAGGCGTCCCACTCCTGGGTGTCGCAGTATTCGGCGACCCGATAGAGGAACTGCTCGATGGATTGCTGACGGTTCATGGCTTACACCTCCTGGAGCTTGAGCGCTTTCTTCTCGAGGCCCTCGAGCAGCAGCCGCTGCCAGGTACCGTGCTGGTTGACGTAGAGCCCCTCATGGGTGAACTCGGTGCCGGTGATCACCGGCTGGATGCCGAGCACCTGGCTGTTGTGGGTCTCGCCGTATTCCCAGCTCTGATAGCCCCGGGAGATGTCGTTCCACTCGGTGGCCCGCGCCTCGAAGCCGCGCTGCTGCTCGCGGAACTCCACCAGGTCGTCGGGGGTGCCCATGCCGGAGACGTTGAAGAAGTCCTCGAACTGGCGGATGCGGTTCTCGCGGTCGGCGTCGGACTCGCCCTTCACACCCAGGCACAGGCTGATCACCTCGGTCTTGTTCCAGGCCACCGGGCGCACGATGCGCAACTGGGAGCTGATCTGGTCCATGAAGAACAGGCTGGGGTAGATGTTCAGGTTGCGCAGGCGGTGCATGGTCCACTCGGCGCGCTCCTGGGGGTGCTGCTCGAGCAGGCGCGGCATCACCGTGGCGTAGCCGGGACGCACCTGGGGGTTGGGCATGTCGCTGAACAGCAGGCTGTGGCCGTTGGCGAAGGAGAACCAGCCGTCATCGGTGTCCTTGTCGCCGGCACCCAGCTTGCTGTAGTCGAGGGTGTCGCCGCTGCTGCCCTTCTGTTGGGCCTCCAGCTCACGACGGTGCTGCACGGTGGAGACGTAGTTGTAGTGCACGGTGCTGACGTGATAGCCGTCCAGGCCGTTCTCGTTCTGCAGCTTCCAGTTGGCATTGAAGGTGTAGCGGGACTCGCCGGGCAGCACCTCCAGCTCGCCATCCTTTGCCTGCTCCACCATCATGTCGAAGAACAGCTTGGTGTCGCCGAGGAACTCCTCGAGGCTGACGGTGGACTCGGTGTCCAGGCTGATGAAGACGAAGCCACGGTAGCTTGCGATCCGCGCCTGGCTCAGGCCACGGCTGGCCTTGTCGAAGTCCTGGGGGTATTCGCCGGGGGCCTTGACCTTGACCAGGCGACCGTCGGACTTGTAGCACCAGGCGTGGAAGGGGCAGGTGAAGGTGGACTGGTTGCCCTTGCAGACCCGGGTCAGGGTGGCACCACGGTGCTGACAGGTATTGGCCAGCGCATGCAGCTCACCCCTGCCATCACGGGTGATGATCATCGGCTGTCGGCCGGCCTGCATGGTGATGAAGTCGTTGGGGGTGGGAATCTGGCTCTCGTGGCAGGCGAAGATCCACTGCTTCTCGAAGATCAGTTCCATCTCGAGATCGAAGAGCGCCTCGTCGGTGAACATAGCGCGAGCGACGCGAAAGACGCCGTCTTCGGAGCGAAAGTCGATGCAGTTCTCGACGAACGTCTGCCATTCGGAGAGGGAGCGCTGTGTCGTCATCGGTCGTTACCGTGTTGTTGCTTGTCAGGTACGACCCACCTTAGAGACTCCCCCCTGGGAGCCACTATGCGGTTCTTCGGACAGTGCTATACACTTCTTCTTAGGCACGAAGGCCGTCCCATGGCACCGGCTTTCCACAGCCTTAGACCATGGTCTCGGTCGCCGCTCCCTCTGGCATTCATACGTGGAGAGTGGCAGAATAATTTATAAAGTTCGCACAGCGCACCCCATGAGCGAGATGCGAACATCAGTCTCGACCACCCATCACGGCCCCACCCGAGGCCCGATGACAACGACATCCGGTGGCGAGACCAGGAGAAACCATGACCATACCCCCGACGCGACAGCAGATCGCTGCCGAGTTCCAAAATCCCGATTCGGCCTGCCGCTGGATGAGCGGTATCAACGGCCCGCATCGCCTCGAGGTGCCACGCCCCCGAGAACTCAGCTTTCGTCACCAGGGCACCAGTCTGGGCAACGTCTCCATCGGCATCATCGAATATTCGACTCCCGTCAATATCGATATCGTCGACCTGACCCACAGCTACAGCATCAGCCTTCCTCTCCGTGGCACTCAGAATTTCGAACTACAGGGCGACGCCTTCGGCTCCGACAGTGGCGTGGCCGCCATCATCTCGCCCAGTCAGCCGCTGCACCTGTACATGGACGAGAGCTGCCGGAAGCGCCTTGTACGCCTGTCGCGCCAGGCCATCGAGCACAAGCTCGCCCAGTTACTGAGGCGCGACCTGTCTCGTCCGGTGATCTTCGACCCCCGAATGCCACTGAGCGGTACGGTGCAAGAGTGGTGGAGGATGGTGGCTAACCTGCAGGAAATGCTGGACGCCGAAGGCTCGCTATGCGATCTGCCCGAGGTGTGGAGCAACTTCGAAAATTCGTTGATCACCAGCCTGCTCTATACCCAGCGCCACAACTACACGAATGAGCTGCTGGATCGCCAGTTGGGGCGGCCGGCGTATCTCGCTCGGCTCGAAGCACTGTTCCGGGAATCGCTGGATCGCTCGCTGACCCTCGTCGACCTGGAGCAGGCCACCGGCGTGTCGCGGGAACGACTCTACCGCGATTTCCATACTCACTACGGCGTCTCCCCCATCGCCCACTTCCGCCAGCTTCGCTTCGAGCATGTTCGCCAGCGCCTGGAACGGGCTGCCCCCGGCGAGAACGTCTCCAGCATCGCCATGGACTGCGGCTTTCAACAGTTGGGGCGCTTCTCCCAGGAGTACAAGGTGCGCTTCGGCGAGCTGCCGTCACAAACTCTCCAGCGAACCAGTCCCTCGGGGAACCCACCGCCCCTACAATGAAGCCGGTCCGGCCCAGGTAGGAGGCGGCAAGTCACACGACTGCTTTCCCTGCGCTCCTCAAGTCCCGCAAAAGGTACGGAACACCCGCTCGGTGGGCTCGGCCGGCCGGGCGTACTCCTCGCGCCCAGGCTGGTCGTCGAAGGGATGGGTGACGACCTCCAGCAGCGTCTCGAAGGGGCCGAAGTCGTTCTCGTCCATGGCCGCGGTCAGCGCCTGCTGCACGCGGTGGTTGCGCGGGATGAAGGCGGGGTTGGCCAGACGCATGCACCGCGCCCGCTCATCCTCGGTCCACAGATCCTGGGCAAGGCGCTCACGCCAGTCCGCAAGCCAGCCGGCAATCTCCTCGGGGCGTTCGAACAGCGTCTCGACGGTGGCTTCCGCCTCGGGGTTCTCGGCAGCATCCGCCAGGCGACGGAAGGTCAGGGTGAAGTCGGCGCGCCCGCGATGCATGGTCGCCAAGAGCGCTTCGATCAGCGCCTTGTCGCCGGGCTGCTCCCGCTCCAGGCCGAGCTTGGCGCGCATCACGTCGAGCCACTCGGCCTCGTACTGCTCGGGAAAACGCTGCAGCAGCTCGGTGGCACGCTCGATCGCGCGGTCGGTGTCGTCGTCGATCAGCGGCAGCAGCGTCTCGGCCAGCCGCGCCAGGTTCCACTGGGCGATCCACGGCTGGTTGGCATAGGCGTAGCGCCCGCCCTCGTCGATGGAACTGAATACCATCTTGGGGTCGTACTGTTCCATGAAGGCGCAGGGGCCGAAATCGATGGTCTCGCCCGAGATCGAGGTATTGTCGGTGTTCATCACGCCATGGATGAAGCCGACACCCATCCACTTGGCGATCAGCGCCGCCTGACGCGCCTGTACCGACTCCAGCAGTCCCAGGTAGCGCTCGCCACCCTTCCGTTTCGTGAGTTCCGGATAGTGCCGCTCGATGGCATGATCGGCCAGCTCGCGCACGCCTTCGAAGTCGCCGCGGGCGGCGAAGTACTGGAAGGTGCCCACGCGGATATGGCTGGCTGCCACACGGGTGAGGATGGCCCCAGGTTCGGGAATGCCGCGCATGACTCGCTCGCCGGTGGTCACCGCGGCAAGCGCCCGGGTGGAGGGAATGCCCATGGCATGCATTGCCTCGCTGACCAGGTATTCGCGCAGCACCGGCCCCAGCGGCGCGCGCCCGTCGGCGCCACGGGAGAAGGGTGTGCGCCCGGCGCCCTTGAGCTGGATGTCGCGCAGCCGGCCGTCGCGGTCGGTCACTTCGCCGAGCAATACGGCGCGACCATCGCCCAGCCTCGGCACGAAGCCGCCGAACTGGTGTCCGGCATAGGCCTGGGCCAGCGGCTCGGCGCCGCGCGGCACCACGTTGCCGGAAAACCACACCGCCGCCTCTTCGGCATCGAAGGCGGAAAGCTCGAAGCCAAGCGCCTCGGCCAGCGGCCGATTGAAGGCAACCAAGTGCGGCTCAGGCACGGGCACCGGTTCGAAGCGCTCGTAGAAGCGTTCCGGTAGGCGGGAATAGCGAAGGGTGAAAGGAGGAAACATGGCGACTCCACTGATGTTCTTGCCCGTCACTTTAGGTGGGCACTGGGCGAAAATCGAGAGCCGTTGCATCCCCTTACAAGCGGCTAGCCGGTAGCGGAAACCGGACGCTCGAACTCACGAATGCTGGCCACGAAGTCGCTGAAGCGCTCGCCCTGGATCAGTACGTGATCGCGCAGGGCATGCTCCGCCGCCGCCGGATCGCCGGCCTCGATGGCCGCCACCACGGCCCGATGTTCGCGCAGCGAGCTGTGCATGCGCTGGCGCACCTGCAGTTGCAGGCGCCGATAAGGCTTGAGCCGCTGCTTGAGCTGGCGCGCCTCCCCCAGCAGGAAACCGTTGTGGCTGGCGCGATAGATGCAGTCGTGGAAAGCCTCGTTCTCGTAGTAGTACTCGTCGGTATCCCCAGCCAGGGCGGCGGCCTCACAGCGCTCCAGCGCGCCGCGCAGCTCGGCGAGTTCCTCGTCGTTGATGCGCCTCGCCGCCAGACGCCCGCACATGCCTTCGAGTTCGGCCATGACCTCGAACATCTCGATCAACTGGTCGATACCCACCTTGGCCACGAAGGTGCCCTTCTTCGGCGTGACCGTGACCAGCCCGCTGGCGACGAGCTGCTGGATCGCCTCGCGCACCGGCGTGCGCGAGACGTTGAACTCACGGCCCAGCGCTTCGGGGTCGAGCCTCTCACCGGGCGCCAGGCGCCCGTTGATGATGGCGTTCTCCAGCGAATCTCGCAGGCGCTGTGCACTCGAGCGCTTGGGGCTGGCCATTGTCACCCTCCTTACCTTCGCGGCGTCCCTCGAACGGACTTGTCGCACCATCGTCTTACTGTAACGGATTTGACATGAGTATACGCAAGAGCTATTGAAGTATACATCAGCGTCGCTGATAAACATCACAAAACAGAACCTACCACACAAGAACAACCCGTGGAGACGCCAAATGCAACGCCAAACCCTAACCACTCTGGCCGTGGCTCTCGGTATGTCCCTGGCCTTGAGCGCCACCGCATCCGCCAATACCGTACTGCGCGCCTCGCACCAGTTCCCCGGTGGCCAGGGGGACGTGCGTGATGAAATGGTGCAGATGATGGCTCGCCAGGTGGCCGAGGCCGACGTGGGCCTCGAGATCCAGGTCTACCCCGGCCAATCGCTGTTCAAGGCCAACGAGCAGTGGGGTGCGCTGGTACGCGGCCGCCTCGATATCACCGCGCTGCCGCTGGATTACGCCAGCGGACGCCATCCGGAGTTTTCCGCCACCCTGATGCCGGGGCTGGTACGCAACCACGAGCACGCCCAGCGGCTCAACGATTCGGAATACATGGACATGATCAAGCAGGTGATCATGGACAACGGGGCCCGGGTACTGGCCGATGCCTGGCTCTCCGGCGGCTTCGCCTCCAGCGAGCAGTGCATCACCTCGCCCGACACCGTACGTGGCCAGAATATTCGCGCCGCGGGGCCGGCCTTCGAGCAGATGCTGCAGGCAGCCGGTGCCTCCATCGCCTCGATGCCCTCCTCGGAGGTCTACACCGCCATGCAGACCGGGGTACTGGACGCGGCCAATACCTCGTCGATGTCGTTCATCTCCTTCCGGCTCTACGAGCAGGTGGAGTGCCTGACCGAACCGGGCGATTTCGCACTGTGGTTCATGTATGAGCCGATCCTCATTTCGGAACAGGTATGGCAGGGGCTCAGCGAGGAGCAGCAGACCGTATTGATGGAAGCGGGCAAGGCCGCCGAGGAGTTCTTCGCCGCCGAGGCCGCCGCCATCGACGCCGAGATGGTCGAGGTCTACGAGCAGAACGGCATCGAAGTGGTGCGCATGAGCGAGGAGGACTACAACGCCTGGCTCGAGATCGCCCGCGAGACTTCCTACAAGAACTTCGCCGAGAACGTGACCAACGGCCAGGCGATCATCGATGCGGCCCTCGCCGTCGAGTGACGCCCAGCCCTTCCCAGCGTATGCCGGGCCACCCGCCATGGGTGGCCCCCGTTTCGAACCCCGGGAGGACTGCATGGCCATGGCCCACTCTCAATCCCTTGCTCAACGATCCGGTGTCGTGGGCGGCTACATCCGCCTGATGGATACCTTGTCACGCGCCAGCGCCTACCTGGCGGCAGCAATGTTCATCGCCGGCGTGGCGGTAATCTGCCAGATGGTCTTCATCCGCTACGTGCTCGGCATGAGCACGAGTTGGCAGACCGAGTTCACGGTGTTCTCGGTGACCGGGGCCATGCTGATGGGCAGCCCCTACGTGCTGATGACCGGTGGCCACGTGGCCATCACCATCCTGCCCGACGCTCTGGGCGGGCTGGCGCGCAAGATCATGCGCCTGGTAGCCGCGCTGATCGGCCTGGCCTTCTGTGCGGCGCTGGCCTATGCCTCCTGGGTCTACGTGGCCGAGGCCTACCTGCTCAACTGGCGCACCGGCACCGTGTGGAATCCGCTGCTGTGGCCGGGGCTGCTGCCGATGGCGGTGGGCACCAGCCTGCTCTCGCTACAGTACGTGGCCGAAATCCTGCGCGGGGAGGTGTAAGCATGGATCCAATCACACTGGGGATCATCGTCGCCATCGCACTCATCGTGCTGATGGCCATCGGCACGCCCATTGCCTTCGCCCTGGGCGGCGTGTCGCTGCTCGCCCTGATCTACGACCGTGGCCTGCCGGAGCTGATCTACTTCGGTGAGACCTTCTTCGACCGCATCGCCGAATTCGGCTTCGTCGCCATCCCGATGTTCATCCTGATGGGTGCCGCCGTGGCCTCCTCGCCCACCGGCCGCGACCTCTACCGCTCGCTGGACCTGTGGATGGGGCGCCTGCCGGGTGGGCTCGCCGTGTCCAACATCGGTGCCTGCACCATCTTCTCCGCCCTCTCCGGCTCGTCGCCGGCTACCTGTGCCGCCATCGGCAAGATGGGCATTCCCGAGATGCGCACCCGCGGCTATCCCGATGGCGTGGCGGCGGGCTGCATCGCTGCCGGCGGCACGCTCGGTATCCTCATTCCGCCCTCGGTGACCATGATCATCTACGGCATCTCCACCGAGACCTCGATCGGCCGGCTGTTCATCGCCGGCGTCATGCCCGGATTGATGCTGGCCGGGCTGTTCATGGCCTGGACCATGATCGCCTGTCGCCTGGCCGGGGGCTATGCCAACCCCATGGCCCAGGCCGCCGTGCAGATGAAGCAGAACGTCAAGGCCAACGTCGACGCCAACCTCAAGGCGCTGGTGCGCGTGCTGCCCTTCATGGCGGTGATCGCGGGCATTCTGTTCGCCCTGTACGGCGGCGTGGCCACGCCCTCCGAGGCCGCTGGTGTCGGCGCCTTCCTGTGCGTGGCGCTGGCGGTGCTCATCTACCGCATGTGGCAGGTGGGGCCGATCAAGCTGATCATGCGCGACTCGCTGCGCGAGAGTGTGATGATCATGCTGGTCATCGCCTGCGCCGAGGTGTTCGCCTACGCCCTCTCCTCGATGTTCATCACCCAGACCGTGGCCGCGGCCATCGCCAACATGGAAGTGAACCGCTGGGTGCTGATGGGCATCATCAACCTGTTCCTGCTGGTCGCCGGCTTCTTCCTGCCGCCGGTGGCGGTGATCGTGATGACCGCGCCGATCCTGCTGCCGATCATCCTCGCCGCCGACTTCGACCCCTACTGGTTCGCGGTGATCCTGACCATCAACCTGGAGATCGGCCTGATCACCCCGCCGGTGGGCTTGAACCTGTTCATCATCAAGGGAATCGCGCCGGACATCTCGCTGCGCGACATCCTCATGGGCAGCCTGCCCTACGCCCTGTGCATGGTGCTCGGCATCCTCCTACTGTGCTTCTTCCCGGGCATTGCCCTGTGGCTGCCCAACCTGATCATGGGCTGACTGAGAGTGGAATCATGAACATGACCTTCCTGCAGGAGCTGTTCAACAGCATCACCCAGCGCGATGCCCGGCTATGGCGCCGGCAGGGCGAGCTCAGCGCGCCCGACCACGCCCAGATGCTGGCGGCCTGCCACGCACTGCTGGAAAGCGACGGCGAGGCCTCGAGCATCAGCCTGGCCAGCCGCGCGCTGTCCATGTACAACCGGCTGACGGAAGACGAACGCACACGCTTCTTCGAGGGGCTGGCCAGCGAGTTCGCCGCCGACCCGGCGCGCATCGACCAGGCCTACGAGACCTATCGAGAGGCCCGCGACAACCCCAGCCTGCATGCCTTGTTCGACGCCTGCGAGCCGCGCCGCCAGGAGCTGTTCCGGCGCCTCAACCTGGCCAGCAACGGTACCTATGAGCTGGTGCGCATGCGCGAAGGGCTGCTGGCACGGTTGCGCGACCGGACCAGTGACGACAGGCAGGAGTTGGCCGCCATCGACGCCGACTTCGCCCACCTGTTCGGCTCGTGGTTCAACCGCGGCTTCCTGATGCTCAAGCGCATCGACTGGAATACCCCGGCCTCGATCCTGGAGAAGATCATTCGCTACGAGGCGGTGCACGAGATCCGCGACTGGGACGATCTGCGCCGGCGCCTCGACGCCCGCGACCGCCGCTGCTTCGCCTTCTTCCACCCGGCCATCGGCGACGAGCCGCTGATCTTCGTCGAGGTGGCGCTGTGCAAGGGCCTACCCGACCGCATCCAGCCCATCCTGTCGGGCGAGAGTGCCGGCGAGCGCAGCATCGACGACCCCGAGGCCGCCGATGCCGCCGCCTTCTTCGGCATCAGCAACTGCCAGACCGGCCTGCGCGGCATCTCCTTCGGCAACTTCCTGATCAAGCAAGTGGTGCAGGAACTCAAGCTGGAGCTGCCGCAGCTCAAGTATTTCGTCACGCTCTCCCCGGTGCCGGGATTTGCCCACTGGCTCGCCGAGCAACGCGATGACGGCACCCTGCCCGACGAGCTGGGCCAGGTGCTGCACGAACTCGACGCCACCGACTGGCATCTCGACCCCGCCCAGAGCGAACGCCTCAAGGCGGTGGTCAAGCCGCTTGCCGCCCGCTACCTGGTCGAGGAGAAGAATGCCCGCGGCCTGCCGCTCAACCCGGTGGCACGCTTCCACCTGGGCAACGGCGCCGAGCTGCATCGCATCAACTGGCTCGGCGATATCTCGCCCAAGGGCTTGAAGCAGGCCGCCGGCCTCATGGTCAACTATCTCTACGTGCTCGACGACATCGAGCGCAACCATGAAAACTACACCGCCAACGCCACCGTGGTCTGTTCCAACGAGGTCCGCGACCTCAACCGCCGCGCCCGGAAGATGGCCAAGGGAGAGCCTGCCAAATGAGTCACAACCTCTTCGAAACCTTCGCCGCCCGCATGCGCGACCGCGGCAATGCCGATTTCATCACTACCCGCGAAGGCCGTCGCTACTCCTACCTCGATGCCCTGGACGCCAGCGCCCGCCTGGCCGGCGCCCTGGTCGAGCTGGGCGTAGCCCCCGGCGATCGGGTCGCGGTGCAGGTCGACAAGAGCCCCGAGGCGATCCTGCTCTATCTCGCCTGCCTGCGTATGGGCGGCGTCTACCTGCCGCTCAATACCGGCTACACCGCCGACGAGATCCGCTACTTCCTCAGCGACGCCGAGCCGGCACTGTTCGTCTGCCGCCCCGCCGCCTTTGATGCGGCCCGCACGGTGGCAAGCGAGAGCGGCTGCCCGGCGGTGGAAACCCTCGGCACCGAGGCCGACGGCAGCCTGATGGCACTGGCCGAGCGGGCCCAGCCGTATGCGAACATCGAACCGCGCGAGAGCGACGATCTTGCCGCGATCCTCTATACCTCGGGCACCACCGGGCGCTCCAAGGGCGCCATGCTGACCCACCGCAACCTCGGCTCCAACGCCGCCACCCTGGTGGAGGCCTGGCGTTTTACCGCCGAGGACCGCCTGATCCACGCCCTGCCCATCTTCCACACCCACGGCCTGTTCGTCGGTTGCAACGTCACGCTGATGGCCGGCTCGAGCATGCTGTTCCTGCCCAAGTTCGATGCCGACGTGATCTTCGAAGAGCTGCCGCGCGGCACGGTGATGATGGGCGTGCCCACCTTCTATACCCGCCTGGTGGCCGACGAGCGCCTCACTCCCGAGGTGACCGCCAACATGCGCCTGTTCGTCTCCGGCTCCGCCCCGCTCACCGCCGAGACCCACCAGGCCTTTGCGGCAAAGACCGGGCACGCCATTCTCGAGCGCTACGGCATGACCGAGACCAACATGAACATCTCCAACCCCTACGACGGCGAGCGCCGTGCCGGCACCGTGGGCATGCCGCTGCCGGGGGTGGAGTACCGCATCACCGACCGCGAGACCCACGCACCGGTGCCCCAGGGCGAGATCGGCATGCTCGAGATTCGCGGCCCCAACGTCTTCATCGGCTACTGGCGCATGCCCGAGAAGACCCGCGAGGAGCTGCTGGAGGACGGCTTCTTCGTCACCGGCGACCTGGCCATGACCGATGAGCAGGGCTACGTGCACATCGTCGGTCGCGACAAGGACCTGGTGATCTCGGGGGGCTACAACGTCTATCCCAAGGAGGTCGAACAGGTGATCGACGAGCTGGAGGGCGTGGCGGAATCGGCGGTGATCGGCGTGCCGCACCCGGACTTCGGCGAAGGCGTGACCGCCGTGGTGGTGTCCGAGCCGGGGGCTACGCTGGAGGAGCAACAGGTGCTCGAGCATCTCGAGGGGCGGCTGGCGAAGTACAAGCAGCCCAAGCGGGTGTTCTTCGCCGATACCCTGCCGCGCAACACCATGGGCAAGGTGCAGAAGAACGAGCTGCGCAAGCGCTATCAGGACACCTATCGCTGACCACACGTTAGCCACACCAGGCGTGGCCGGCCGATGTACCGGCCGGCCGCGCTTCGGGCGCTACACCACCAGCGGGGTGACGAAGAAGGCGATCAGGAACGCCGTTGCCAGGCGCATCACGATGCCCAGCACGGCGGCACCCATGGCCTCGCGCTCGGAAAGATCGGAGCTTTCCGCCCACACCACCGGCACCTGGCCGAACACGGCCGACAGCGGCAGGCCGGAGGAAGCCAGCACGAACGAGCCCACCACCAGCGAGGGATCGAGGTCGGAAGCAATGCTCTGCAACTGCCCCATTGCCAGCGTCGGGCTCACCAGCACCGACAGCACGCCGGTTTCGGGATGGATGTTGAACAGCAGCATGACCTGGCCCAGCCCCGCCTCGATCGGCGCCCAGATGCCGACATGGTCGAGCACGCCGATCACGGCGAAGACCAGTGCCACGGCGGGAATCAGGATCAGCAGCAGCAGCTCGACGCCTTCCCGCGCGGCGCTGAACAGCGTGGGCATGAAGTCACGGTCGGGAGTGAAGGTCGGCAGATGGCCGATCTCGACCCGCTTGACGTCGCGATAGAGCACCTTCGACAGGATCAGCGGCACGATCACCAGCGGCAGGAACACCGCCAGCAGCACCACGGCAAAGACGTTCACCCCGGCGAAGGTCAGCGCCATCAGCCCCAGCATGAAGGTGGAGAACGACTGCTGCGACTGCACCATGGTGGCCACGGCGAGCTTCTGCTCGTCCTTGGTGGCGCCTGCCTTCTTGAGGATCGGCCCGGAGATCTTACCCGCCGCGTTGATGTCGCCGAAGATGTTGTAGACGCTCGGAATGATCACCGCCGGGTTGACGCCCAGCAGCTTCATGGCCGGCACGAAGATGCGCACCAGCGCGTCGGTGAAGCCCAGCCGCTCCAGCAGCCGGCCGATGATCACGCTGACGATGATCGCCGTGCCGACCACGCCGGTGAGGAAGACGTCGACCACCACGGGCCGCACGGAGTCGAGAATCGAATTGAACAGCCCCGAGAGGCTGGTGGGGGAAAGCAACAGCATCAGCAGGCAGATGCACAGCAGTACGATGCCGACCACTTCGATGCGCTTCCAGGCCCGCTTGCTCGCCGGTAACCCGGCATCTTTCTTGTCAGGGGTGGTTTCAGGGGTAGTCACTGAGGTTTTCATGACAGTGCCTCTATTGTTATTGAAGGGACGCTTGGGCAGAACTCATGCAGAAGCTGTGGATAACGTGTGGTGAATGGGGGAGAGAATAACGGCATTCGGCCGGGTCAGGTCTCGCTCAACGCATGTTTTCCCAGCAAGTGGCTTGACGCCATCTCGCGGGCATAGGCCTGCATCGCCTCATTACCTACCCGGCGCACCGGCGTGGAGGTGACCCGATCGCGGAACAGCACCACCTCCACCCCCTCGAGCAGTTCGTCCAGGACATGGGCCAGGGGCAGCCCGTTCTCCAGGATCTCCATCACGTGGCAGTTGCCGACCAGGAAGTTGAGCCCCAGCTCACGGGCCGTCTCGATCAGTGCATGCCCCGCATAGACCCGGCTGATCGAGGCCAGCACCGTATCCACGCCGGGGTTTTCCGCCACCGCCTGGCGCAGGTTCTCCGGCGAGAAGCCGGTATGCGGGAAGATATGCAGTATGTTCTCGACCCGGCTGTCGCGCTCGCCGAGGTGAATGAAGCCGCGGGTCTCCACACTGGTCTCGCGGATCTCCTCGATACCACGCACCAGCCGCTCCTCGGCCAGCAGGGCACGGTCCTGGTCCAGTGCCATGAAGCCGTCCAGGCGGTCGAGGATGTCGCCCAGGGTGGCGATACCCGGCAGCGCCCGGCCCACGAACATGATGTTGCCGTGAACGCCACCGTAGGAAATGCTGCCCTTCAGCACCCTGTGCCCGTGCAGGTAGGGAATCCCGGGGTGCAGGCCATGAAAGGCCTCGTGGCACTCCAGCCCCGCCACGTCATAGAGATCGAGGTAGTTCTTCAGCGTCACTCCGCCACAGCTGGCGGCATCGGCGATGGGGTGGTGCGCCACGATGGCGTCCACGCCAGTGGCTCCCGCCAGTTCGATCACCAGCTCCGTCATGGTCATGCATACGGCGATCTTCTGCACCTCCTTGTTCGGGTCGCCGTAGATCAGCCCCGGGATTTCCAGCACCTCCTTGCCGTAGATGCCGGAAGACTTGAGGATCACGAAAGGGTGCTTCCCGCTCTTGACCTCCTCCATGGACGAAACCGTCCTGCCGCCCGTGATCACGCTCATTGCATTGACGATATCCGCTACCTTGGCCATCGCATTTCTCCTCTCTTAGCCACAAAAAAAAGACCGCCAGCACAGCAGGAGGCCTGATGCCTCCAACTGCGCTGACGGTCTCGAGCACTCGCCTTCTCAGGGCGAGTTCACATCACCAGTCAACGTCTTGCCTTCAGATTTGCGGACCATGCCCGACGCAGGTGGCGTCAGAGGTAGTCGCGCACATCTTTCTTCATTACCACCACGGTGGCGGAGAGCTCGGCCTCGGCGTCGTAGTCCTTGAAGATGGACAGGACCTCGAAACCGTACTTCTCCACCAGCAGTTGCCTGAATTCGTGCTTGAATCCCTTGATGAGATAGTGGTCTGCCAGCTCGCTCACGTTGCTGTTGAGCCCGTTGAGGTAACCCAGCGCCGGAACCCGCTTGTGCAGGGCGATGACGAGGATCCTGTCACCCTCGATATCGACCTTCTGACGCACCACGCCGATACCGAAGATACGGTGGTTGACCTCGTTGTAGTCCTTGATCAGCTCCTGCTTGAGCGCTCCCAAGGAGCTGATGCCCAAAGCGCTCATATCCCAAGAACTCGTGCCAAGGTGCGCATAGATCGACCCCGTTTCGGCTCGGCCAGCCAGAACGACTGGTATACCAACATCTCTCAAAGGCCAGACTAGCCAAGCGCAAAAAACCTGTCAACAGAAAATAATCGATTATTCACAAAGTCACGAAAGACCAAGTAGATTAATGAAAACAGCGTAATAAAAAGGACCTGTCAGACTTTTCCCTCTTATCCAGGATGTCCTTCATGGCAACTGTTGCATGGACCGTCACCAGGCCAAGGGGGATCAGGTATACCATCAGCACGAGCGGCCAGACGAAGCGCCCCAGGCCCGCTCTTGCCGCCCCGCTACGGGGTGCCCGCTGCCATGTGTACCGTATCACCGCGCAGGTGGTTGACGCAGTGGGCATCGCCCTGATCGGCGCCGTGTGGGCCTGGCAATATCGGCTGAACCGAAGCAAATTAGGAGCTTCTTCATCACCTGCGGCCAGCAAGGAGCCTGCCCAATGAAGATCGTGATCCCCGACGACTACCAGGACTGCGTGCGCCACCTGGATGCCTTCGCCAAGCTGGAGGGGCATGACGTCACCCTCTACAACGACACCGTGACCGACGAGGACGCTCTCGTGGAGCGCTTCCAGGACGCCGATGCCCTGGTGCTGATTCGCGAGCGCACGCCGATCACCGAGCCCCTGCTGGCCAGGCTGCCCAAGCTGAAGGCGATCAGCCAGACCGGCGGCGGCGCGGCCCACGTCGACATGGCCGCCTGCAAGCGCCAAGGGGTCACGGTCATGGCCGGCACCGGCTCACCCTATGCTGCCGCCGAACTCACTTGGGGCCTGGTGCTGGCCGCCATGCGCCACATTCCCGAGGAATTCGAGAACCTCAAGGCCGGCCGCTGGCAGCGCACCCTGGGCACTGGGCTCAAGGGCCGCACCCTGGGAATCTTCGGCTACGGCAAGATCGGCAAGCTGATCGCCCGCTACGGCCAGGCCTTCGAGATGAACGTGCTGGTATGGGGCCGCGAGGGTACCCGCGCCCGCGCCGCCGAGGCCGGCCTCGAGGTGGCGGGAAGCCAGGCCGAACTGTTCGAACGCAGCGACGTGCTGAGCCTGCACCTGCGCTTGAACGCGGAAACCCAAGGCATCGTCACCACCGAGGATCTTTCCCGCATGAAGCCCAGCGCCCTGCTGGTCAACACCAGCCGTGCGCCGCTGATCGCCCCGGGAGCGCTGGAAGACGCGCTGCGCGAAGGCCGCCCGGGCCGGGCTGCGGTGGACGTGTTCGAGGAGGAGCCGGTGACGAGCCATCCTCTGCTCGCGCTGCCCAACTTCCTCGCCACGCCGCACCTGGGCTACGTGGAGAAGGACAGCTACGAGCTCTACTTCGGCGATGCCTTCGACAACCTGCTGGCCTTCGAGGCGGGCCGGCCGGTAAAGAACCTGGCCGAGTGAACGGCCGAGTGCAAGGAGAGGCAACGCCATGACGTCATCAGGCCAGAACGGCCCGCAGGGCCTGGCCACCTACCGTGAAGTCATCGCCGCCTATCGCGAGGAGCAGCAGGCCGGCAGCTGAGCCCCCGCCCAGGGCATGAGCGCCGATATCTCGGTGGAGCACACCGCCACCCCGCTGCATGCCGGCGCGCTGCGCTACTACCGCGAGATCGGCATCGAAGTGCCGGACGCGCTGGTGCCGCCCGAAGCGCAATGAACGCGCCGTTCGCAGCGACAACGCCGCCGGACTACGTCAGCAGCATGGGCTATTGGCGCGAGGGCAAGGTGTCGGGGTGGGAATTTTCCCACCGAACCAACCGGCCGACACCCTGCCCCGGCAATAACGGGGAGTGGCTTGGTGGGCGATCAATAGGCGTTTTCTTCGGTTCGAGGGGCTGCCGCCGGTAGGGCAGCGGGGCTCCATAGCGGAGCCCGGGAGCCCGTCTCGGCCAGGGTGAAGGACCCCACCGCCTCGGCCAGGCGCAGCGACTGCTCCTCGAGCCGCTCGGCGGCGGCGCTCGACTGTTCGACCAGGGCGGCATTTTCCTGGGTCATGCGATCCAGCTCGGCGACCGCCACATTGACCTGGCCGATGCCGTCGCTCTGCTCGCCGGTAGCCGCGGTGATCTGCTGGAGCATGGCACTCACCCGGGAGACGCTGGTGACGATCTCCTCCATGGTGGTGCCGGCCTGGCTGACCAGCTCGGTGCCGTCGCGCACCTTGGCCCCCGAAGCCTCGATCAGGGCCTTTATCTCACACGCCGCCGCTGCCGAACGACTGGCAAGCTGGCGCACTTCGCCGGCCACCACGGCGAAGCCACGCCCCTGTTCACCGGCGCGGGCCGCCTCCACCGAGGCGTTCAGCGCCAGCAGGTTGGTCTGGAAGGCAATGCCATCTATCACCGTGACGATCTCGGCGATCTGGCGCGAGGCATCGGAGATCCCGTCCATGGTTTCCACCACCCGAGACACCACCTCGCCACCACGTGCAGCAACTTCGGAGGCCGTCTGCGACAGGCCATTGGCCTCACGCGCGGATTCGGCAGTGTGCTCCACGGTACTGGTGATCTCCTCCATCGAGGCCGAGGTTTGCTGCAGGCTGGCAGCGGCAGTCTCGGTACGCCGCGACAGATCCTGGCCGCCGCTGGCAATCTCGGTGGTGGCGACACGCACCGCCTCGCTACTCACGCGCACCTCGAGCAACACATCATGGATCTTGTCGGCGAAGGCGTTGAACTGAATGGCCAGCTCGGCGCTCTCGTCGCGACCCTCGACCGGCAGGCGCTGGGTCAGGTCACCGTCGCCGGTGGCGATCTCACGCATGCGACCCGCCAGCTCCCGCAGCGGCCTGGCAATGCCACCTCCCACCAGCCAGATCGCTATCAGGCCGAGGCCGGCGACCAGCAGCCCCACCAGGCCCATGCCCAGCAAGTGCTGGCGGCGCTGGTCGCCCAGGGTACGCTGCAGGGCGCCCAGCTCGGCCAGTACCGCCTCCCGCGGCAAGCGGGTGAGCAGCACCCAGGGCGCCTGGTCGTCGCTGACGCTGAAGGGCAAGTAGAGTTCGAGCATGCCGTCGGCATTCTCTATCCGCTGCATCTCGCCGCTGCGCTGGGCCTCGACAATACGCTCCTGCACCGCATCGCCCATCACCTCTCCGGCCGCTTCCCCCAGGGAGCCGTCATCGGCGGTATAAGCCGCCACGCTGCCCAGCGAGGCAATCAGTGCCATCTCGCCGGCCCCGTCATAAAGCCCCTGGTTAGCCTGGGTCAGGAGTTCCTGGGTGAAATCCACCGACATGTCGACACCGGCGATACCGCGGAACTCACCCTCCACCACGATCGGTACATTGAAGGAGGTGACCATGCGCATGACCCCCGCATAGTCGTAGGCAGCCGGATCGATGATGCAGGGAGCCAGGGTGTCGCGCGGACAGAGGTAGTATTCGCCCCGTCGCATGCCGTTGCCCAACGGTGCCTCGCTCTCCATGTTCTCCTCATTGAGAACGCCCAGTCGCATGCTGCCATCGGCCTCCCGGACCCACCAGGGCCGGAAGCGCCCACTGCCCTCGGCGAAGCCGGTCTCGTGCCCGGCATAGCGGGCATCGGCGCCGAAAGCGTCTGGCTCCCAGCCGATATAGGCGTCCAGGAGTTCTGGAGTCTCGACCACCGTGTGACGTACCAGGCTGGAAAGCTCCCCGCGGCTCAGGCGCAGCTGAGGGCGGCCGTTGTCTCCCGGTATGCCCATGAGGGCATTGGTATGGGCCAATTGGCTGGCCAGGGTCAGGGCCCGGTCCAGTTCGTTGCGAATGCGCTCGGCCTGGACGTGGGCCAGCGAGGAGAGACGTTCGTCGATGCCACTCTCGAGCAGTGATTGGGTATGTTCGGCCACCACGTCCTGGGTGCGCGAAGCGGATACCAGCGAATAGCCTACCAGGGCGGCCGTCACGGCCAGAAGGCAAGCACCGGCCAGGGCGACGACGAGCAGTCGAAGAGAGCGGAATCGTAAGCGCATGGGGGGACTCATTATAGTTATGAGAGGCAGTTCCAAGGCTGACCATAGTGCTTTCATGGGTGTAAAGACGTAGTCAAAACGACTGAGAGTTTGGTATTCGCGCCACTGTCGGCAGCCGCGTGCTGTCGCGCCGTTCGGTCGTGGGCGCAAAAACAGGACACCTTGTGCCAAGCGCGCTAGCCTCAGAAAACCCTACGCAACGGACGTGAGGATGCCTCCATGCCCAAGTGCATCACCTACTACCTCAGCCTGGTATCGCCCTGGACCTACCTGGGCCATGCGCGGCTCGGTGAGATCGCCGCCCGCCACGGCGCCACCATCGACTATGTGCCGATCACGCTCAGCGCGATCTTCCCCAGGACCGGCGGGCTGCCGCTGCCCAAGCGGGCGCCCGAGCGCCAGGCCTACCGCATGGCGGAGCTGAAGCGCTGGCCGCAGCAGCTTGGCATTCCCCTCAACCGGCAACCCAAGCACTTCCCCACCGACGACCGCCCGGCGGCGCGCCTGGCACTGACCGCCAAGGCCCAGGGCCACGACATCGCCGAGCTGACACTGGCCATCCTGCGGGCCTGCTGGGCCGAGGAGCGTGATGTCGCCGACCTCGACACGCTACGCGAGATCGCCGACGCCTGCGGCCTGGACGGCCAGGCGCTGCTGGAGGAGTCGGAATCGGACGTGGGGCAGCAGCGCCTCGATGAGGCCTGCGAACGGGCCGTCGCGGCAGGGTGCTTCGGTTCCCCGTGGTACGACATCGAGGGTGAGCCCTTCTGGGGTCAGGACCGCCTGGAACTGGTGGAAAAGAAACTGGCCGGCGAACTGTGAGTCAAACCGGCATGCACTCACTCAGCCCCCAGGGACTCGCCATCGTCGACGAGCTCGCCGAGCGTCACGATTTCAGTCGCGACGCCATTGCGCACATGGTATTGGCCGTGGCCGACGGTGGTGGCCAGATGGCGATGTTTTCGCATCCCGAGTTCGGCGGCCCCGGCCAATGGATGCAAGGTGGCATGCTGATGCTGAGCGACCCTCTCAACCATGCCTTGAACGCTCGCGTGGATGCGCTGTGCCACGAGATTGGTAAGAGGGTTGGTGGGATGGCTGGTGGGATAGCTGGTGAAATAGCTGCCCATCAGTCGGCTTGGCCCGCCGCGGAAGGGAACACTGCCTGGTGGCCGGCGGAACTCGGCACACCCAACGCGACCGGCGAGCAGAACGGTTTACGCTATGCCTACTTTGCCCAGGCTCGGCGCCTCGTCGTGCAGACCGGAGATTCCACCCGGGTCTATGACACCCTGGACCATCGCATCCATGGCTTTGCCCAGCAGCAAGGAAGCCAGGGCCGGTTTACCGTGACCAGCCAGCACGGCGACGTCGACCTCGCGAGCCTGCCGGTGATTTCCATCAGAAAACAGCCGCCGAGCTAGGCTCTGTCCGAAAACTGGCTGCGCTCGGCCATACGGCGTTAAAAATAGGCTCAAAGTACTCATTTACACCCCGTAAACTCCATCTTTTCGCCAATTTTTTTTCCTTGCGACCCACAGGGATGTGGGAAGTGCGTTGGCCCGTAGGGAACGGGCCTAGCCCTGGCCTTCGCTCGCCGACTTTTCAGACAAAGCCCAGGAAGCGTCTCAAGCCACGAAAGGATCTACCGGCGTGCACGGCCCAAACGCGGCCTCGATGACCTCGGCAGCCTCAAGCACCAGGTCGTCGCGAAAGCGGTCGGCGTACAGCTGAACGGCCATCGGTGCGTTGTCGATCGGCCGGGTCGGTAACACGGCAGCGGGCGGCAGATCTCGCTCCCCCTTCATTTCACGCTGGGCATCCGCCGCGTCCGCCGCCTCACGAGCCGACGTGCACAGCATGACAGTGACGGCATTGAGCGCCGGATTGACCGCCTCGATCCGCGCCAGATGCGCATCGATCACCTCGCGGCTCGATACTTCCCCGGACCTGATGAGGGCCGCCAATGTCGTGGCGGACTGCCGCCAGAGGTCGTGCGAATGGCTCGGGGCCTGGGGCAAAGAACCCTTGTTCATGATTTCACTTCCTTTGTGGCCGTGGCACCCGCTAACTGAGGCGGCACGGGATGCGATCCTGCATCGTCAAGACGTGTTGGCTTCGGCGCGGGCAAGTCGTCCGCAGAACAGCCGATAGATGGCCCGCCGCGCAGCGGGGCCTCTCCCAGCAGGATAGTCGCTCATGACGGCGCCCGACCGGCGATTCTCTACGACCGTGCGAGGACAGCAGAAACGTGCAAAGCGCCGCACGTCTGGGCAAGCCCTGCCGCCCATGACCTTCCATCATGTTCTCGATGAGCCTGCACAGGGGCTCGTCCTCGTCCCTGAAACATGACAGGAGGTCACCACCATGAGACTTCGCAGCACTTTTGCGCTCTTGCTTGTCCTGGCTCTCGCCCCTGGTGCTGCATTAGCCGAACGCCCGTCCCCGGAGGAAGAGCCTCTGATGACACGTTCCGACAGCAGCACGACACCGTTGGTCAAGCGCAGCTTCGACGAGCTGGATACCGACCACGACGGCCGGCTCTCGCCTGTCGAAACCGCTGGTGCAGCGCTGACCGATTCGTTCTGGGAGCTCGACCGCAACCGCGACGGCTATCTCAATCGCCAAGAGCATGACTATCACCCCAACTGATTGCTCGACTCAGCTCGTATCGACGCGGGTGCCTAGGCACTCGCGCCTGTGTTTGGGGGAGACAATTCAGCTGATCGGCAGGCTCGAATGGGAACGGGCGAGGTTTGGGCTGGCCTATACTTCTTATCGGCCCGTTCAACGGAACCAGAAACCCTCTGAGCGACAGGGATATCCAGTCACCCTGGGCTTCGCTCTTTCGGGGTCGATGCGATGACGCAGCTTTCGATCAGGATGCCCCGACCGCCGAGCCTCGTGCCCGAGGTGCGCGAACGGCTGGCTAAACTGCTCGACGATGCCGAAGCCGCCTTGATCAACGATCAGGAAGCGGCCCGCGCCAGCCTGGCCCAGGCCCTTAACCTGCTGACCCAGGCAACGGCGAATCCCCTGCCGGAACCTAGTCTTCATGGCGGGCTCGTCGGCTGGCAGATCAGGCGCGTCGCCGCCTTCGTCGATGCCCACCTGGACGCGACGATTCACGTCAAGGAGATGGCGGCCGAAACACGCCTCAGCCTCAGTCACTTCTCGCATGCCTTCAAACTGACCTTCGGCGAACCGCCCTTGGCCTACGTGACGCGCAGGCGCTTGGCCCGTGCCTGCGAGATGATGCTCGCCGGCAACGCGCAGCTCTCCCGTATCGCCCACGAGTGCGGTTTCTACGACCAGCCGCACTTCACCCGCCACTTCCATCGCCGGCTGGGCATGACCCCGCAGAGCTGGCGGCGCCTGCACTCCCAGGGCCCGGTGGACTGAGCTGGCGGCCCCCGGCCTGCTTGCCGCCGCGACCAATGCCACGCCCCGCTATACCGGCCGCTCAAGCCCAAACAGATCACTCGTACGGGCATAGTCGCTGCCCGCCATGCGCCCGATGGGCTTGAGCGCGTCTACCGAGACATGGCGGCCATTCCATATCGCATCGTCGATGTGGATCGATACCACCTCCGCCAGCACCAGGCAGCCCGCCATGGGCTGATCGCCGAATCGCACGATCTCGCGTAGCCGACACCCGAAGGCCACCGGCGCCGCGGCCACCCGCGGCACCGAGAGCCCCGGCATGGCAATTTTCTCCAAGCCCGCCAGGGCGAACTCATCCTCTCCTGCCGGCAGGCTGGCGCTGGTAGCGTTCATCTCGTTGACCAACGCCTCGCCGCTGATGTGCACCACGCACTCCGGCACCTGCTCCAGGTTGCGAATGGTGTCCTTGGGCTGACCTTCGCCATTGAGCAGCGGCGAGAAACCCAGCACCGGCGGCGCCACGCTCACCACGTTGAAGAAAGAGAACGGCGCCAGGTTGGTGTTGCCGTCACGATCGTGCGTCGACACCCAGGCGATGGGGCGCGGGCAGATGGTGCCGCAGAACAGGCGATAGATGGCCCCGCTGCTCAGCGGCGCCTCTTCCAGCAGATAGTCGCTCATGGCCAGCCCTTATTGTCTTCGGTGAGGGTCTACCATCCTACACCGCTCGACAGGCTGCTCAATGCAGCTGCGACAGGCCGTCCACGGACTCGTGTCCATATCGATGGGCCCAAAGTCTCTATGGGTGACCGGCTTTCCACTTCCGCGGCGATTGCCCGGATTGTGCCTTGAACGCACGGGAGAGCGCGGCTTCACTACCGTAACCAACCTCGGTTGCGATCACTTTCAGAGGCCGCCCGCGCAGCAAGGCCTTCTGTGCCAGCCGCACGCGCCAGCTTTGTAAGTACTGCCCCGACGTAACGCCTACCGTCTCGCGAAAGGTCGTGGCGAATACGCTGCGCGACATGCCGGCAACATTCGCTAGTTCATCCAGTGTCCACGCCTGCTCGGGCTTCTCATGCATAGCCACCAGTGCGTTGCGCAGGCGCGGATGCGACAAGCCGGACAGCAGGCCGCCGTGCACTTCGCCACTGGCCATCAGTTGGCGCAAAACCTGGATCATCACCACCTCGAACAGGCGCTCGACCAGCGCGACGCGTCCGCATCGCTGCTCGAACGCCTCCTCGAATAACAACATGAGCACCGGCTCGGCGCCGGCAATCTCTGCCAGCGGCAGGCAGGCGACGTCCGGTAGCGCCGATGCGATCGGATTGCCTGCGCCGCCCTCGAACGACAGGTTTGCGCAGACCATGTCCGCACCACGCTCGGGATCGGTGACGAAGCGATGCGTCAGCGGTCGTGGAAACAACAACAGACTCGGTCGTTCGACCTGCAGTAACTCCCTGCCGTACCGCACCTCAACTGCCCCCCTGCGCACCAGATGCAACTGTCCGTGGGCGCCGTCATTTCGCAGTGTGTTGGTACCGCACAACGGCCCCGCATTGAACACCTGCGCTCTCACCGGGAAGTGCGTCATCAGCGCCGCAAGCCTGTCCACCACGACCGTACTCCTGATCAAGTTTTTAGGACTTTACACCACCAATTGTATCGATATGACGCGCAGAATACATCTCACCGGGTAACACCACCCGGCCACTCAACTGAACAGGAACGACTGCCATGACTATCGAAAAAATCCTTTACGCCGCCACCGCTACTGCCACAGGGGGCCGCGAAGGCCGCGCCACCTCCTCCGACAACATACTCGACGTGCAGCTGTCGACCCCGCGCGAACTGGGCGGCGCTGGCGGCCCCGGCACCAACCCGGAGCAGTTGTTCGCCGCCGGATACTCGGCCTGCTTCCTCGGCGCACTGAAATACGTTGCCGGCAATCAGAAAGTCGCACTGCCCGCAGCCACCAACGTCACCGCCAAGATCGGCATCGGCCAGATTTCCACCGGTTTCGGTATCGAAGCAGAACTGACCATCGCCGCCCCCGGCCTTAACCGCGACACCCTGCAAGACCTGGTCGACCAAGCCCACATCGTCTGCCCGTACTCCAATGCGACGCGCGGAAACATCGACGTGACGCTGCTCATAGCCGATTGATTTCACATCACCACTTTTCTTTCTTTCGATCGAACACTGGAGATATCGCATGAACATCACCACCAGTACCTTCGCTGCCGGCTTGCTCGCCATCACCCTGCAGGCCGGCGACACAGCGCAGGCCGCCACGCCCGCAAGCATCGCAGCCGGCGCCAGCGTAGATGGCAACTACGTGATTACTGCCGAAGGCGTGCGCCTCTACTACAAGGATTGGGGCCCGAAGGAGGGCCCGGTCGTCACCTTCAGCCATGGTTGGCCGCTGAATTCGGACAGCTGGGAATCGCAGATGCTCTTCCTGGCCGACCAGGGCTACAGGGTGGTTGCCCACGACCGCCGCGGTCATGGCCGCTCCAGCCAGCCCTGGGACGGCAACGACATGAACCACTACGCCGACGACCTAGCGGCTGTAATCAATGCCCTTGACCTCAAGGACATCACCGCTGTCGGGTTTTCCACGGGCGGCGGCGAAGTGGCACGCTACATCGGCCGTCACGGTACCGAACGGGTCAAGAAGGCCGTGCTGGTTAGTGCCGTGCCGCCGCTGATGCTGCAGACTGCCGACAATCCGGACGGCCTGCCGCTGGAAGTCTTCGACGGCATCCGCCAGGCCTCACTGGAAAATCGGTCGCAGCTGTACCTCGATCTCGCATCCGGCCCGTTCTACGGCTTCAACCGCCCTGGTGCCGAGGTCTCGCAAGGTCTGATCGACAGCTGGTGGGCACAAGGCATGCAAGCTGGTCACAAGAACACCTACGATTCCATCGCCGCGTTCTCGGCCACCGATTTCCGCGAGGACCTGAAGAAATTCGATGTGCCCACTTTGGTCATCCACGGTGACGACGACCAGATCGTGCCACTCGACATCTCTGGAAAGGCGTCTGCCGAGCAAATCCAGGGTGCAGAGCTGATCGTCTATTCCGGCGCACCGCATGGCCTGACCGACACACACAAGGAACGCTTCAACCAGGATCTCCTTGATTTCCTCAAAGACTGAAAACAGCCAATGGTCGGGAGAAACAGGCCAGTGCGCCCAGCTCCCGACCATAAAACTAGCGGGGATGCCGCACCACCCTCAATGCGACACTGCCAGGTTTGCCACCCGTTCAGGTGGCAACAGCGCCAGCGAGGCCTTCATTTCACGCACTTCCTCGCCGGGCGGCCGGCCGAAGAAGCGCTTGAACTCGCGGCTGAACTGCGACGCACTCTCGTAACCCACCCTGGCGGCGGCCGCCGCTGCAGGCAGGCCGTCGCGAATCATCAGCATCCGCGCCTGATGCAGCCGCGTCGACTTGATGTACTGAAGCGGTGAGGTTTGCGTCACCGCCTTGAAGTGCACATGGAACACCGCAGGGCTCATGCCGACTTCACTTGCCAGGCGCCCCACCTCCAGGGGCTCGGCGTAATCCGCGTGGATGCGGTGCAATGCCTTGGCGATTCTGCCGAATTGGCCCTGCTGGGCCAGCGCCGCGCGTACGCTGCCGCCCTGCTCCCCGACCAGTACGCGGTAGCAGATCTCCCGCACGATATCGGGCCCTAGCACTTGCGCTTCCATGGGCGAGGCCAGCGCCTCGAGCAGCCTGAGCGTGGCATCCGACATGGGCACGCCAAGCGGCGTGGAAATCATGCCCCGTGGCGGCACCGAGCGGGCGTCCTCCTGATCCAGCAGCAAGACCAGCTCCGCCACCATGGCCATGTCCAATCGAATCGATATGGCCAGCAGCGGCTCCTCGGGGCTGGCCTCGGTTTCCGAGGTAAAGGGCAGCGGCACCGACAGCACGAGATAGTGCAGGGCATCGTAGAGATACACCTCATCGCCCAGGTAGCCCCGCTTGCGGCCCTGGCAGACGATGACGATGCTCGGCTCGTACAGTACCGGCGTATGCTTCAAGGGGCGGTTCGAACGCATGAAGCGCACGCCTTCCAGTAAGGATTGGGTGTAGCCCTCGTGCGGCGCAAGCCGGTAGAGCCGTTCGATCATCCGTTCCTGAGTTGGCGAACCAGTATGCGCCGCCATCTGAAGCCTCCTTAGCCCCGACTGCGAAACTCATGTTTAGGCAACAACAATCGCTAAATTCCGCTCACAGAACAAATCCTCAATAGAAATAGGCAATATTTCCAGAGGAATGACCCTGTTGGCATCGTCGCTGCCTCCCTAGGCTTGTCCATGACAACATCCTAAGGAGTCCCATCATGAGCAAAGTCATTCTTCTCACCGGCGCCAGCAGCGGCATTGGCGAGGCCACCACCCGGTTGCTGGCCAAACAAGGCCATCATCTGGTCATCGGCGCACGCCGCACCGAGCGGCTGGAAGCGCTGGCCCAGGCCATTCGTTCCGAAGGCGGCAGCGTGGAGTACCGCGCGCTGGACGTCACTCGGCGCGAAGACGTGCAGGCCTTCGCCGATGCCGCGCTGGAATTGCACGGGCGCATCGACGTGATCATCAACAATGCCGGGGTCATGCCGCTCTCGCCCCTGGCCTCACTCAAGGTCGACGAGTGGGACCGCATGATCGACGTCAACATCCGCGGCGTGCTGCATGGCATCGCCGCCGTACTGCCCACCATGCAGGCTCAGGGCAGCGGACAGGTGATCAACATCTCCTCCATCGGCGGGCTCTACGTGGTGCCCACCGGCGCCGTCTACTGTGCGACCAAGTACGCCGTGCGGGCTATTTCCGACGGGCTGCGCCAGGAGAACGACAAGCTCCGCGTCACCTGCGTCTATCCCGGCGTGGTCGAGTCTGAGCTGGCCGATACCATCACCGACCCCGGCGCCGCCGAAGCGATGAAGAGTTTCCGCGAGATAGCGCTCAAGCCCGAGGCCATCGCCGCTGCCATTGGCCATGTCATCGCCCAGCCGGAAGAGGTGGACACCAGCGAGATCGTGGTTCGCCCTACCGCCAGCGCATGAGCACGAAAGCCCTGCTCCTGAGCCCGATCCTTGCCGCTGCGCCTCCCCAACCAGGGGAGGCTGCAGCCCCAACCGGAGACATCAGCATGGCAGACCACCCCTATGTGGGCATGTGGGTCACCGACGACGGCCACATTCGCCACGAACTGCTGCCTAACAACCGCTACGACGAAGCCCGCGGCGAGCGCGAGAGCGCCTACCAGGGCCGCTACCGCGTGAGCGGCAATTACATCGAATACTGGGACGACACCGGCTTCACCGCCGACGGTGAATTCATCGACGGCGTGCTCTATCACGCCGGCATGGTGTTACGGCGAGAAGCGCCCTGAGGTCTCTCAAGGTGAACGCTCGGCAACCTCCAGCACGTGGGTGATGGCCTGCGCCTTGCCATCCCACACATAGCGGAGATGCGGGCCCTGAACGGGTATGCTCAGCGCCGGCGGGCGCAGCACCGCCGCACACTCATGCCCTGGCTGCCTGACGCTGTTGTAGAGAATGCCCCACGCCCCCTCCGCCCTGAGACGCGAGGCGGATGCTTGGCCCCTTGGATAGGTAGCCGGGTCCGGGTCGTGCAGCTCGGGGTAACCCACGCGCGCATCATGCAGCGCCCGGGTAATGGTGTTGATATAGGTCCGCATGGTGACTTCGACGCTGGCCTCGCGGGTCGCCGCCAGGAACTCGGCCATGTGAAAGCGGGTCTCGGCAATCGCCGCATCCAGCGTGCTGGCGCAGTAGTAGACCCCGTAGCTGCCGTCGGTGAAACGCGATGGCCGGCCGATGTGGGTAAAGGCCGCCATGATGGGAGAGGAGCCGGGGCCAGCGACACGATCATGGGGCGGCACACGGTTCAGTTGTCCGGCCTCCTCGAGCAGCCTGTCGTTGGTCATCGCCTCGATGGCAAAGGCCAACTCCAGATCTTCCGAATCCAGGGTGTCCTCGAACACCGCGATCGGCGGATAGGCGCTGTTGATGATACGAAAGGAATTTCTCCACGCCGGGAGGCAGGTCTCCACCCCGCTCATCCCCGGACACTGTCCAGGTAGCGACGGGTATCCGCCAGGTCCACCACGCGGCCATGCAGCATGTACTCGAGGGCCGACTGCCCATTGAACGGCGCTGCGGTATTCGCCTTGTGCACCCATTCATAGGCCTTGTCGGGGCTGCTGCTGAAGAGGATGCGCAGCGCCTTGTGGATCCCCATGAGGTAGGAGATTCGCTCCAGGGTGTCATGTGGCAGACGGACTTGAGGCAGCTTCTTGTACTTGTGGTAGGTGGTATTGCCGATACTGCCCAGCAGGATGCGTTGCTGGGCCGGTGTACAACCCCATAGCCCCATGACATTGAAGAAGAACTTCAAGGCCACGCGACCGGCCTCGGGGCTGGCCGTATCAGGGCGTTCAAGCCGTTGTTCAGCGTTCATGGGTTTGCTCCTGCGGGAATGACAGTCCGCATATGAACTATAGTAAAAATTAACTTCGCATGCGAATCTTCATGCATCAGCCGCGTTTATCCGCCTACGCTTTTGCGGCACCATGAGGCCTTGCCTCACCTCCCGAGCAAGGACCCGCCATGCCGTTCGCCGCCCCCCAGGAGAATGCCCTTACCCCCGGCTTCATGGTCGTTCACGGCAACCGCCTGGAGGACCTGCGCGGCGTGGCGGTGGAGTGGATGAAGCGCCACCCGCTGGCGCCGCTGGAGAATGAGACGATCCTGGTGCAAAGCAACGGCATCGGCCAGTGGATGAAGCTGGCGCTGGCCGCCGACGAGGCCGACGGCGGCAGCGGCATCGCTGCCGCGCTGGACGTCACCCTGCCGGCGCGCTTCCTGTGGCAGGCCTACCGCGCGGTGCTCAACCACGTGGAAGGCGACCCCAACGCGGTGCCCATCACCTCGCCCTTCGACAAGTCACACCTGATCTGGCGGCTGCTGCGCCTGCTGCCGGAGCTGATGCCGCGGGAGGAATTCGCCCCGCTGCGCCGCTTCCTAGAAGGCGACAACGACCTGCGCAAGCATCACCAGCTCGCCGAGCGCCTGGCCGACCTGTTCGACCAGTACCAGGTCTACCGCGCCGACTGGCTCGACGCCTGGGGCCGCGGCGAGGACGTGCTGATCTCCGCCCGCGGCCAGGCCAGCCCGCTTCCCGACACCCAGCGCTGGCAGCCCGCCCTCTGGCGGGCGCTCATCGAGGACGTGGGCGACGACGGCGTGGCCTCCAGCCGCGCCATGGTGCACCGCCGCTTCCTCGAGGCGGCGCGCCAGCTCGACGGCAACAACCGCCCCGTTGGTCTTCCAAGGCGGGTGATGGTGTTCGGCATCTCCTCGCTGCCGCAGCAATCGCTGGAAGCGCTGGCCGCCATCGCCCGCTGCAGCCAGGTGGTGCTGTGCGTGCACAACCCCTGCCAGCACTACTGGGCCGACATCATCGAGCACAAGGACCTGCTCCGCGCCCAGCGCTACCGGCAGCGGCGCAAGGAAGGCATGCCCGCCCGGCTCGACGTGCTCGGCGATGGTGACGGCGAGGAAAGCCTTCATCTGCACGCCCAGCCGCTGCTGGCCGCCTGGGGCAAGCAGGGCCGCGACTACCTGCGCCTGCTCGACGAGCACGACGACGCCCAGCAATACGAGCGCCTGTTCGCCGCCGACTCGCTGCGCATCGACCTGTTCGAGCCCTTCGTGCGCGAGGGGAACGGCCGGCTGCTGCAGCAATTGCAGGACGACATCCGCGAGCTGCGCCCGCTGCACGAGACCCGCGACACCTGGCCGGCGGTGGACCCGAGCCGCGACGACTCCATCGTCTTCCACGCCGCCCACAGCCCCCAGCGCGAAGTGGAGATCCTCCACGACCAGCTGCTCGCCGCCTTCAGCGCCGACCCCGGCCTCAAGCCCCGCGACGTGATCGTGATGGTGCCGGACATCGACCACTACGCGCCCCACGTGCAGGCGGTCTTTGGCCAGTTGGAACGCGACGACCCGCGCTACATCCCCTTCACGCTCTCCGACCAGGGCAGCCGCCACCGCCTGCCGCTGCTGATCGCGCTGGAGAAGCTGCTGCGCCTGCCGGAGCTGCGCCTCTCGGTGAGCGACCTGCTCGACTTGGTCGACGTGCCCGCCCTGCGCGCACGCTTCGGCATCGAGGAAGACGACGTACCCACCCTGCGCCGCTGGATCGAGGGCGCCGGCATCCGCTGGGGACTCAACGCCGGCCAGCGCGGCAGCCTCGACCTGCCACAGGGCATGGAGCAGAACACCTGGGCCTTCGGCCTGCGCCGGCTATTGCTGGGCTACGCCGTGGGCGAGGCCGCCAGCGGCCCGTGGCAGGGCATCGAACCCTTCGACGACATCGGCGGCCTGGAAGCGGCGCTGGCCGGCCCCCTGGCCGCGCTGCTGGAAACCCTGGAGCAGCAGTGGCGCAGCCTGCGCGAGCCCACCGACGTGAGCGGCTGGGTACAGCGCCTGCGCGCCCTGCTGGAGGCGAGCTTCCTCGCCGACACGCCCGAAGACAGCCTGATGTTGGCCCAGCTCGAACAGAAACTTCAGGAGTGGCAGGAGAGCGCCGAAGAGGCCGGGCTGACCCGCGAGCTTCCGCTCTCCGTGGTTCGCGAGCACTGGCTGGGGCAGATCGACGAGTCGAGCCTGTCGCAGCGCTTCATGGCCGGGGCGGTGAACTTCGCCACCCTGATGCCGATGCGCGCCATCCCCTTCAAGCGCGTCTGCCTGCTGGGCATGAACGACGGCGACTACCCGCGCAGCCAACCGCCGATGGACTTCGACCTGATGAACGGCGACTACCGCCCCGGCGACCGCTCGCGCCGCGAGGATGACCGCTACCTGTTCCTCGAAGCGCTGCTCTCCGCCCGCGAGCAGCTCTATGTGAGCTGGGTGGGCCGCAGCATCGTCGACAACGGCGAGAAACCGCCATCGGTATTGGTCGGCCAGCTACGCGACCACCTCAAGGCCGGCTGGCGACTTTCCGACAAGGGCGAAAGCGACGCCAGCGACCTGCTCGACGCCCTCACCACCGAGCACCCGCTGCAGCCGTTCAGCCGCACCTACTTCCCCAGCGAGGCGCAACAGGCCGAGCGCGACGTGGCGGCCCGGCGGCTGTTCACCTACGCCCACGAGTGGCGCGAGGTGCATGGTGAAGCGGCCCCGGCAGCGGCGCCCCTCGACCTGGAGCCATACACGCAAGACGCCCCGCTGACTATCACGCAGCTAGGGAGCTTTTTGAGAGACCCGGCCCGCGCCTTCTTCACCACCCGCCTCAAGGTATTCCTCGAGCGCGAGGACATCGTCAGCCTCGACCACGAGCCCTTCGCCCTGGACGGCCTCTCCAACTGGCAGCTGCAGGACCTGCTGATCCGCGAGCAGCGCCGCGCCGTGGACGAAGGCCGCGAGCGCCTGCCCGCCATGCTCGACACCCTCGACCGCCTACAGGGCCAAGGCGTGCTGGCCATGGGCGCCTTCGGCGAGCGCATGCGCGAGCAGCTCAGCGAAACGATGGAGTCGCTGTTCGAGGCCTACGAGGAAGCTCTGGAAGAGTGGCCTCACGCCATCGAGGAGCCCGAACCGGTGCAACTCAGCGTGCCCGGCGCCCCGCCCTTGGAAGATTGGCTCGACGAACTGCGCGTGAGCGAATCAGGCGAGCGCTGCCGCCTGGTGCTTGCCAGCAGTAGCCTGGTCAAGAAAGGCAAGTACCGCTGGCAGCACATCCTGCGCCACTGGGTCGCGCACCTGGCCGGGCACCTGGAGGGGCAGGCCATGACCACACGACTGCTCTCCAAGGCCGGCCACGTCACCCTGCCGCCCCTCGACCCGGAAGCCGCCCGCGGCCACCTGCGCGAGATCGTTAAATCCTGGCAGGCCGGCATGCAGATGCCGCTGCCGCTGGCCTGCGATACCGCCTTCGTGTGGCTGAGCAAGCTGGGCACGCCCGAAACCGAGCGCGACAGCGACGCCTGGCACGCTGCCCGCAAGACCTACGAGGGTGACGACTACAACGCCGGCGAGGCGGGCCGTAACGCCTACCTCGCTCACCGCTGGCCCAGCTTCACCGCGCTATATGAAGCCCGCCAGGACAGACTCGGCTTTGCCGAACTCACCGAGCGGCTGCTCGCCCCGGTTCACCTGGCCGTGAAGGGGGACCAAAAACAAGCGTTATCACCCAGCCTCCGGCGATAAACAGTCGCAATTCGACTTCTCAACCAACGCGACATGACACTGGCTCAGCCTAATGGCGAACCAACGCGCCTTCCCCCACCGTTGACTGCAAGGCAGCTGCATCGGGATTTATGCTGCATTTCCTTAGGTCGTATAGTCCGCGTTGATACGAATATATCCTTCCGATAAGTCGCAGCCATAGGCGGTAAAGCAGCCCTCCGCGATATTTAGATCCACCGAGATCAGCACTTCCTTGCCTTGCAGGTAATCCTTAACTACCTGCAGCCCGACCTCATCTAACTGATGTGGGTATGCTTCAGTCTCCCCGAAGACAATCTTGACCTTGTTCGGGTCGATGTCTTGGTCCGCCTCGCACTTGCCGATCGCCATGGCTACACGCCCCCAGTTAGGATCAGCGCCGTGTACAGCGGTCTTGACCAGAGGTGAGTTGACGATGGCCTTTGCCACGCGCTTAGCCTGGGCGTTATCACGCGCACCGGTGACCTGAACCTCCATCGCCTTGCTGGCTCCTTCGCCGTCCGAGGCGATCATGCGCACCAAGCTGAGGGCGATGTCGTACAGGGCTTGCTCGAATTCGGCCAGATCCACCTCACCGGCCTGGCCGTTGGCCAAGATAACGGCAGAGTCGCTGGTAGACGTGTCGGTGTCGATGCTCAGGGCATTGAACGTCTTGTCGATTACACGACGGAATAAGTCATCTAGTACCTCGGGCGAGACCTTCGCGTCGGTGAAAAAGAAGGTCAGCAGGGTCGCCATGTTAGGCTCGATCATACCCACGCCCTTAGCAATGCCCACCAAGCTAGCGTTGCCGACCTTGCACGCGGCATGCTTGGTGCAAGTGTCGGTAGTCATGATCGCCGCCGCACAGCGTTGGAAGTCAGCAGTCTGCAAGGCGGGCACATCCGCCAGGAAGGCGCGAATCTTCCCCATCGGGTACTGGTGACCGATCACGCCGGTCGAGGCGATCACCAACTCCTGTGGATCAACGCCAACTGCCTGGGCTATACCCGAGCGCACTTCTACGGCGTTGGCCAGGCCCTGGGGGCCAGTGGCGACGTTTGCGTTGCGGGCGATCACCACGACACCCCGCGCCCTGTCACGCTTGGCGACCTCACGGGACAAAGTCACACTCGGGCCGGCGAAGCGGGACTGAGTGAACACCGCACTGATGCTGGCAGGTACGTCGGAGACGACTGTCATGAAATCGTCTTGACTGTCCTTGATGCCTAAGTTAGCAATGATGCTGCTGAAGCCTTTCGGCTGGATGTGCACGTCACTCATATCAGGTCCTTCAGAAGGGTGAATGCTTCCTTAGCCGTGTGAGGCGCGGAGAGTAGCTCACGCAAGCGAGCGCGATCCGGCTTTCCAGTCGGCGTCAAAGGTATCCATTCGAGCGCCACGATGCCAGCCCGAACACCGAATTTTTCGAGCAATCCGACGAGCCTTGGCAGCAGGTCGTGGGCAGTTGCGGCATCGGCCTGCACTACCACATGGGCTTGGCTGCAATCGTGGAGATCGACCAGAACCACCGCACGCTCCAGCCCTAGCGCCAGTGCGATACGCCCCTCAAGGGCGGGTGCGAACTGCGTACCTTGGCGTGTGAGTAGAGCATCGGTGCTCCGTCCCAGTAGGATCAGACTGCCGTCAGCCAAGCGCTGAGCGATATCGCCGCTGAAATAGGCATCGTCCTCAACTGGTTTGGCAGGCAGCGGAAAGTAGCCTGAGCCACGATGGCTGGAGCGTGCGATGATCTCGCCGATATCCGGCTGCGCAGGGTCAAGGACCACCAGCTCCACCTCAACATCACCGACCGGACGCATACCGCAGCCCGCCTGCAACCGTGTGTCGAAGTTGGCGAGGATCATGCCAAATTCCGTGGAGCCGTAGATCCGCTTGATCTTTACCCCCAGACAGCGCTCGACGTCCAGAACGACCTGATCGTCCAGGTAGGCACCGCCACAGAAAGGGTTTTCCAGCGCTGTCAGTCGAACACTCTGCCGTTGAGCTGCTTTCGCCAGCTCAAGATATTGCGATGGTAGTGCACTCATGACCGTAATGCGGTGCTCGTCAAGGACTCGAAGGTTGTCTTCGACCTGACCGGCTTCGCCCAAGTGTAGCGTAGCCCCGGTCAACAATGCAGGGAACACATGCAGGTCCACTGCATGTCCTCCATCGAGGGTATGGATGTTCAGGTAGCGATCGCAGGCATCGAGCCCGGCACATTCAACCCAGTGCATGATTTCCCCGAACAGGCGATCCTGCCGCCACAAGGCGAGCTTCGGAATCCCGGTGCTGCCGGAAGTCTCCTGCATGCGCATCAGGCCAGTAAAGACTTGTGTCAGCGGAGACTCGGTGTCGGCCGGCTCCGGTGCGCACAGAGCAAAGCCAGGCACGTCGAGTCCGTCAGGCACAAAGCCCTGTTCCGTAATCAGCACCGAGGCCCCGACCTGATCAATACGCATCGCCCGGTGACCAGGGCTGCTTGACGTGCTGATCGGGCAGTGCACCAGCCCCAAGCTGGCCATGGCTAACAGCAGAGCCACATAATCAATACTGTTGCCCAGTTGGGTTGCCACCACGTTCCCCTCCCGCAGACCTGCAGCATGCAGGCGTCCCCGCAACTGCTCAATGTCGTGCAGAAGCTCGCCATAGGTCCGCGCTGCTCCTTGGTTGTCGATGACAGCCATTTTGTGCCGGTCTCGTGCGGCCATGCTGTGGAACCGTTGCAGAAACATAGATCGCCTCCTTGAACTCAGCTACCGTGGCCAAAGTACAGCTTCAGGTGTTCGCCTACGGGCCGAAAGCCAATCTCGCCAAGGCGATGGCGCAGTGGCCCGCTGACACTGGTGAATGTCAGGGGCTTGCGCTGCCGACGATGGATACCGACGCACACATCGTTCAGCAGCCTGTCTGATACGCCGCGAAGCCGGTGCCTGGCCTCGACGAAGACAAAGCCCAGCTGCTCGTGTTCTTCATCCTGACTGGTCAAAGCTGCACAGCCGCCGAGTTGGCCATCCACCTCGACCACATACAGCGCCTGGCGTTGCATCAGTTGGCGGACGGTTTGCATAGCCTGTTCGCGGCTGGATACCAGCTTCACGCCAGAGTCCTTTTCCATCTGTATCCGGTAGCCGATCAATGTCACCTCATCAGCAGGCTCAGCCAGGCGAGTCGCCAGCTCCGGGGAAGCGTTGGCCGGGAACGCTTCGAACTGTTTGAGCAGTACCTCATCGCGGCGGCCAATCAGAGGTAGCCAGTCCCGCGGCCAGCACTGCGCCAGGCGCTCAAGGACTGCCTTGGCGCCCAGCGCCATCTGTGGACTGGCATGGCGCTGGGCGACGTGTGCCAGCAACGCTTCGTCCGGTTCACCGGCGGCGAGAATGACCGGCACGGCGAAAGGCGGCAGGGTAGGCAGTAGCGCGACCGCTCCACGCAGGCCGGTGTCTCCATAGTGCACGAATACTTCCAGGCCCTCCGGGCAGGTGCGTAGGGTGCCTGCCAGGAAGAGCTGGGCATCGGCATCATCCTCGTGGCGAATAAAATCAAGCAGTTGAGGATAGTGGGCGTGAGAAAGGCTTTGGATGCTCAAGGCAATGTTACTCGTTCTAATGAGGTGAGGATGGAGACAGAATGCTCCAGCAGGCTGGGTTCAGTGGTGAGGCGTTGAAGTCCAGCCTCGATTGGCCCGGCCCCAGAGCGATGCAGGCAGTCGATTGGGAAGCCCAGACGCTGCCCTCGACTTCACGCCGCCAGATGAGTGCGTCAGCGTCGCAGCTGTACTGGCCGTCTCCGGCAAGCAGATGCAGCCATTGCCCCCAGGATTGTGTCGACGACGTATTGGCGGAAGGCTGAGGAAGTGGTTTCGCGGCGAATAATGGCAGATACCGCTCAAGGCGTGGGTGACCCTCGCCGATGCCGCGGTAGCAAAGCCCATGCAGCCCCTTGCCCAGGCGATGAGTGCTCAGCGTTCGCGTATCCCACTGATGGAGCAGCAGGCCGGTGGCATCGGCCTGCCCCAAGATGAAGCCGTTGTACTGGCGGAGCTTGTCGGCATTCCAGTACTGCTCGGGGGCATCCAGTGCCATCAGCGGTAGTTCTCCCCGGCTGCGGGTTTCGCTGCGGATGCGCTCAGGACGGTTAACCAGGAAGCTGGCCCGATGCTGACGACGGTCCAACGCAATCCAGGTACCACCCGATTGCAGGTCCAGGCCGCCAATGACGTCAGGGTGACGATCGGGCCAGTGCAGCGCGGGTGCCTTCCACGGACGGTCGACGGACTCGTCGCGCACCGAGGCTAGGAGCACTGGCCAGCGCCGTGAAAGGGCAACGGCAGCAATGATCGTGCACACAGTCACTCGCCCGCCAGGGTGGCGCCCGGTGCCGAGGCGATTTCCTCAAACGTCACCTGCCCACGCAACAGCTTGCGACACGTCAGCGGTTGCAGTCCGCGACGGCCGTGCAGGGTGCGCTGGTTGTCGATGATCAGGAGGTCGCCGGTCCGCCAGCGATGGCTGTACAGGTAAGGAGCAGCGGTCAGGTGCTGCTCCAGTGCCGCAAACCAAGCGGTGGAAGCCTCGGCCGTCAGCCCTGGTACACGCACGTCCCAGCTGGCCTTGGCCTGGCCATCGAATGGCAGGGCGAGGTTGAGTGAGCGCACGCGGCCGTAGTCGCGGAACGTGGAAATCGGGTACCAGCCTTCAGGGACAGTGGCGAAGTAGCCACGCTCGAACGCTAGGTACTCGAGTCTGCCGTCCAGCAGTGGCCGACGCAGCGATTCGGGCATGTCGTTCCAGGCTGCAAGCTGGTCACAGACGACAGTGGCGCCGTCCTCGTCGATACCCTTGACGTCGGCGGCATAGAGAATGATCAGGTCGACCTGAGTGCCAAGCAGGATGCCATCGGTGTGCAATGGCAGACTGCCGCGTCCAGTGATGACCTTTTCCTTGTCGTGGGTGCCATCGAGATTGAGGATGTCAGCGAAGCCGTAGCCGACCTTGGCGCTGCCATCGGCATAGGAAACCTTGTCGCCAAGGCTTTCGACGAAGCACCGGAAGCTGGCTTCATCGAAATGGACATTGCGCAACAAGGTCACGCCATGGTCGAGCACAGCCTGGCGAATGGCCGTCAGCGGGGTTTCGTCAGGCAAGTGGATACCTAAACCGGAGGCGGTCAGGGACTGGCCGTGTACGTCATGCGAATGTACGGAGAGGTTCATGGGCTGCTCCTTCAGCAACGATGAGCCATTGAGCGCAGCGAACGGTCGAGGACATCCTCGGGGCTCAGGGGAGACAAGGGGGCACGAATGGCCTGGTCTAGCTGGGTAGCCAAGATCTCTCGGTATAGCACCGGTGCACTGGATTGTTGGCCTGTGGTGACTTCTATCAGTTGCGCCAGCGCAGTGCCCAGTCCATTGCCATGGTGGATGGCCGTTTTCTTGCGCCAGGCTACCTCAGTCGGCAGCCATCGCTCCGCGGCTAGGCGCAGGTGTCCCTTCTCACGGCCTCGGTTGGTCTTGACCGAAGGGCAAGTGTCTAGTGCTGCACGCAATACCCGGGGATCCCAATAAGGATGCACCAGTTCGCTACCGCAGGCCTGAGCAGCGATGCTAGTGAATTCGCTAGAGTAGCGCGTCTTGTTGACCTCGACGGCGATGCTGCTGCGAATGTCGTCGGCTAGCCCGTCACAGGTGGCCAAACCTGAGTTGATCAGGTCCGATCCGTAGCCGGTAAAGATCCGGCGGCCTTCTTCCAGTTGACGGCAGAACGCGGTGATAGCCACGCCAATCTCAACTGCCTGGGGTTGTGGATGACCGAAAGCACGGATGGTCTGTGGTAGTGCCAGCAGTATCGACTGCGGATCGAGTTCGACCCGGTTCAAAGGGCGATCGATGGCGTCCGCCAGTTGCTGGGCTTCGTCGAACTCATTGCCCCAAGGTGTACCGATGCTGAAGGCTTCAAATGTTGGGCACTGCTGAGCGAGTAAGGCAGCAACCAAACCGGAATCGACGCCGCCGGAGACCAGAGCAGCGACCTGGTCGGGCCACTTCAGATGATCGGCAATGCTGTGCTGTAGTGCGGTGATCTGCGCCTCGCCAGCGAGCAAGGCATTGTCGTACCGAGAGCTTTGCTGTGCCAGACTGTCGGCCGTCTCGCCGCGCTCGACGCGGGCCCGATTGTCCTGCATAACAACCTCCAGGCGGCGGTTGGGCGGCAAACGGGAGATGCCATGGATGCTCGAGCGCTCGTCCAGATAGACGCCGGCATCCGCACGCACACCGAGGCGGCAGTCGGTTAAGCTCACCCAGGCGCTGGCCGCGATAAGCAGATCGGTCGCGATCACGAAATTGCCCTGATGATCGGCTCGCCAATACAACGGAGTCATGTTCCGGCTACTGGTTATAACGGTAAGATGGCTGCCTTGCACATCGAGGACATTGTCGCCGCCCACGGTCAGGTGTGTGCAGGGACGACCGAACACATCGGTCCGGTCTTCGGGAGGCGGTACTGACCAATCTGAGGCATAGCTATGGAAAGCTGAGGATGGCAGCGGCAACTGGGCGCACTGAAGCTGCTTGATGGGACGACTGGATAGCAACAGCCAGGGCTGAGTGGTCACAAGTCAGCCTCCAGGGTCGGTTGTGTGGCGGACTTGTTCAGTACAGATTTCATCCGACCTTGTGCCTCGCCTGCGGCGAATGCGGCACGGTGGGCCTGCTTGCCCGCAACTCGGGTCTGCTCCAAACCTGCAATGAAGTCACGATTGAGGTAGGTCTTGGTATTTCTGAAAGCGGCGCTGGTAAAGCCTGCGGCCCGGTGCGCCTGTTCCAGGGCAATTGCTCGCAGCCGCTTGGCATCGGCCACGCTGTGTAATATGCCATCAGCCAATGCACGTTCTGCAGGCCAAGCAGCGCAGGACATAAGCATATTCTGCATCAGGCTGCGCCCTACGATTTTCTCCAGCATGAACCCGCCATATGTGCAGGCGATGCCAAGCTCGAACTCTGGCATCTTCAGAACGCAGCGATCGCTGCCGATCCTATAGTCAGCCGTCAGGGCGATCTGGAGGCCGATGCCGATGGCGTAGCCGTCGATGGCCACGATCAGAGGACGGGTCAGTTGCAAGGCGGCGATGTATAGGTCCGTTACGTGATCGATCCAGACATCTACTTCATCGCCACCCTTAAATTTTGAGGTCTCGTGGAAGCTACCACCAGCACCAAACGACCGGTCCTCACCGCTATACAGTAACACGGAACGGACTGCGTCATCGTTATCCAACTGCCTCAACAAGCTGGTAAGTTGTGCCATTCTCGGCATAGACCACAGGTTATGCCGGTGCGAGTCGGTGAACTCTACCAGCGCGACACCATTATTTAGCGTGATATCGAAATCATAATTTAGATATTCTTCAGCATTGATTTTCAACGATAAATCTCCTTGCATCCTAAACCATCACAAATAAGCCGAGATCAACCAAAAATCACGACTCCACCAAGAACTAAGAAGATGATTGCAACAGCAAGCTGTCCATGCCTCTCGTAGTTACCAACTCCAAGTAGATGCTTCTTTATTATGGAAGATATCAATACGATTAGCGCATCCCCCAAAGACATGATAAAGTTGGCAATTGTCCCAATCACAAAGAGCATCAGCACAGGATGAGCAGCCTCTTGAGGAAGGAACTGGGGGATGAATGCAAGATAAAATAGCGAACTCTTAGGATTCAGCACCTCTACAAGCAAGCTCTCCTTAAAAGAGGATGGTCGGACACTCGCCTTCCTGCCAACTCCAGCCCCTTCCACCCAGATATGATAAAGCTTACGCAGACCTAGATAGAGGAAATAGCCACCACCCGCAAAACGTAGGATATTGAACAGAACCGGGCTAGTGAGCAACAAGCTGGCTGCACCGATCGCAGCAATTATCACATGCACCTGTGAGCCACAAAAAATGCCCACTACCACCCTGAATCCGGCCCCCTTCCCCTCCGCCACGGTTCTTGAGATCGTGTAGAGCATCGCCGGTCCCGGTACAAATGCAAACACCAGGCAAGAGGTGAAAAATAGAATGTAATGCCCCATGGCTATAGCTCATCACCTACCACAATTCCAAGACTTTTGCTATAAGCCCTAATCTCATCTCTTACGGCAGCAATATCACCTTTGCACAAAGTTGGCATCATGGCTCGTATGTAGTCATTGATTGCAGCCTCCCGGTCAAAAGCATCTTTATCTTTATAATAGCAAGCCACTTCATTCAATACCGCATCTTCAGCAATTTCAAGACCAAGGGCTTTTGCTTCTCGCCTTGCCACTTCAGGATTTATCAAATATTCATAGTCCTTAGACCCTGGCTCTGGAGAAAGCATCTCCACGTCGGCACTAACAATAACGTCCCTGCCCATACTCAATATATTTTTATACTCCCTAACATTTTCATACAGCAACTCCTTATCCATGCCTACATGACCTAAGACAAACCCTGCCTTAATCTTCACACCAAACCTCCGAGCATTTTCCATAGCATTAAGATTTGCCATATACATGCTTTCAGAGGAAGCGATAACATCCTTTTTTCTTAGCGGCTTCTTTAGTGCTTGTAGGGATTTCATGGCGCCTGCATCAATTCCAACAAACAGGATTTTGAAGCCAATGTTTGCCATAGCCTCCATAACATGGCTCTTTTCCATGCCATCAGCCCTAGCATATCCAACCAACATTGGGCGTTTATGAATCGGCAAGTCCAGCCACCACTTTGGCTTAAACTTATCCATATCCAAAAGCAACCGACCAAAAGTCAGCGGGAGCTCATCTGCCGTTATATACAAATAGTCATACCCATTGTCATGGGCAGTCTTTATTGCACCCCAGGCCTGCTCATGATGAAGATGATTTCTCCACATCCCTCCATACTGAATAGAGCAGAATGAGCATGCGTCATCTCCACTGAATTTTATACATCCTCTGGCGATTTCCACAGGAACACCAGATGTCACGAAGCGCTGGGTTAAATCATGAATCCTACCGGTCAGTCGCGCTTGAAAATTCTTTTTGTAAACACTAGCATGATCAAATACCCCATCTATCAGAGAGTAATCGACATAGTGATTTATTTCTTCTTCTCTGCCCTCCCCTGGACTTACAATGTCTTTTGTTACTAACGATGGTAACCGGCAACTGATATCACCATGATCCCTTATGGCATCCAACAGAGCTTTCAGGGTCTGATAAACCTCATTTCCGACAACGCCATAATCAACAGACCAATACCTCTGCATTATTTTTTCATGCATGACACTGAAGTGATCATTTCCAAAAATAGTCTTTATGCTTCCATCTACCGACTTAACAAACTCCCCGATATAAAGACAAGAGTTGAAGTTTGCAGTTATGGCACTAAAGCAAACTGCTAGAATTTTATCAGAATTTTCACCAACATAAGCATAAAGCTCATCGATAGACACAGCCACTCCGTCAAAATAGACGGATTCATATCCAAACATACTCACATACGACGCAAGAGAAAGAATGCCAAGATGAGGAAAATTAGCCCAGTCAGTATGCTGAACACCCTTTGCAACTGATCCATCACCATTTTCTAGGCCAGCGAAAAAATCGTCTGAATTCGCAGGATTAACAAAAATTACTATATTCCTCATCACACCTCTCCCCTCGAGCGAGCACATTATTAACAAGACAAAGGAAGGTTGAAAAAAGGAAAAAACTAAAGTAGCATATTAGTTTAACTCATGGATGAGACTTCACATGAAGCAACTACCACCTCTCTATGCCCTCAGAGCCTTTGAAATGGCCGCCAGATTAGGCTCTTTCACAAAAGCAGCTGATCATCTATGCTTGTCGCAGAGCGCAGTAAGTCACCATGTTAAAAATCTCGAACGCCACTTGGAATGTAAGCTATTCCAGCGTAACGGAAAAATACTTTCACTCACCAACAGGGGTGAGCAATTATCGAGCGACCTTAGAGATGCATTCATGCTTATCGAGAAGGCTTGTTATAAAAACCCAGGGGAAACATCGGTAATAAAAATAAAAACCCCCACCTCACTTACAGCGAGGTGGCTGCTATCAACAACACATAGCTACAACAAACAATCCAGCAGTACTTCCATACAAATAAGCAGCCACTGGATGGAGCCAGACGAAGTTGACTTTCACTCGGAGCCATTTGATGGAGCAATATTATTAAGCAACGGAGACTTTCCCGATCATGTAGTTCCTACAAAGCTATTTGATGAGTGGCTAGTACCCGTTTGCAGCCCAGATTTTTTTGATGAGCATACCGAAAGCTTTAAGTTTGTTAACAGACTTCCTCTTCTTCACCCATCACTAGACAAACGGGACTGGAAAAAATGGCTAGATAAAACTGGTTATAAAAACAAATTTAACGTAAAAGAAGGAATGACATTTGACACCCTAGACCAAGGAATAACTGCCGCACACCAAGGGTTAGGAATAAGCATCGCGGACTTATCAATGATAAAAAACGACCTAGAAAACCACAGACTAAAAATACCCTTCCCCTATGCCGTTCACTCAGGAATGGGCTACTATTTTGTGCATCCAAAGCATTCCTCACATCAGGCTTTACTAGAAGACTTCATATCATACTTGCTCTTGCACTTCCCAAGTCATGATGGACTTGATTTGACATACATATAGAGGGCTTCGTCTTTGAGTCGACCTCAAATCCTAGCCCATAACATAGCCTCCTCGGCGACAGGGGGCTCAGAGAGAAACGCACTGCAAACAAGCAGCTGGCAGGCAGTAGCCGAACGTCATCCGGTGGCAACTATATATAAAGCATAATGTCTAAGCGTTGGGCTATAGGTTTTTCAACACTGGAATTATCACTCTTTCCTTCCAAATCGGTCAACGCATGTTCAAGCTCAGCACTATATTCAGGGGTGTCCGGCTCTATCCATCAACGCAGCTACCGCCTAAGCGAATTGAGAGATGATCGACGTGCGTAACTCTCCAGAGCGTAGTGGAGTCATCCTGCAGACGCTGACGCCGCCCTCTCTCCTCCCAAAGCAAAGACCTCCCCCGGCCAAGCAGAGGTAAGCCAATGGGCAGCCACTGAGTAGAGTAAAGCCGCGACCTAGTGCACCATGTGGACTTGCTTGAGTTTCTTGAGGACATCATGTCGATTCCCTCCAGCATCGCAGTGGTCCATGGTGGCCGCCCGGTAGGCCTACGTGGCCTGGCAGCAAAATACGCTAGCCCTTGCGTTGTCCAGGGAGATAGCTAATGAACAACGCAACTCAACTCGACCCACTGAATTTCCTGCTGCACGGCAGCCGCCTGATCGAAGCCAGCGCCGGTACGGGCAAGACCTTCACCATCGCCCTGCTTTACGTACGCCTGGTGCTCGGCGCCCGCTCGGAATCCGACGACGCCGCTTTCGAACGCCCGCTCACGCCGCCCGAGATCCTCGTCGTCACCTTCACCAACGCCGCCACCCAGGAGCTGCGCGAGCGGATTCGCACGCGGTTGGTCGAGGCGGCGGATGTTTTCCTTCAACCAGCCAGCGGAGATGCTGAGCATGCCGACGGGGCGCCGGGGACAGGCCGTAGCGAGGGTCTTTTTCCAGGGAAGGAAAAAGTAGCGCCCAGGGATGGGTTCACAGCGCCCTCGCAGAGGCCTGTCGCGGGAACAGCCCCGCTCACCGAAAGCCAAGCCGAGCCGCTGCTTCTGGCCCTCCGCGACCAATACGACCCCGCCACCTGGCCCGCCTGCGCCAGGCGCCTGCAGCTCGCCGCCGAATGGATGGACGAGGCCGCCGTCTCCACCATCCACAGCTGGTGCTACCGCATGCTGCGCGAGCACGCCTTTGACAGCGGCAGCCTGTTCTCCCTCGACCTGGAAAACGACCAGACCGAGCTGGAACTCGAGGTGGTGCGCGACTACTGGCGCAGCTTCTACTACCCGCTCAACACCGACGAACTGGCCAGCGTAGTACGCCACTGGAGCACGCCCGAGCAACTGCACGCTGCCGTGCGCGGGCTGATGCCCGAAGCCGAGGCGCTCAACAAGGGCGCCCCGTCCCCGGCCGAGACGGTCGCCAATGCACAACGGGAAACCGCCCAGCGCCTCGCCCAGCTCAAGGCGCCCTGGTCCAAGTGGGTGGACGAGTGCGAAGCGCTGTTCGAGGAAGCCGCCCAGCAGAAGGCCTTCAAGGGCCAGAGCTTCAATGCCCGAAGCCGCGCCAACTGGCTCGGCGCGCTGCGCGAGTGGTGCCAAGGCGAGGCCACCTGGCCCGGCCTGACCGACGCCGCCTGGAAACGCCTCACGCCCCAGGGCATGGCCGATATCTGGCTCAAGGGCGAGCCGCCGGACCACCCGGCCCTGGCCGCGCTGGAAGCCTTGCAGGAAGAACTCAACGCCCTGCCCGATCCCTACGCCGACCTGCTCACCCACGCCGTGCATTGGTGCCGCGCGCGGCTCGACCGCGAGCAGGAGCGCCGCGCCGAGATGGGCCCCAACGAGCTGCTCACCCACCTCGACCGGGCGCTCACCGGCCCCAACTGCGAGGCACTGGGTGCACAGATCCGCCGCCAGTTCCCCGTCGCCCTGGTCGACGAGTTCCAGGACACCGACCCGGTGCAGTACCGCATCTTCGACTGCGTCTACCGCATCCGCGAGAACCGCCGCGAGTGCGGTGTGTTTTTGATCGGCGACCCCAAGCAGGCGATCTACGCCTTCCGCGGCGCCGACATCTACACCTACCTGCGCGCCCGCCGCGACACCCAAGGCCGCCACGTCACCCTGGGCACCAACTTCCGCTCCAGCAGCGAGATGGTCGAAGCGGTGAACCGCTGCTTCGAATTCGCCGAGGCGCACCCGCCCGGCGCCTTCCTGTTCAATTCACCCGAGGGGAACCCCGTTCCTTTCAATGCGGTTGGCGCCAAAGGGCGCAAGGACTCACTTACCCGCCAGGGCCAGCCGCTGCCGGCCATGACCCTGTGGCAGCTCGAAAGCGACGAGCCGCTCTCCAAGACCGCCTACCACGGCGTGATGGCCGAGCGCTGCGCCTCCACTATGGTAGAACTGCTCAACGAGGGCCAGCGCGGTCAAGCAGGCTTCCAGGAAGGCGAGCGCTTGCAGCCGCTCAAGCCTTCCGATATGGCGGTGCTGGTCAACGGCCTGGGCGAGGCGCGGGCGATCCGCCAGGCGCTGGCCCGGCGCGGGGTGAAGAGCGTCTACCTCTCCGACAAGGACAAGGTGTTCGCCTCGCCGGTCGCTACCCAGCTCGATGCCTGGCTGCGCGCCTGCGCCGAACCTGAGGACGACAGGCTGCTGCGTACCGCCCTGGCCACTTCCGTGCTGGGGCTCGATATCGCCACGCTGGACAAACTGAACGAGGATGAGCTGGCCTGGGAAAGCCGCGTACTGCAGTTCCGCGACTACCACCGCCTGTGGCAGCGCCAGGGCGTGCTGCCGCTGGTGCGCAAGATCATCCACGACTTCGACGTGGCGCAGCGGCTCTTACAAAGCGGGCCTGCTCACGAATCGTCGAACGGGATGAAGCGCAAGGCGCTCGGCGCACAGGAAGCGAGACATAACGTGGGGTTAGGCGAGCTTACGAGCACCGAGCAACACAGCGATTCGCCCGTGCAGACATTCGTGGATGGTGAGAGAGTACTTACCGACCTGCTGCATTTGGGCGAATTGCTGCAGCACGCCAGTCAGGAACTCGACGGCGAACACGCGCTGATCCGCTTTCTCGCCGAATCCATCGCCCACCCCGAAGGCCAGGGCGACACCCACAAGCTGCGCCTGGAGAGCGACGCCGACCTGGTACAGGTCATCACCATTCACAAGTCCAAGGGGCTGGAGTACCCGCTGGTGTTCCTGCCCTTTATCTGCAGCCACCGCCCGACGAAGAAGGACGACTCCCCGCTGCGCTGGCACGACGCCGAAGGCCGCCTGCGCATCAGCCTGGAGGCCGACGAGGAGACCCTGGCCACCGTCGACCGCGAGCGCCTGGGCGAAGACCTGCGCAAGCTCTACGTGGCACTGACCCGCGCGCGCCACGCCACCTGGCTCGGCATGGCCCCGCTCAAGGGCGGCGAAGGCAGCGCCATCGGCCAACTGCTGGCCAATGGCGATTTGCTCGGGCCGACCGGGTTCAGTGAAGCACTCAAGCGCCTGAAGGGCGACTGCGCCGCCATCGAGATCGCCCCGGCACCGCCCGCCCACGCCCAGATCGTCACCCAGACAGAGCGTGACGATGCCCTCGGCGAAGCGCGCACGCCCACGCGCCCCGCCCGCGAGCACTGGTGGATCGCCAGCTACTCGGCGCTGCGCCTCTCGGGAGAAATGGTAAGCGCCCCAGTAAGGGCTGACTTACCCCCTACCCCGCATGAAAGCGAAGCGCAACGAAGCGGCAACCTGCCGGAGCCGGCCACCGCCATGGAGGCCACCGCGCTGGAAGTGATCGAGGAACCCCATGACAGCGGCCAGAGCGAACCGCTGCCCTCCTTGCATCGGTTCCCTCGTGGCCCAGGGCCCGGCACCTTCCTCCATGGGATTTTAGAGTGGGCCGGCGAGCACGGCTTCGCCCGCGTGGCCCGCGACCCGGCACTCCGCGAGGAGACCCTGGCCCGGCGCTGCCAGGTGCGCGGCTGGCAGCCGTGGCTGAACACCCTGCACGCCTGGTTCGGCACCCTGCTCGCCGCCCCACTGCCGCTGCCCAATGGCGCAGGCAGCCTTACGCTCGAGACGCTGACGAGCTACCAGGTGGAGATGGAATTCTGGTTCGCCGCCAGCAAGGTCGACACCCGCCGGCTGGACGCCCTCGTAAGTACTTACACACTGCCCAGCCCTGATGACAGGCCAGGCACCAGCCTGCCGCGCCCCGCGCTGGATGCCGACACCCTCAACGGCATGCTCAAGGGCTTCATCGACCTGGTGTTCGAGCATGAAGGGCGCTACTACGTGGCCGACTGGAAATCGAACCACCTGGGGCCGGACGACAGCGCCTACAGCCCCGAGGCGATGCGCCAGGCCGTGGCCGAGAAACGCTACGACCTGCAGTACGCGCTCTACCTGCTGGCCCTGCACCGGCTGCTCAAGGCACGCCTGCCGGGCTACGACTACGACCGGCACATCGGCGGCTCGCTTACCGTCTTTCTCAGGGGCGCCAATGCCGAGAGTCGCGGCGTGCACGCCGAGCACCCCCCGCGCCAGTTGATCGAAGCGATGGACGCGCTGTTCCAGGGCGATACCCGAGCGGCAGGCACCCGCAACACGACGGAGGCGCCGGCATGAGCAAGCGCAGCAAGCACCACGACGACGCCACCCCGGACCTGTTTGCCGATCTCGGTGAGGAATCACCAGGCATGAGCGACTCACCAGGCAAGAGCGAACCCGCCATGCCGGAACCGCCCCAATGCGCGCAGGGCAACGTACAGGCCGCGCTCCACGACACCCAGGCGCTGTTCGCCCTGCTCGACCGCTGGGTGGAGCGCGGCTGGCTGCGTGCGCTGGACCGCGCACTGGCCAGCTTCTTCCAGCGCGAGGTAAGCGACGCCCCTCCCCTGCTGCTGCTCGCCGCGGCGCTTGCCAGCCATCAGCTCGGCCGCGGCCACGTATGTCTCGACCTCGCGCAGACTCTTGCCGCCCCTGACCTGGCGCTCTCGCTGCCACCGGAAGGCGACGACCTCAGCGACCCACCGCCGCTGCCCAGCGACCTGCTGGCAGAATTGGATCTCGCCACCTGGCAAGCCGCCCTGAACCATCCCGCCTTGGTGGCGGATAGCAACACGCCCCAGACCGGAAACACCCCGCTGGTACGCAGCGAACGCGACGGCAACGTGCGGCTCTACCTGCGCCGCTACTGGCAGTACGAGCAGGACATTCGCGGCCTGATCGGCGCCCGGCTCACTGCCGCCACTGACACAGAAACCGACACCGCCACCCTGGCCCGGGCGCTGGCCGCACTGTTTCCTCAAAGCCATGAACTCGACTGGCAGCAGGCCGCCTGTGCACTCGCCAGCCGCTCGCGCTTCGCGGTGATCACCGGCGGCCCCGGCACCGGCAAGACCACTACCGTGGTCAAGCTGCTCGCGCTGCTGCAAGCGCTGGCCCTGGGCGAAACCCCACCAGCCGGCTCCATCCCCCGCCCGCTGCGCATTCGCCTGGCCGCCCCTACTGGCAAGGCCGCCGCACGGCTCAACGAATCCATCTCCAAGCAGGTGCAGGGGCTTTCGCTGGTGGAACTGGCCGCCGCCGTGGGCCAACAGGGTGTGGATATCTCAACCTTGCGCGACAGTATCCCGACGGAGGTCACCACGCTGCACCGCCTGCTGGGCTCGCGACCGGATACCCGCCACTTCCGCCACCACGCCGGCAATCCGCTGGCGCTGGACGCCCTGGTAATCGACGAAGCCTCGATGGTCGATATCGAAATGATGGCCGCCGTGCTCACCGCCCTGCCGCCCAGGGCGCGGCTGATCCTGCTCGGCGACAAGGACCAGCTTGCCTCGGTGGAAGCCGGCGCCGTGCTCGGCGACCTGTGCCAGCGCGCCGAAGGTGGCCACTACACCCCGGCCACCTGCGACTGGCTGGAACGAGTGATCGGCACGGCGATTCCCGAACAGTACCGGGACGAAGCGGGCCAGCCGCTCGACCAGGCCATCGCCATGCTGCGGGTGAGCCACCGCTTCGATGCGGCAAGCGGCATCGGCCAGCTCGCCGAAGCGGTCAACCGCCCGCTCGGCCCAGAGCATGGACAGAAAGAGAAGAAACGCGCCGTACGGGAGATCTTCCAACAGGGTTACGCCGACATCGCCCGCCTCGCCCTGGCGGACGCCGACGACCCGGCGCTGGATCGCCTGGTGGTGAACGGCAACCCGGCCGGCTTCAGCAACAGCGGCGAAGGCCGTCACGACCGGCGCGGCGAACCCATCGCACCGCCGGTCGGTTACCGCCATTACCTGGAAGTGATGCAGGCAACGCGCCCCGCGCAGCCCTTCTTCGGCGAAGGCGAAGCGCGCCAGCCCTATGACGCCTGGGCCCGCCAGGTGCTCGCCGCCCATGGCCACTTCCAGCTGCTGTGTGCGCTCAGGAAAGGCCCTTGGGGCATACAAGGCTTGAACCCTCGCATCGGCCGCGCCCTGCGCCGCGCCGGCTGGCTCAAGGCCAGCGACCTGGAGCTGGAACAGGGCTGGTTCGAAGGCCGCCCCGTGCTCGTCACCCGCAACGACTACGGCCTGGGGCTGATGAACGGCGATATCGGCATCACCCTCGCCGTGCCCGAGGCCCGCAGCGCCATTGATCCGCCCGGCCGCACCCTGCTGCGCGTCGCCTTCCCGGCCAGCGACGGCAGCGGCGCCATCAAGTGGGTACTGCCCAGCCGCCTGCAGGCGGTGGAAACCGTATTCGCCATGACGGTACACAAATCCCAGGGCTCGGAATTCACCCACACCGCCCTGCTGCTCCCCGACGCCCCCAACCCCATCCTCACCCGGGAACTGGTCTACACCGGCATCACCCGGGCGCGGGACTGGCTGACGCTGGTGGAGACTGGGCGCGGCATGCTAGATGAGGCGGTGACGAGGGAGGTGGTGAGGGTGAGTGGGCTGGGGAGGTTGCAATGACGCAGCCTAAGGTTGGCTGAAAGACGTCGCGTGTCGTTATAAAGCAAGGGAGTTGCAAATGAAGCACTACAGAAAAATCGAACATGTGAGACGCCACGGACTTTCCCTGCTGGCTCGGTTCGGCCGCTACGAATTGGCAGTGCTGCTGTGCGTCTCGGTACTTTCCGGCGGGATCTGGGGGTTCATCGAGCTGGCCGATGCCGTCACCGAGGGAGAAACCCAGAGCATCGATGAGACCCTGCTGCTCGCCCTGCGCAATCCAGCCGATCACGCCGATCCGCTCGGCCCGGGCTGGGTCGAGGAAATGGGGCGAGACTTTACCGCGCTCGGTGGGGTCGGCGTGCTGGTCGTGATCACCCTGGGCGCCCTGGGCTACCTGCTACTCGCCCGGCACTATCGCGCGGCGCTCTTTGCCTCGGTCGCGGTGCCCGGCGGCATGCTGCTCAGCACGCTGATGAAGATGGGCTTCGATCGACCTCGGCCCGACCTGGTGCCACATGAAGCCATGGTCTACACCGCGAGCTTTCCCAGCAGCCACTCGATGATGTCTGCCGTTACCTACCTCACCCTGGCCGCCCTACTCATCCGGGTACAGCCGGCGCTGAGGCTGAAGGCCTACCTGCTGATACTGGCGATACTGCTCACCCTGCTGGTGGGCATGAGCCGTGTCTACCTCGGCGTGCACTGGCCGACGGATGTACTTGCCGGCTGGACCGCCGGAGCGGCCTGGGCCGCACTGTGCTGGCTGGTGATGCGGTGGTTGCAGCGGAGCGGGCAGGTAGAGACAGAGGAGAGCCAGCCAGACACCGAGTAGGTGCTCAAGCGACGGCCGCAGCATCAATGGTGCTGCGGCTCCCAACACCCCAACCCCACCCTCACCCGAGAGCTGGTCTACACCGGCATCACCCGCGCGAGGGACTGGCTTGACCTTCCCCCCTGGTTTAGGTCCGCTATCAATGTGAGGCACCGCTGCTTCATGCGCACTGTTGGGCATACGTCACGGGTGGCAAATAGCCCAGCGAGCTGTGCGGTCTGACATGGTTGTAGTGGGTTCTCCATTCCGTGATTTCGTGTCGTGTGTCCGCCAGGCTCAGGAACCAGTGCTGGTTGAGACAGCCGTCTCGGAACTTGCCGTTGAAGCTCTCGATGAACGCATTCTGCGTCGGCTTGCCCGGTTGAATGAAGGCCAGCATCACCGCCCGTTCATGCGCCCAGAAGAACATCGCCTTGCTGGTCAGCTCCGGTCCGTTATCGCAGACAATCGAGGCCGGCAGTGAGCGATGGTTCGCGATCTCGTCGAGGAACCGGGCCAAGCGACGGCCCGAGATAGATGTGTCCACCAACTGGCCGACACACTCACGGCTGAAATCGTCCACGATGTTCAGCACACGGAAGCGTCGCCCCGAGGCGCTGGTAGAGACTGGACGCAGGATGCTGGATGAAGCGGTGACGAGAGAGGTGGTGAGGGTGAGGAGGTTAAAAATGGTGACGTTCAACTTGGTTTGAGATTCGCGTGAACTGGCGCTGCACTTTATAACATCGTCTTATTTGGAGAGAGAGATAGGATGCGTTTACCTATCTCATAATTCAATAAACAACCTCATCATCCTAAGCAATAGAATAAAAACAAAGGTAGAAAAAAGGCTCCCCAAAACAAAGAAGAGCCAAAAATACGCCAAGAAAACAGAAGGCAATTAAATCATCACAACAATCAACCCTCTATATTTTAGCCAACATTTCATCCATAATCGCTTGGCGCTTAAGCCGATCATCAGACAAATTATCAAACGACAAAACAATTTCTACAGCCTGTTGAAACGGCTCAATAACAGCCTTCCCATGCTTGGAAAAGCTAGATATGATCTTACTGGTATATGCTTCCATTTTCTTAGAATTCAACTTTGGAACTTCTTTACCTGCCACGATCGCTCTAGCAAGCACAAGTATATGCCACTTGTATTTACGCACATTCTGGGGGACATCTGCACTTGCTACTAACAGATGAAGGCGGTACAGGGACAAACATGCCGCATAGAAAACGGACTCTTTTGTATCATCTGAAAAAATCTGCTCTCCCAATTGCTCATACATCCTCTTTGGATATCGGTAAGCCAAATCAGGCCGCTCAAGGAACATTGAGGCAACTGCTTTAGCAGCCACATTCACATTAAACGTTCTTACAGCCGGTATATCTCTTCCCACGTACTGTCTATCTCTTCTTTCAAAATATAGTCGTCCATCCTTACCATCATAAGTATTAAAATACTCTTCGACCCTCTTCACTACTGGCCGCAGAGACAAAAACTGCGTTTCCTCCACTTTAGACTGACTGTTTGTCGCCCTTACCAAATCAGAAAAAACATCTTCATTCGATGTCTCAACCACTTTCAAATTAACCATTACCGAGTCAGTGAGAAGCTCTCGAAACTCGAAGAGAACATTTGAAGTTTGACAACCATTCACTATTTGGTAATTCTCTATATGAAGGACACTCCCCTGAACCCTAACGTCCGGGCTAACGATGGTTACACCGTTATTCAAAACCGGAAACCTAGTCGCCTGATTAATTTCGCTGAGGGTTCTTGCAATCGATTCGTTAACCGGATTATCGATACCAAGAAAAGCCCTGACATTCTCTTGAAAAACATGCCCTCGCAAATTTCCATCTTCATTGACCAGAAGATTGTCCACGAGATCCTTTGCTTTAATCACTGCTAGGTAAGCTTCATCTATGCCATGAATAGCAGGCAATGCGGCGCTGCTAAACATTTGGAGTTCAGCGCTAACAGTTTCATATGTACTAACCCAAAGAGCGGTAACTTCATCCCTGCCCAGAAATTCTATATCCACATTCCCGAAATAGCCTAGCTCGCTCAACTGTTCGACAAAATAAGCTTTTGCTTTTTCAATAGCTTCTGGCTGACGATACACCCCGGTCGTCACGTATCGGATGGTAACATTAGGCTTTCCACCACGGATTTTAGGGACATTGGCCAACACCACATCAAACACAGATTTTGCATTTTTTTGAACATCATCAGCCGCTTCATAACTTTCTGACTCTGTAAAGCGGAGAATTGATTCTTTAAATTTTAAAAAATCCCCTAAATCAAAGCTTTCACTCGTCTTGGACTGTATAAAAACGACTTCAACATCGTGATTTTTTCTTCCCGACTGGAAGACAGCGTTAGCATCCTCATCAGATATAACCAGCTCTTCGTCAATTATAACCGCCACCCCATCAATCCCATCATCTGCCGCGCTAGATGTGACGTCATCTAGCTCATAGCTATTAACCAACCTGGCCGACAAGATAGAATAATTAACAAATAATTCGAATTTTTTCGACTCATCCGAATTCTCAAAGCCATAGCTCTTCGCAAAGCTATCCAGATGAGACTTGGTAATTCTATGCAAAATCCATCTCCTTTTCTAGACCAACAACCAGTTGCTGAAAATAAAATCAATCCCAATTTCACATGCGGCAATTATTTATATTGCGTACAGAAGAATAAAACACTAACCATTATTCTTTAGCGCTAAAAAGCACCAGAACCCCATGCTTTCTAATAGCATGCCACTGCTTTTGGGGATTTATAAAATTCGACTCGGAGTGACATTTACCATGCGCAATTCCTATGCAGATAGAAGCATGCTTATAGCTCGACTCCTTTTTATCCTAGCATGACTAGAATGATCTTCTCATGCGCTGAATCAACGGAACCCTGCGGAAGCGGGAAGCTTGCCGTTGAGCCAGAAGCGCATCCAGGAGCGGCCATCCGCCACCATCCGCCATGCCGTTCGATCCCGTGAGGGTTCGGTGGAAGCGTTGGCATAGCGCCAACCTTGTGTATAAGCAATATGTTAAAAAAGCTGCGATCCCCATTCATTTTTGGCGGGTCCGAGAATTGAGTATTGGGCAGCTGGCGACGGGATAGGGGGATGCATGCAGCCATTGGATAGCCAGAAGGCCAGCCCCAATGCGGGTTGGCGCCGTCGCCTTTACCTGATGCTCGAGCCCACTGCTCGCCAAGCCCCTGGCCTGTCGATCACCAACCGCTTGATCGCCGGTCTGATAATCCTCGCAACAGTACTGACCGTTTTGGAGACGGAGCCGGTAGTTCGAGCGCTGGCTCCAGGCGTCTTCGTCACCGCCGAGACAGTGCTGGCCATGGCCTTTCTGGTCGAGTATGTCGCGCGTGTGACCGCGGCTGGTGAAGATCCCCGCTATCGAGGGCTGGCTGGACGCTTACGCTTCATGGTCAGCCCATGGGCCATCATCGACCTGCTCGCTATCTTGCCTTTCTTCCTCACCATGGGGGCAGTCAACGCCTTCGCGTTACGTCTGCTCAAGTTGATCCGGCTGCTCAGGCTCGCTCGACTGGGACGCTTCTCCAATGCGATCGGCGATCTTTATCTGGCGGTGCGCGGACGCCGCTACGAACTCACGGTAAGCCTGATGGTGGCGGTGGCGTTGCTGATCGTCACCAGCAGCGTGATTTATGTCCTGGAAGCCAGCCATCAGCCCGAGGCCTTCGGAAGCATTCCCAGGGCGCTCTGGTGGAGCGTGGCCACACTCACCACGGTGGGCTATGGGGACGTGACACCGGTGACCGCGGCTGGGCAACTGTTTGCGGGTCTAACCGCCATCGTCGGCATCGGCATGATCGCCATGCCGACCGGCATCCTGGCTGCTGCCTTCAGCGATGCCATGCAGAAACGCCGGGAGCAGGCTGAATACGACAACAACGAGTGACAAGAGAGGGAGCGGAAAATGGATCCTGGGGATCTACAAGGCCCTCCAGATCCTGCTGCCGCGGGCCGACGCCGCAGACTCCTGGTTGCGTCGGCCTAACCGTAACCCCCTGTTCGCCGGCCAACCTCCTCTGGAACGGCTGCGCACCGGCCTGGTGCAAGATCTCTATTTCGTCCGCCAGTCTTGTCGGCCACATGGCAGGGCCGGCACCTCGGCTATGAGTGGGACGGTGAGGGAATTCGCCATGTCCTCGAGCTGCTATTGGTGGAGTGAGGGTTGATTCGAGGGAAGTCCAACCATCGCCCTTTGCTGATGTAATATCGCTATGTCGACCCTTGTGCACGCTTGACATAGCCTGGCGCTGCAGCAAAACTATACGCAATCTACGTACACTATATGAAAGCAATGTTTGTCGAGCTGCCAGCCTTCGAGCGGCACCGATCCACCTACTTCGATGACGCCGCCTTTCGAGCCTTCCAGAATTTCTTGCTCCAGAACCCCGGGGCTGGTGATGTCATCCAAGGAACAGGAGGGCTGCGCAAGGTCAGGTTCAGTGACCCTAAGCGGCAGAAGGGCAAACGGGGCGGTGTTCGCATCATCTACTACTGGTGGTTGGGCGGCTCCCAGTTCTGGCTGTTCACCCTGTACGGCAAGGACTCACAGGATGACCTCACGCCAGCCCAGCGCAAGATCCTGAAACAGTTGCTGGATGCGGAACTCAACGCGAGGACATGACCATGGGACGTAACATTTTTGACGAACTTATCGAGGGCTTCGATGCACTGGCAGATGAGCGCCAAGGCAAGCGCACGCTACGCTCCCACTCCGTAGAGCTGGCGGAGGTTCCCGACGTTACAGCCAGCGAGCTCATCGAGCTGCGGGAGCGGCTGCATATGTCCCGCCCGGTATTCGCCATGTATCTCCGTACCAATCCCAGGACGCTGGAGAATTGGGAGCAAGGCCGCGCCAAGCCCAATGCCCAGGCCAAGACACTCATCCGGCTGGTACAGAAGTATCCTGAAACCATTGAGCATCTAGCTCATCTTGCCTAACCGCTCGCGCGTCACTATCCATGAGCCTAGGGTGCCCACCATTGAGCACTACGCCTCCGGAAACCGCACTTCCTCCACCCTCGCCCGAAAGAATGGAAAGTACGCCTCCGTACCGAAGTGATTGCCTCCGTCGACCCTGGTGGGCAGGGTGAAGCCTTCGAAGTTTTGGAAGTCGTCCAGGTAGCCGCCGAAGGGTTGGAGCCGCCACTCCTTCTCGGGATTGGCGTTGCTCCAGCGTTGGAACTGCACCCAGCGCGGTTGGCCGTTCTCGGCCACGGCGATTTCTATCGATTGCTCCAGGGTGCCGTGGGTGATTACCGCTCGCGCCCGGTTGGGCTCGCCGGTCTCTTCCCAGCGAACGCCATGCTGCGGCAGCAGCGCGGCCGGTGCCCAGAAGGCAGCCTCCCCTGCCACGCGGCCGAACGAGGCGCGCAGGTGGTTGTCATCACCCCCTACCCTGGCGACGGGCAGCGTGCCGTTGAGCCAGAAGCGCGTCCAGGAGCGGCCGTTGGCCATGCCGTCCGAGCCGCTGAGTTGCATGATTCCCGAACCGGCCCGAATCCGCCAGATGAAGCCGTGCGGCGGGGCGAGTAGCTGGTGGGCGCGCATGGGGCGGTAGCCCGGCGCTTCCTTGGTGCCGAGGCCGATCTCGCCGGTCATGTGGATTTCGCTGACGACACGGAGCGGTGTGCCAGGGGCGATGGTGTAGAGGAAGTAGCGCCGGGCCGCGTCGGGCAGGCCTTCGACCATGGCGGGATCGAAGGTCTCGACGGTGGCGGGCGCCTGGGACTGCAGCCAGGCCCAGGCATTGTCCATCGCGCGGTTATCGGCCAGGCGCCAGGCCTGCATCGCCAGGACGGTTATCAGTACAAGCGCCAGCAGCAGGCCGGCGGCCATACCCACGTACGCCATTCGGTTTCTCCTGCGTTTCACCTGGCGCTCTTCCTCTCGTCGGTGTGGCGAGCAAATTCAGCGTACCGGGTGGTACGCGAGTGGCGGCTTATAGACCAAAGGTTTCCTTTACCTTCGCTTCGAACGCCTTGTCATCCATCTCCCTGCGCAGTGGCACGAACAGTTCCGCCTCCTGGCCGACCTTGACGGCGATTTCGCTGTCCTCATTCTCGATGATCTCCTTCACCGCCTGCGCGATGGGCTGGGGGTCAGGGCCTTCATTGATGGCCTTGGCCACGATCGGCACGAAATGGGCCACCAGCTCCTTGTAGGGAGAGTCGTCACCGGTAGTTTGGCTGTTGGCGACAAGCCCTTTTTTGACGAAATTGGTGCCAAACAGACCAGCAAGAACGGAGTGAACGCGTATTCCAAAAGGCGCCACCTCGAATCTCAAGGAATCGGTGATCCCCTCCACCGCATATTTGCTGGCATTGTAATGGGAAAGCAGAGGCAGCCCCATCCTGCCCAGGAAGGAAGAGATATTGACGATAACGCCGCTACCCGCCTTACGCATATGGGGAAGAACTTCTCTGGTCATCTTGATGAGACCAAAGACATTCACATCGAATTGCTTGAAGATTTCTTCATCGGTGCCTTCTTCAAGGGTGGCAAGAAGACCGAAGCCTGCATTATTGACCAACACATCGATCTTTCCTTCCTTCTCGATGACGTGCTGAACGGCGCTCTGAACCGACGCGGTATCCTGCACATCGAGAGACACGATATTCAGCTCGAGACCGCGCTTGCCCGCCTCCTCCATCAGTTCCTGGCTGTTACTCCTGACGCCGGCATAAACGGTGTAACCATGTTCGGCGAGCAACAGCGCCGTTGCCTTGCCCATGCCAGATGCCGCGCCAGTGATCAAAACGGTCTTGTTCACAATGCAATCCTTTTTCTGAGTTGTCAGGCAGTACCCGAGACATTCCCTTGCAGTATGGAGAAGCAGGATTGAAAGAGAATTGCCGGCGCGCAGGGATCGGTGGTTACCGGGATAATTTTACGTTTTCCTTGATCTTGGTCAGCGCCGAGTCCTTGTGCATGGCGATGTGATCGGTCTTGTCGCTCTTGATCTCGTACTGCGGTTCCTCTTCGCTGGCATGGCGCTTGTGTCCCTTGTACTCCGTGTCCTTGGTATGCACGCGGATGATCTTCCCGCTGACGTATCCCGCCTCGGAGTTCCATTTGACGTGGTCGCCCACCTTGAAGCGCTTGGCCATGGTTCGCCTCCCATCACTAATGAACGGTTCACCGTGCTGGTAGCATAGCCCAGCGAATGGCGGTGATCTTGCCCCTCATCGGCGAAGGTGTCATCGTCAAACGGTCACCACTGGCCGCCTGACCGCAAGGAGCAATATCGTGTTCATCGCCATGAACCGTTTTCGGGTCAATCCCGAGAGAGTGGAGGAGTTCGAGCAGATCTGGCTGGAGCGGGAGACCCACCTGCAAGGCCTGCCCGGTTTCGTCGAGTTCCATATGCTGCGCGGCCCCAAGAAGGAGGACCACGTGCTCTACGCTTCTCACACCATCTGGCGCTCGCGCGAGGACTTCGAGGCCTGGACGCACTCCGAGGCGTTCCGCGCAGCGCATGCCAACGCCGGTCAGAGCAAGCGCGAGGGGCTCTACCTGGGCCCGCCGAACTTCGAAGGGTTCGAGGTCATCCAGACGGTCGGTAACGCGAGCGATGCCTGAGGCACAGGTGAGGATCGAAGCATGAGCGCGGCTCAGCGCACGCCGCCACTGACGCAACTGGGCGGCCGCGACATCCTCTTCGCGATGGCTGCCGAGGCCGAATACGGCCCGCATCTCAAGCAGCGTTTTACCCCGTTCATGACCGGCGTTGGCCCCGTCGAGGCGGCGGTCGAACTCACGGCTGCCCTTGCAGCCCTCGCCCAACGCAGGCGCCTGCCGGATCTGGTGGTGTCGCTGGGCTCAGCCGGCAGCCGGGTGCTGGAACAGACCGAGATCTATCAGGCGACTACTGTGTCCTATCGCGACATGGACGCCACGCCGCTGGGCTTCGAGGAGGGCGCCACGCCCTTTCTCGACCTGCCGGCGACGCTCCCGCTGCCGCTGAGCATTCCCGGCATTCGCGAGGCCACGCTCTCGACCGGCGCCAATATCGTCTCGGGCTCGGCCTATGACGCCATCGCCGCCGAGATGGTGGACATGGAGAGCTACGCCTGCCTGCGCGCCTGCATGCGCTTCGACGTGCCGCTGGTGGTGCTGCGCGGTATTTCGGACGGCAAGGCGGAGCTGCACCACGTGGATGACTGGACGGAGTATCTGCACGTCATCGACGAGAAGCTCGCCGCCGCCGTCGACCGCCTGAGTGAGGCGCTTGCCGCGGGCCTGTTGGCGCGCTGAGCGCTAGCTGAATCAGGACGGCTTGATAGCGAAAGCGGCACAGCTGATGCAGGGTGAGCGGTAGTGACATTAAATTATCGATAACGCCACATATCGACACTCTACTGTCGGGATGAAAACCAGACACGTCACCCTCTGCCCCCAAGCTTCCCTCTCGTTGCGTCTGTTCGCCGGCTTGATCGAGGAGGGAAGGCTACGAAAGGGTTGGACCCGAGACGATTCGCCGTGCTGGCAGCATAGCCCAGCTAATAACGGTCCAGGGACGTGCCATGCTCCTGCCGCCTCAATGGGCGGCAAGCACTTCGGTATCCGCGAAATAGAAATGGATCTGATAGAGCGGCTCCTGGAACGGGCCGACACCATCGGGCTTGTAATCCATGTCGATGTGGGTCAGGGGCGGGGTCTGCATTCCGGTGGGGATCTGCTTCCAGTTAACACCGGACGCAAGATCACTGGCCAGGAACATGTATTCGACACAGACAATACGGCCCTCGATCTCGCAATAGATCGGTCCGAGCGGCAGATTCGCAGGTTCGGCCCAGTGTGTGCCCATATGTGGCACATGGGGACTGATCGCAACGGCATCCGGGACGATGTCGGATAGCAGCGGCAGATGCGACAGGCCATCTGCCGCCACTGATGAGGTAAAGGCAAAAGCAGCGGCGGCAAGCGTGACAGGCACATGTTTCATCGGTGTCTCCTCCATTCCGATGAGTGACGTAAACCCACGGGCGGGTGGCGCGCGTTGGGGTGCTTACCAGACAGTCTGTGTACTGACTGCAAATTTGTGAAATCGATTGATTGTATATATGTTATTTGCATGGCAAATATATCGAGTTTGGATCTGAACCTTCTTCGGGTTTTGGATGCCTTGCTGCGCGAAGGCTCGACGGTCGGTGCCGGACGCAGGCTGGCGCTTTCGCAACCCGCTGTTTCAGCGGCGCTCGGGCGGTTGCGCCATGCGCTGGGCGATCCGTTATTTGTCCGGCAGGGGCAAGGGCTGGTCCCGACCAGTTATGCAACAAGTCTGGAGGGGCCACTCCGGGCAGTTCTGGAAGAGCTTGAAAGCGTTCTTGCCGGCCCGGAAAAATTCGACCCCGCCGAGGCGCAGCTCGACTTCCACATTTCCGGCACGGATTTCTTTGCCACGATGCTGATGCCTGAGCTTGGCGCACGCGTACAGCACGCAGCGCCTGGGTTGCGGTTGCAGCTGGTCGATCTGGTGCCCGATCACCATGTCGAGGCACTGGAGCGACAAGATGTGGATCTTGCGCTGTTGCCGGAGCGCGACTTTCCTGCCTGGACCGCCCATGCGCGGCTGTTTCACGCTGAATTTACTGTGATCGCACGCAGTGGCCATCCGGCGCTGACCGCAGCGGGTCTTGCACCGGGCGAGATGATTCCGATGGAGCTGTTCTGCTCACTGGGTCATGTCCTGTGTTCACCCGATGGCCGATTCCATGGACTTGGCGATGATGCACTTGCGCGGGCGGGGCACAGCCGCCGGGTGATGATGTCGGTTCCCGTCTTCGAGGGCGTGCTGCAGGTAGTGGCGGCAACCGACCTGATTGCACTGTTTCCCAGAGGGCTTGCCGAACACCGGGCCCCCTCTGCCGGGATCACGCTGTATGCGCCTCCGATGGCCATTCCATCCGTGCAATTGAGCATGGTCTGGCATCGACGCCGGAGCAGAGATCCGGCACATGCCTGGCTGCGAGGCATGGTGCAGGAGATACTCGCACCACTGGGGCAACGTACCGACCTGTCTGTGCTCGGTTGAATCACTGCCTGCGCTGCCCGGTGGTCGATCCTGCGTCAGGGGCCCGGCTGCATGAGGAGCGCCGATCACGACCTGGAGATGGTAGGGTTCGAGGGAACCCTACCCAATGGCTCAGCGACCATGCCCCACGTCGACATCACCGTGATCTCCGATGCCATCTGCCCATGGTGCTTCATCGGCAAACGCCACCTCGATCTCGCCCTGGCCGAACTGCCCGAGGAAATCAGCGTATCGGTGGCCTGGCACCCCTTCGAGCTCAACCCCGACATGCCCGCCGAAGGCCTGTCGCGGCGTGACTACCGCACCGCCAAGTTCGGCTCCTGGGAGCGCTCCCGGGCGCTCGACGCCCAGGTGGAGGCCGCCGCCGAACAGGCCGGCATCACGATCCACCACGAACGCATGACGCGAACGCCCAATACCTTCGACGCCCACCGGCTGATCTGGCTCGCCGGGGAACATGGCGTCCAGTCGGCCGTGGTCAGCGCGCTCTTCCGGTGCTACTTCGTCGACGGTGAGGACATCGGTGACAGCGCGGTACTGGCCAACGCCGCCCGAGACGGCGGGCTAGCGGATATCGACATCCCCGCCTTTCTCGCCAGCGACCAGGGCCGGGCCGAGGTAAGAGCCGGCCTCGACGAGGCTCGGCGCCTGGGAGTGAGCGGTGTGCCCACCTTCATCTTCAATAACACGACTGGCCTGTCGGGCGCCCAACCGCCCGAGGCACTGCGCCAGGCGATTCTCGAGGCGGCCGACAGGAGTTGAAAGGCAGCACCTCAGGCAGGCATCAGGATGCCGGGAATTTGGCTTCGAAGGCTTCCACCACCTCGCGCAATTCCGGCGTCAGCCGCGCCAGTGTCTCGCTTCGCAGAGACTCGGGCAAAGCGCCCCTCCACCTCGGCACGCAGGCTCGCCTTGTCGGCGCCCTGGCGCGCCAGGAAGATCACTGCCGCCACCGCCTGGGCAACGCGAATGCCCTCGGGATGGTCGTGGGTGACCTCAGCACTGCGCCTGGCCAGGCTTAGCGCCTCCTCCAACGACGTGGCGGCAAAGCCCACCGGGGGCACCCGCATGGCCGAACCGTTACCCCAGCTGTAGTAGGGCTGCCTGTTCCGGTTTGCCGCCCAGCGCATGAAGCCGCCGCCGAAGCCGGCGTTGGGATAGCGATGGAAGTAGTCATGGAAGGCGTCGACGAAATCGCCGCCATGCAGTAACACGTCAGCGACTGCAACGCAGAGCACGCTGTCGTCGGTGACGGTGCTGTGCGGAGTCGGCAAGTGGTAGCAAGGCGAACTGACCGCTGCCGGAGAAGCCCAAGAGGCTAATGGCCACGACTTCGAGCAGCGCCCAGTCGGAGCGAACGGCCAGCATGCCGAATAGTAGGCTGACCGGCACAACCGCAATCGCTGCTGGAGCCACTCGCCGCAGCACAGCGACTTTGCTGGTGCCATCGTGCGTTGCTGTTCCATCATCTGTGGCCGGTTGGGCATCACTCATCTGTTACTCGCCATTGCGTCACGTTAGGCGAGTCTAGAGAGAGAGCTTCAAGGGAGTCTTGTAGGATCGTGCAGGTTTGCAACGATCGCGTTGATGAGCCACCAGACAGGAGTGGATCAGTGGCAGCGCAGCATCCGCAGCCAGCGCGCCGGCGTAATGCCATATGCACGGCTGAAATGGTGGGTCATGTGGCTCTGATCGGAGAAGCCGGCAATCAGGGAGGCATCCGTTAGCGTCTGCCCTGCGACAATCAACGAGCGAACATGATCCAGACGGCGCATGGTCAGGTAGCGGTAGGGGCTGGTGCCATAGAGCGCCCGAAAATCACGCGATAGGCTCCAGCGGTCGCGTCCGCTGGCCTGTTCGAGTGCTTCGAGGGTGATGGTGCTGTCCAGCGCACTGTGAATGTATTCGCGGGCGCGCTCTACGGCCTGATAATCCAGCGCCTTTCGCCCACGCCGTGCTCCTGCCACCACGGCCAACGCCTGGGCCAGATCATAGATGGCGTCGTCTTCCTCAAGAGGATCGATCGGGCACTCCATACCCTGCATGAGAGTCTGAGAGGCCGTATACAACCGCGGATCGCGGGATATGCCTTCGGGTATGAACGGCAGCGGCTTGCCGCCAAGAGCCTGCTGCAGCAAGGCTGGCTCGATATACAAGATGCGGTAGTGGAAGCCGGCATCGGTTCCCGCCTCACCGTCGTGCAGTTCGTCCGGGTGCAGCACGATGGTCACGTCCGGCAAGCTATGGCGCATGCTGTTGCGGTAACGGAAGCAATGCACGCCAGCCAGCGTTCGGCCAATGGCATAGGTGTCATGGCGGTGTGGCGCAAAGCCATACCCACCAAAGAATGCTTCCATGCGCTCCAGCTTCATAGATTGCGGAGCACGTAACGCCCAATCCCGGCTATCGCTCATTTAATTTAACTTCCCTGCACCGCTATCTCGCTGATTGGCAAAACCGTACCTTAACTCAACACATTATCACTCTGCGCCGACCTCCATCGCCTACCGCAACATCGCCGCCGAGATGGTGGACATGGAGAGCTACGCCTGCCTGCGCGTCTGCATGCGCTTCGACGTGCCGCTGGTCGTGCTACGCGGCATTTCGGACGGCAAGTCGGAGCTGTACCACGTCGACGATTGGACGGAATATCTCCATGTCATCGACGAGAAGCTGGCCTCCGCCGTGGATCGGCTCGGCGAGGCGCTGGCCGAGGGGCTGTTGGCGCGCTGACGCTCGGGAGTTGCCGGGTCAGGGAGTTTCCGACACGGCTTCGCCACCTTCCGGGCCGTAGAAGAACACCCAGGTGGCGAAGTCATCGGTGAAGTCGTCGAACCGGTGGACGACGCCCGCCGGCACGAACAGCACCTCACCGGCCTCGAAGGGTTGTCGGGTGTCTTCTCCTCGGTAGATTCAAAGGTGCATGTCCGGCTCCAGGGCAGGCGGTGGGCCGGAGTCCACCACTCGGTAGCGCGTGCTGCGCCCTCCCCCCGGCAGTTTCTCCAGGCAGCCCTTGGCCAGCAGATCAGAAAGATGACGAGTCGCGGTGGCCTTGCTGACCTTGGCGACCTTCTGGTACTGGGCAGCACTGATACCATCCTCGAAGCCTCGTTCTCCCCCATCGAGCAAACGATTGAGCACCTTGATCTGCTCCGGCAATAGGCCGGCTTCGGCGAATCGCTGCCAGAAGCGGGTCTTGGCCAGGGTGCGCTCGATGCCGGCGAGAGCGTCTTCCAAGGTTTGCAGCAGGATATCGAGAAACCAGGCCAGCCAGTCGCTGAGATCCGTCGTGCTACGCTGGCTGGTTTCAAGCACCCGGTAGTAATCCTGCCGCTCAGCCAGTATCGCGGCGGACATGGTATAGAGGCGAATGCTTTGTCGGTCGGCCTGGGCCAAGGCTCGGTCGGCAATGGCACGGGCCAGGCGGCCGTTACCGTCCTCGCAGGGGTGTAGAGTGACGAACCAGAAATGGGCAATACCGGCACGCAGCAGGGGGTCCAGGGTCGGGTCGTGGCGGCTAGCGTCGAACCACGCCAGGAAGGCCGCCATTTCGCCCTCCAGCACTGTGCGAGGCGGGGCTTCGAAATGCACCTTGGGTTTGTCGAGACGGCCGGAGACGACCTGCAGCGGCTCCTCGCCCCCCCACTCTCCTACCCGCAGCTTGACCAACGAGGCATCGGCATCAGGAAATAGCCAACGATGCCACTGGAAGAGCCGCTCGCGGGTCAGCGCCGTATCCGGCGAGCCGATGGCATCCATCATCATGTCGGCCAGGCCTTCCGAACGCGATGAAACAGCCGTCGTCACGCCCTCTACACCAAGGCGTCGTGCCAGAGAGGAGCGCACCGAGGCGGCATTCAGGCGCTCTCCTTCGATGGCCGAGGAGGTAATGATGTTCTGCAACAGCGTATCCAGCGCTACTGCCGGATCATTGTCGGCCGGGAGGGAACCTACCCTGCCCAGCAGCATCCCGAGAGATCGCCAGGCTTCCTGAAGGCGAGGCTGGATCACGTCGGCCCGCCAGTGGAAATCAGGCCAGTCGGGCTGCTGCCAGATCCAGGTTGGCGTCGTCATTGAAGCGTTCATGGCGGTACCCTGAATGACGGGGTGAGCCGAACAATCCAACTATTCGGCTCACAGTATGAGCCGATTGTCATCTCATTCGGCTCACGGGTCAACCAAGGCCCATTGCTGGTCTGGCCTAGATGAGATGTGGCTCCAGCCAGCGTTTAAACTGCGCCCCCTGCATCAGCCCGGCCTGGCGGGCGATCTCGCGCCCTTCCTTGAAAACGATCAGCATGGGAATGCTGCGAATGCCGAAGCGCCCGGCCAGGGCCGGTTCCGCCTCGGTGTCGAGCTTGGCGAAGCGGATGCGCGGCTCCAGCTCGGCGGCGGTCTGGGCAAAGATCGGCGCCATCATCTTGCAGGGTCCGCACCAGCCGGCCCAGAAGTCCACCACTACCGGCAGCTCGCTGCGCTCGACAAGGGCCGTGTAGTTGGCACTGGTGAGTTCCAGGGGCGCACCGTTGAACAGTGGCTGTTTGCACTTGCCGCAGCGCGAGGCATCGGCCAGACGCGCCTTGGCCACGCGATTGATGGCCAGGCAGTGGGGGCAGGCCAGATGCAGGGAATCGGACATGGCAGGGCTCCAGGGTGGGTGGCATTGACGAGGATATGGTGGCGCCCGGAATGAAAGCAAAGCCAGAAAGTGCAGGCCGGCATGTGTGGTGACCCGAATAATCTAATTATTTGGCTCACTCTATGAGCCGAATAGACGGGCGATTCGGCTCACGGGTCCAGCGAGGCTCATTGCTGGGTTGTCGGGATGATGACCGATTCCACCGGCCGCCGCAGCGAACGCGGCATCGCCTTGCCCCGCCCGAACCGCACCACCAGGTCGGGGCGCCCACCCACTACGCCTAATGCCTCGGCGAATGCTGGGCGCACGCTCGACTCTTCAATGGGCTGGTTGATGAAGGCATTGCAGATGCCGAGTGCCGTCGCCTGCAGGGCGAAGCGCTGGTAGCAGCGGCCGGCTTCCACCCAGTGCGCCCGGTCGTCGGTTCCCGAGATGAACACGGCAATGCCAGCCGAACTGCGCACCTGACGAGCCACCTTGGCATTTTCGGCGCCTTGCCGAAACAGGGCGCGGAACAGCCAACGGCCCAGCCAACGCGGGGTGGCGGGGCTTCCCATGGAGCGAGCGAAAAGCCCGTCGCCGGCCTCGAGCGCCTCGCGGTCGCCGAAGCGAATCCAGGCTTCGAGCTCCAGGCGGAACGCTGCGTTCGCGATTTGCCGGCTGTTGGCCTGAAGCACGTACTCCAGCACCTTCTCCATCGCTTCACGTTCGGTCAGCAGGCTGATCGAGACCCCATCTCCGGTTCCCGCGGCCTGTAGCAGGTACAGTTCCTGATCGGTCACGGGCGAGCCGTCGTAATCGGTGCGCGCGCACTGGCGTGCCGGAATGGCCTCGAACAGCGGCGTGACCTCTGGCTGACAGGGTGTCAGCGTTACGCGCACCTCTCCGTCCCCTTCGGGATGGAAGATGATCTCGCCTGACATACCGAACGCCCGCGCCGCCAGGCTCAGGTTTTCGGCGGCGCATCCAAGCGAGACGTAGAGGTGGTGGTCGTCCGGATCGACGACCGGAGTGCGCCGCGAGAGGTCCGGCAGGATGGCGATGGCATCGTCGGCGATGCGGAAGCGCCAGCATTGGGTGTTGTGCCCGGAAGGGGCCAGGGTGGCATAGCGAATGAGCGCCTTCAGCCGGGCGGCATGATCGGTCGCTCGCCTATCGCCGTGGCGCCAGAGGTGCCTCACCACTTGCTCGTAGTTCATCACCCGCCCCATCCCTTCGCCCCTTGCTGCCTTTAGTTTAGCGGGTAGAGTTTTGGGTGGCGTGTTTATTGCCCCCTGCTTGCTGGGCTCTAATCGCAAGTAACTGTCCCAACAGCTCTCGAGCAAGATGTTTCAGCTCTACGAGTTTGCCAAGGCCAACGTCAAGAAAGATGCCACGCCGAGCCTGGGCGAGAACGAGAAGTTCGGTGGCTGACATGCGCCGGCAGCGCCTGTAAGGTGAAGGGCCGTCTCTCGACAACACCTCTGGAGCGTTGAGTCGCGAGGAGGTGAGTCATGAAGCGTACGAGTTGGTGGCTGGCAGCCGCCCTGATGATCGGCCTGGCTTGGCCCTTGGGGGCGTTCGCCGAGGGGCGCATCTTTACCCGTGATGGCCTGGCGATCGGCGGCACCGACCCGGTGGCCTACTTCACCCAGGGGCAGCCGGTACAGGGCTCGCCCGACTATCAGTGGGAATGGGGCAATGCCACCTGGCAGTTCGTGTCGGCCGAGCATCGCGCCCGCTTCCAGGCGGACCCCGAGGCCTATGCGCCCCAGTACGGCGGTTGGTGCGCCTGGGCGGCGGCGCGCGGTGAAGCCGCGGCAACCATCCCCGAGGCGTGGAAGATCGTCGACGGCAAGCTCTATCTGAACTTCAGCAGGTTGATCCAGTGGCGCTGGGAAAGAGACATTCCCGGCTACATCGCCGCTGCCGACGACCACTGGCCGAATATCTTCCCGTAGTGATTCTGGCGAGAGTTAGCCTTGCTCCCAGGCGGCTCCACCGTGGCCGCCTCAGGAGGGAGCAGGCGCGCGGGTGGCGTGCATTTTTCCGTTGAGCTCGCCGCCCTGTCTCAGGCAGGATGGAGAAAGGAAGTAGGTTGGCAGAGATAAGCAAGGCATACCGCTGGAGGAGCCACATGCATCCGCTGAGCTATTACTACTACAACGTGCTGGAAGGTCTCGAAAAGCCGTGCGACGTCCCGTCGACCCAGTTGCAGGAGGGCTACGACATCCTGTATCGACATGGCGGGCGCATCGAAATTGACCTGATGCGCAAGGCTGAGGATAGCAATGCCCAGGGCACGCCCTACCGCTGGTACGAGGCCTTGGATGAAGAGCAGCGGGCGAAACTGCACAAGGCCCTGGATGACGAAAATCCCGCGAAGATTCTCAAGATCATTCAGCGCAACGGCTATGCTGGCGTGCTCTACCACCATGCCTGGCATAACTTTCGGGAGTCGGGAGCCGCCTGAGAACCGACATCAAGGATTTTACCAGCACGTCAGGCAAGTCATGCCGACGGCTTGATCAGTAATCCGTAACGTGCAGGGCCGCTTTCTTCAGGAAAGCGGCCTTTTTACTTATCGTTTGACACTACCAGTGCTGCTGATTTTAGATAGGCCTTTATTTAGATAGATCGGTCTATATAGATTCACATGTACAGGAGCCTCATCGAATGCCCGCCTCCAAGCGCGACCAGCTGCTCGCCACGGCCGAGCGGCTCTTCTATGAGCAGGGGTTTCACGCCACCGGCATCGACCGCATCGTGGCGGCTGCCGGAGTGGTGCGCATGACGCTCTACAACCACTTCGACTCCAAGGAGGCCCTGGTCGCAGCGGTGCTGAAGGCCCGTCATGAACGCTTCATCGCCAGCCTCGATGCGGCAATGGCCGCTGCCCCGCCGGGCCAGGCCACACGGTCGCTGGTCGATGCGCATGGCCGCTGGCTGGAACGCTACAGCCAGCATGGCTGCATCATGGCCAAGGCGATGGGCGAGTTCGCAGAGCACAGCGCCGAGATCCATGCCTTGGCATCGACCGCCAAGCACGACCTGCTGGCACGTCTCGAGGTCGCCGTGGTTCGCGATGGCCTGGATCCCGCTGGCCTGGCGCGACGACTCTTTCTGGTGCTGGAAGGCAGCAATACGGCGGTGGTCATTCTGGGTATGCAGACCGCCCTGGCCGATACCCGGGCGATGGCCGACGCTCTCCTCTCAGCGGCCCGGAGCGAGACCCCATGAGGCCCCTCTCCCCCCTCGGCATGGCAACCCTAGGCAGCGGGGTCATCGCCATCACCTACGGGCTGGCTCGCTTCGTGTTCGGGCTCTTCCTGCCTTCGATGCGCGACGAGCTGACGATCACCCCCACCATGGCGGGGGTGATCGGCGCCCTGCCTTTCCTGAGCTTCGTCTTCGCCATCCTCGCCGCACCCTGGGTGACGCGCCGCCTCGGGGTTCGACGCACGGGGGGCGCGGCCGCCGGCCTGGCCGGGGTCGGGCTGATGACGATCGCTCTGGCGCCATCATCGCTGCTACTGGCCGCCGGCGTGCTGATCTGTGGAATCAGCACGGGGCTGTCATCGCCGGTCATGGCCCAGGCGGTTCACCGGGTGGTACCGCCCGAGCTGCGCGGGCGGGTCAATGCCACCATCAATGCGGGCACCAGCCTGGGGATTGCGCTCGCCATGCCCGCAGTGCTGCTCTGGGCGGAGGCCTGGCGTAGTGCCTATACCGGATTCGCCGCCCTGGCGGCCCTGGCAGCCCTGGCAGCCTTCTGCTATCTACCTCGGGATGACCAGCGCACCTCTCTCTCAAGGCCCCGCCTGCTAGCCGCCCCCGTGAGCCGGGCGCAATGGCTCGGGATCGGCCGGCTGAGCGGCCTGGCAGCGGGCATGGGATGCGTGAGCGCGGCCTACTGGGTGTTTGCCCCTGATGCAGTGATCACCGCCGGGGGGCTTGCGCCGAGCCAGACCGCGTGGATGTGGCTGGCGGTCGGCCTCGGGGGGCTGACGGGTGCCGGCGCCGGCGATCTCATCTCGCGCTTCGGGCCGGCCGCGAGCCATGCTGCCGGCCTCACGGTGATGTCCGTCAGCCTTGTGCTGCTAGTCATCGTTCCCGGCAGCTTCCCCCTCGCCCTGGCATCGGCGGCCTTGTTCGGCGCCGGGTACATGACCCTTACCGGTTTCTACCTGGTGAGGAGCATCCAGATCATGACCGAGGCGCCTGCCTTCGCCCCGGTGCTGCCGCTGCTCGCCACCTCGGTCGGCCAGGTCGTCGGTTCTCCGTTGGCCGGTTGGCTGGTCGGGGCCGAAGGTCATGCCGTCACCTTCATGCTCTTTGCCACCCTGGGGCTCGCCGTCGCCGGGCTGGGAGCGTGTTTGCTGAAGGAGAGAGTCGCTACCGGCTGGAACCTCCCTTGAGCCCAAGCCTCTATCCGACGTCCCGATGGCTGCCAAGAACGCCGCATCAAAAAGCCGACAGGCACAGTGTCTGTCGGCTTTTCCGGTAACTTGGGCTACCGGTCTGGCTTCTCAGCGGCTGGCCAGGCTTGCATCGATCAACGGGGTGATTCGCCGGACGCTGGCGCGTCGGTTTTCCTGGCTGGGTCCCTGCGTATCCACTTTCAGATAGCGCTCACCATAGCCCTGTACGATCAGGTTTTCCGGGGGAATGGCAAAGTATTCGGTCAGTGCCAGGGCGACGGCTTCTGCTCGCCGGTCGGACAACCCGAGGTTCATCAAGTCCGATCCCACGGCATCGGTATGGCCTTCGACCAGGAAAATCTCATTCGGGTGCTGCCCGATGATGTCGGCCATGGTGTTCCCGATCAGCCTCAACGCCTCGGCCTCGGAGGGCTGAATGGCCGACGAGCCGGTAGCGAACTGGATAACATCGAGATCGATACGCGGCATCATGTCTCGGACTCGTGAGTTTTCGCGTACCTGACGGAGCGTGAAGACGCGATCGAACTCCTGTACCGGCGGTGCCAGCAGTGCCTCGCGCAGGATGTCCTCATCGGCACGCCGGTAATTGACCACGTAGCGTTCTTCCGGCAGGTCGTAGCGCAGGGGGGGCAGGGATTCCTCGAGGTCGACGGAAGATGCCCAGCTATCGGCCTTGAGCGTTTCGTCGATCAGTACGATAGCGGTGTCATCGGGTAGATAGCGGGTGCGCTTGAGGACGAAGCCACCGGAATCTCGAATGGTCACGATCCGGCTGCCATCGTCGCGGGTGACGGTGGAGCGGGTGATGCCATCGGCAAAGGATTCGGTGGTCTCGGTTACCCCAGGACGACGCAACAGAAGATTCTCGTCCTTGCGCACATGCAGTTCGCCATCGCGCTCAACGATCATGCGGTCGCCTTGATTCTCGACGACCCGACCACCGAGCTGAGGGATCAAGGCGCCTGCGACGGCACCTACCGCGGCGGCTCCCAGGTATTTCCATATCTGGTTGTCGTCATCATCTGCTTCTGACGCCGTCGCTTCCTCGTCGCTGGTACGCGTGGTATCCGCAGTCACGACAGTTTCGGATGTCTCACTGGCTTCCTGGGTCTCAAGGGCGGCGGCAGAGGCCAGAGCGGCGGCTTCGGCCTCGGCCAGGGCCTCCGCATCAGCCTGGTCGCTGGCCTCCTGCTCGGCCAGTGCATCGGCTTCGGCCTTGTCGATAGCCTCCTGCTCGGCGACGGTGTTTGCCTCGGCTTGCTCGGCGGCTTCCTGCTCGGCCAGGGCGTCGGCTTCGGCCTGCTCGGTGGCCTGCTGCTCGGCCAGGGCGTCGGCTTCGGCTTGCTCGGCGGCTTCCTGCTCCGCCAGGGCGTCGGCGTCGGCCTGCTCGGCGGCTTCCTGCTCGGCCAGGGCGTCGGCTTCGGCCTGCTCGGTGGCTTCCTGCTCGGCCAGGGCATCGGCCTCGGCCTGCTCGGTGGCTTCCTGCTCGGCCAGGGCATCGGCCTCGGCCTGCTCGGTGGCCTGCTGCTCGGCCAGGGCATCGGCCTCGGCCTGCTCGGCGGCTTCCTGCTCGGCCAGGGCGTCGGCTTCAGCCTGCTCGGTGGCTTCCTGCTCCGCCAGGGCATCGGCCTCGGCCTGCTCGGCGGCTTCCTGCTCGGCCAGGGCGTCGGCCTCGGCCTGATCGGTGGCCTGCTGCTCGGCCAGGGCATCGGCGTCGGCCTGCTCGGCGGCTTCCTGCTCGGCCAGGGCGTCGGCTTCAGCCTGCTCGGTGGCTTCCTGCTCGGCCAGGGCGTCGGCTTCAGCCTGCTCGGTGGCTTCCTGCTCCGCCAGGGCGTCAGCTTCAGCCTGCTCGGCGGCTTCCTGCTCCGCCAGGGCATCGGCCTCGGCCTGCTCAGCGGCTTCCTGCTCGGCGGCTTCCTGCTCCGCCAGGGCGTCAGCTTCAGCCTGCTCAGCAGCTTCCTGCTCGGCCAGGGCGTCGGCTTCGGCCTGCTCGGTGGCCTGCTGCTCCACCAGGGCATCGGCTTCGGCCTGCTCAGCAGCCTCCTGCTCGGCTAGGGCATCGGCCTCGGCCTGCTCAGCAGCCTCCTGCTCGGCTAGGGCATCGGCTTCGGCCTGCTCAGCGGCTTCCTGCTCGGCGAGGATTTCTTCCTCTGTTTTATCAGCAGATTCAGCAAATTGAGCGAGCGTAAGGATCTCTGAGTCGGTAGCCGACGACAGGGTCGCCTGGGCAACGCCCGAACTCATCAATGACAGCGAGGCCAGAATCACCGCGGGTTTACTGAAAAGACGCATGCGATATTTCATATCGGTTCTCCTGAATCAGCACTGCCCGGGCATGATGACGGCTGTCTGAAATCAACGGTGCCAGCGCGGTTTTCTTCACGCTGTAGGTGATTGAGGACTTCCAGGCGGGCTAGCCAGTGCGCCAGCTGTGATTGGGAATGGTTCTGACCAGGAAGGGAGAGTGATCCTTGTCGAGCAGCGCTTTCGCGTGAAAGGGTCGATATGGGGCGCTTTCGCCTTCTGGTCAGATGTATTCATTATCGGTAATTTCATCCTGACCATCTGTACGACGGCGCACATAGGCGTCCTACGTTTACGCGTTGTAAACCGTGCTGTTTTCTCGAGCGACTCCTGCCCCCAACTTCCATCCCATACTGAAGGCCCGCTGGACTTTTGACGGAACGCTTACTGGAATGGTGCGATCCGCCATTCCGATATCTGATAGTCCTGCCAGGCACAACTCGCCACATTACCGGCTACGTCAGCAAGGTGAATAATGTGGATTTAAGTGTGCTACCGCACAGAGATATTCCATCTAGTTGTTTATGGTGGATTGATGTGGTCGCAGGTGCAGGCTCGACAAGGAATGACGTGCCGTCATCATGGATTTACGCTTCTACACGAACAGGCTAAATCAGCATTAGTTTGTTGATAGACCGCTTAATGAATTGCGCATTTTAGCGGAACTTTTACTTCACTTGTTTGTTACAAAACAAGGAGCGATTAGATGAAAAATGAAAATACCAAGGCATATGGCAATCAGGCTACCGAGCAGTTCGACGATGCCATCGTCGAGCCGGTGCGTGCCTACGGAGCACTGACCACGGATTACTTTGAGCAACTCTTCTCGGCTCAGCTCGATACCGTTCGCGCCTTTGCAGACAACAGCTTGGCGCAATCCCGCTCTTGGCTCGAAGTCAAGGATTCCGACAGTTTTCGGCAGGTGGTCGAGCAGCAGCAGCAGGCCGTCCGGGAATTGAGTGAGCGCTTGAAGGAAGACGCTGACAAGATCCGCTCGTTGAGTCAGGAGTACCTGAAGGAGACTCAGCAACTGACCACAGAGAGCATGCAGTCGGGCCGCAAACAGCTCGAAGAAAGCATGCAGAAAGGACAGAGTCAAGTAGAGGACAGTTTCAAGAAGGGTAAAGAAGAGGATGACGATACTCAACAGAAAAACCAGCAGCATACCGACAAGAGCAAGAAGTCGGCCAGCACGCTGGAAAAGTAAAGTTGATTGCTTGACAAGAAAGTCTTAACTTGCAGGGCCGCTTTCCCAGGAAAGCGGCCCTTTTGCTATAACTCCACCCCTTTTCGCGACTGAGCATAGCCGCGCTGCGACCGCCCGAGTCTTTTTCTGCTACTTTTCCGAAATGAGTTAATGCCGTTGGCGAAGCCATGTCAGAGGAGACACAGCATGGAGCGATTCACGGGTGGCTGCCTGTGCGGCAATGTACGCATCGTGGCGACGGGTCGCCCCTTTCGGGTCGGCCTGTGCCATTGCCTCGACTGCCGCAAGCATCATGGGGCGCTGTTCTTCGCTGCTGCCATGTTCCCTCAGGACGCAATGACGATCGAAGGCGAAACGCGCGACTATGCGGGACGGTTTTTCTGCCCCCGCTGCGGCTCGTCCGTTTTTGCACGCACCGGCGATGAAATCGAAGTGCACCTGGGAGCGCTGGACGCCCCCGACCAATTGATGCCGACCTACGAAAGCTGGACCGTGCGTCGCGAGTCCTGGCTGCCGCCGTTTCCGCATATGAAGCGCTACGACTGCGATCGTGACGATACAGGGCACTCTGAGGATTAATCAGTGACGTCACCGAATGCCTTTACAACCCACCCGACGCCAGGGGCAACCACGCGTGCTCATAGCCAATGGTGATCGCAACCCACACCAGCATCGCGGCCATGGCGAGGCTGAAGCCCTTGAGCAGCTTCGGGTTCTCGATTCGCTGACCAAGCATGGCGCCCATCAGCGCATAGCTACCGGGGGCGCCGAAGGCCAGCACGGCCAGCCCCAGCGACCAGAACAGTAGGCTCGCGCCGTGGATGCCGGCGGCGGGGAACTGGATGGTGGCGATGGGCAGGGTTGCGATCATGGCCTTGGGGTTGCACAGCTGCATGATCAGGCCGTCGCGGAACTGCAGCATGCGCGGCGCTTCACGCACCTTGCCCAGGTCAATGCTCGAGCGGGCGACTTTGACGGCCAGGTAGAGGATGTACCCACAGCCCACCGCCCCCGCCACGGCGAGCATGTTGCCACGCACCCAGGCTGCCCCGGCCCAGCCGAACAGCAGGAAGAGCGTGAGCATGGCCAGCCCCACGCCGACGAAGAAGCCAAGCGATGTCCTGGCCTGGCCGTTGAGACCGGCGTTCAGGCCGAGCAGGTTCACAGGCCCAGGCGTGTACATGACGCCCAGGGCATAGGCGACGATCTCCATGGGAGTCTCTCCGATAGGAAGTGCGTTGGGTGGCCGAGCGGCCGAGGTCAAGCGCCGCTAGGTGACGCTGCACTGGTACTGATACGGCGTCTTGCCGTAGATGCGCTTGAAGCGGCGGTTGAAGTGGCTGAGGTCAGTGAAGCCGTAGCGGAAGGCCACCTCGGAGGGTGCCATGCCGGTCTCCAGGGCGTTGCGCGCGGCATTGACCCGGCAGCTCAGCACGTACTGGTGCGGCGTAATGCCGAACTGCTGCCGGAACAGGCGCAGGAAGTGGTACTTCGAGAGATGGGCGGCCTGGCTGATCTCGTCCAGCGAGAGATCCGACTCCAGGTGGGCGAGCACGTACTCCTTGGCGCGCAGCAACAGCGCATCGGGCCGGCTCACCCTGCCGCCGGGCTGGAACTTGCCGGCACGCTGCACCAGGCGAGTCGCCATGCGATGCAGGGCGTGCTCCTGGTCGATGCGCGTGCCCTGCTGGTGAATCATCAACTGCGCAAGATCGAGAATGGCGCGGCGCAGCTCGGGGTCGGCAAGCAGGGTCTCGCTGCCTTGGAACCGGGCGGCACGCTCGCATCCTGCCGCGTCGGCGAACGAAGCCTCGAGCTGGGCGGGAGGCACGTAGACCATCACGTAGCCCAGCCTGCTGTCGTCGCCCGGGTGGCCGTCGTGCACCTGCTCGGGATTGAACTGGATGACGTTGCCGGGCGGGCTGCGGTGAAACTGCCCACCGCTGAAAAAGTCCTGCCGCCCGGAAAGAGTCACGCCGAAGGCATACTCCTCATGGGCGTGGCGGTCGTAGCAGAAGTCGCTCAGCGACGCCTGGAGTACCGTGAGCTCGGGTATCTGTCGGCTCTTGTAGTAATCGAACCGGCTGGATTGCTTCGCCATGTCGCGCCTCCCTGAACGCCATACAGGCATAGCTTAAGCTCGGCGCCAAGGGAAGGCTTGGACATTATTGCGGAAAGCGGCTTGCCAGGCACCCGGCCTCAACGGAGCGGCAGGTGCAGGATGGCACCGCGCAGGCCGCGCTCGTCAGCCCAGAGCTTGCCCAGGGTGATGGGCAGGCGAAAGCGGCGCTTGCCGGCCGCGCCAGGGTTGAACAGCAGTTGGCCGCCCTGCCATTCGTGGCGAGGCTTGTGGGAGTGGCCGTGGAGTACGGCGTCGCAGGGGGTGGCCGGGTCGAAGTCCTGCAGAATATGCACGAGGTGCAGGCACCAGCCGTTGAAGGTGAGGTCCCGCGTCAGCGGCAGCGCCTCGGCCCAGGGGGCGGTGTCGATATTGCCGCGCACCGCCGCCACCGGGGCCAACTCTGCCAACCGCTCGAGGATGACGGCGTCCTCGTCCCGGCTGCCCACGTCGCCCAGATGCAGGATGTACTCGCAGCCTTCCAGCAAGGTGAGTGCCTCGGGGCGCAGCAGCCCGTGGGTATCGCTGATGACGCCGATCGGCAGCTCGGTGGTGATCGAGGACGTCATGGCTCATGCGTGGCTCTCACGCCCTTCCAGTCTTCGAGGTCCAGTTCGGGCCGCACAATGGCGGAGGTTTGCGCCAGCAGAACCGCGATCCGCATGAAATCGGCATTGGTTAGTCGCTGGGCGAACGCTTCGTCCATCAGCACCGGCAGGCTGGCGGTCGGCATGTGCGCGATAGCGGCCAAGGCTGCCTCCGTCACCTCCGAGCGTGAGTTCAATAGCGCTTCCATGGCGCCTCCGGTTGATGGTGTGGAGAAAAACGTACCAGGAAGCAACGTGACACATGCTGCCTCATGACGGTTGAGCTTTGATTTCTCTCAGTTGCTCCAATAATTCTGGGACGTTGTCCTGGATAATGCTCCATACGGTATCGTCGTCGATTCCCAGATAGGCATGGATCAAGCGATTCCGGGTGGCAATGATCATCCTCCAGGGAATTTTCGGATACCGCTGACGAACCGTATCTGGAATGCGGGTTGCCGCTTCGCCAATCAGTTCAAGATTACGCAGCGTAGCGTCGTAGGTGAGATCATGGGTAATGAAGTTGTCCTGATCCAGACCTTCCGTGTAAGAGAGGACTTTTTCGGCGAAGCCGATCATATCGTTGATGTAGAAGCGCCATTCGCGCTTGGGGCGAGGCTCAGACACGCAGCGCCTCACGCTCGATATAAGGCCTGAGCTCTGGGCGGAGCGACTTGTCGGTCACCAGATCCACCGAATGGCCCAGCAGATCCTCGAGATAGAACTGCACTCCAAAATAACGGGCCGAAGTCGCCGGGCCATCGAAGCTCACCAGGATATCGATATCGCTGTCTTCTCGAGCCTCGTCACGAGACATGGAACCGAAGAGTGCCAACGACGTGACTCCAAACTCGCTGGACAGCGTCGACAGGTGTTCCCGCAGCAGTTGCAGGGTCTTGGTTCTGTTCATTTTCGATACCTCAGCAAAGACGAAGCTTCAGGAAACCTGATCGATAACGCCTCGTATGGCACAGCCTAGCATGAGCAGCGACGATCCTCAGCAGGCCTTGACGTTCTATCGCTATTTCATTTCGAAGCCACGCTTGGTCAGAAATTCACGCATATGAGCACGCAGTTTGCTGTCGAACAGCGGAGTGAGATTGCGCGACCAATCGGAGTCCTTGTTGCCGCCCTTGCGCCCGCTGTAGTAGGCCTGCATGGCCTCGTCGAAGGCCGCCACTTGCTCGCTGTCGTCGGTGTAGTAATCCTCCTTGAGGATAGCTTCCACCGGCAGGCGCGGCTTGACGTCCGGATCGGCGGCCGGATAGCCGAGGCACATGCCGAACACCGGGTAGACGTGCTCAGGCAAGTGCAGCAGGTCGCTGATGGCCTGGGGGTTGTTGCGAATACCGCCGATGTAGCAGATGCCGAGCCCCTCGGATTCCGCGGCGATGGCAACGTTCTGGGCCATCAGTGCGGTATCCACGCTTGCCACCAGCAGTTGCTCGGTCATGCCGCGCACGACGTTGGCGCCGGTACGTTCGGAGGCTTCGGTGGGACGCTTCATGTCGGCGCAGAACACCAGGAAATCGGAGGCGGTGGCGACATACGACTGGCCGCCAGCCAGTTCGGCGATCATCTCGCGGTTGGCCGGGTTCCTTACATGAATGACGCTGTAGGCCTGCACATGGCTGGAGGTCGCCGCAGCCTGGCCGGCGCGAACCAGTTCGAGCAGCAGCTCGACAGGAATCTTGCGGTCGGTGAATTTGCGAATCGAGCGGTGGGATTTCAGCAGTTCGATGGTGGGATTCATGTCGCCTCGCGTAATACCTGTCAATCGTTATCCTGCTTAGTATCTTTCATTCGCCGTCGCATTGCATCGCCAGCCTGGGATGGCGAATTCTGGCAATCCGCGCCGGGCGGTTGTGGCCACCTTGGAAATCAAATGCGAATCGCACGCGAAGGCAATATCAAGCAACTGAATTAAAAGGAAAAATTGACCGCACTACCGATTCGCCCTAGGATGGGGAAATCTACCCTCTCGCGCTAATACAGGGAACCGCATGAAAGGCAAACAGACCATCATCGACGCCTTGAACGGCCTGCTGGCGGCGGAACTCGCCGCCATGGACCAGTATTTCATCCACTCCGAGATGTACGCCGACTGGGGGCTCACCAAGCTTTATGAGCGCATCGCCCACGAATTCGACGATGAGAAGGGCCATGCCAAGCAGTTGATCGAGCGGATCCTGTTCCTGGAAGGCAAGCCCGACATGCACACTCGCACCCCGGTGCGTGTCGGCCAGGACGTGGAGGAAATGCTCGGCAACGACCTCCAGCTCGAATATGAAGTCGGCGATGCCCTGAAGGACGCCATCGCCCTGTGCGAGCGGGAGCGGGACTTCCAGACCCGCGACGTACTGCTGGGGCTGCTGGCAGACACCGAAGAAGACCATGCCTACTGGCTCGAGCAGCAGCTACGGCTGATCAAGATGCTGGGCAAGCCGAACTACCTGCTCTCCCAGATGTGAGCCAAGGACGCCCGGTCGAGATTGCCATGCTAAGCTCGAGTTTCTATTAGCTCGATAACGGAATGACGCATGGAAGAGATCGGCCTGAGATGGCTGCTGGGCCAGGGCGTCAGCCTGGTGGCGCTGGCTCTATGCCTGGTGGCCTTCGCCAGCAAGCGCGACGACCGGCTGTTCGTGCTGCTGCTGTTCGCCAACGTCGCCTTCGCCGCGCAGTTCGCCCTGTTCGAGAGCTGGGTGGCCGCGGGCATCTCGGCGCTGATCGTGCTGCGCATCGCCCTGGTGCGCCGCTTCCCGCGCAATCGAGCGATCATGCTCGGCATGCTGCTCGCCACCTTGCTGGTTGCCCTGCTGACCTGGAGCGGCCCGCGGGACATCCCGGCCCTGGCCGCGGGCCTGCTCGGCACCTACGGCATGTTCATGCTGCGTGGCATTCCCATGCGCATCGCCTTGGCAGCGGCGGCGCTGTGCTGGGTCGCCAGTAACGTGCTGGCAGGCTCCATCGGCGGCACGATAGCGGAAAGCCTGATCTTCCTGACCAACGTGTTCACCATGCTGCGGCTGCGGCGCGATGCGCGGTTACCGTACACGGCATAGAAGAAGAGACAGCCCACTGTCGAAATCGCTCCGGCCCAATCGACTAGCAGGAGTCAGCACAATCGACTAATCCTGTTACACCACCCATGGAGCTTTCTTATGTCACGCATGATCTTCGTGAACCTCCCTGTTGTCGATCTAGAAAAATCGATGGCGTTCTACGAGGCGCTCGGATTTACCAACAACCCCCATTTCACCGACGAGACGGCGGCGTGCATGGTGTTGAGCGAAACGATTCACGTAATGCTGCTCACCCATGACAAGTGGCGCACCTTCACCGACCGCCCGATTCCGCCGCCCGATTCCAGCGAAGTGATGCTCGCCCTCTCCTGCGAGAACCGCGCAGCGGTAGATGTCATGAACGAGGCGGCCGGCGCCAATGGCGGCACCGCCGACATCAACCCGCGTCAGGACCACGGCTTCATGTACAGCTGCGCATTGGCCGACCCCGACGGCCATGTGTGGGAGTCATTCTGGATGGATCCGGCGGCCATTCCATCGAACGATTAATGATTTGGCGGTGTCACCGCTTTCCGCGGACGGAGACGCCTTGCGGCGCTGCCATTAGCCTCGCGCGGATGCCTATGCACCTTATTTGTTGCTTTAAGATTCGATATGCAGCTTATAAGGTGCAATATAATGGCTTTACTGGATCAGAAGCAGGTTGTACTGACGCGCCTGTCTCTGAACCTCATTTTAAGGTCTCCCCTTCTTCGCTGTTCTACAGCGCCTGATGGTTCACTTACCCCTCCTGCCTTGCTTCCTCTCTCTTCCGCTTCCTGCCCCTTCGCTCCAGCAGCAGGTATGCCAGGCATGCCACCGCCAGGGGCAACAGGAAGTAGAGGGCACGGTAGCCGATCAGCGCGGCGAGTATCTGGCTCGGGGCAACGTGGTGCTGAAGCAAGGCGAGGAATACCGCTTCGAGCACGCCGAGGCCACCGGGAATATGGGTGATGACCCCGGCAATGGAGCTGATCAGCAGGATGCCGAGGATGCTGGGAAAGAACAGCCCTTGTGGCAGCAGCAGGTAGATGAGCGCTGCCATCAACGACCAGTTCGCCGCGCCCAGGGCCGCCTGCATCAGCGCCAGCCTGAGCGGCGGAAGAACGATCTCATGGCCACGAATGTGCCATACGCGCCGCTTGGAGAAGCGACAGGCGGCCAGGTAAGCGAAAGCGACGGCCAGCAGCCCGAAGCCGATGAACTGCAGGCCCGCGGCGCCTATCTCCCAGTTCTGCGGCAGCTCGAGCAGGTGAAATGAGAAGATGGCGCCAGCGAGAATCATGTAGCCCAACCAGTTGGCGATCAGGCTGATGCTGAGAATGCGCGTGACGGTACCCACGCCGAGGCCCAGGCGGGTATAGAGCCGGTAGCGCATGGCCAGGCCGCCTACCCAAGCGCCCAGGTTGAGATTGAAGGCATAGCACACGAAGGCCACCAGCAGGACGCGCCCGGTCGACAGCCCATGGCCGGTGTACTTCTTTCCCAGCAGGTCGTAGCTGCAAAAGGCGGTATAGCTGACCGCAGTAATGCCCATCCCGGCGACCAGCATCAGCGGGCTGTAACCTCGCAGGGTCTCGATGACTTCGGGCCAGTCGACGTTGCGCGCCAGCGAGAACAACAGCACCGCGACCAGTACGAAGAAGATCAGCGTGACGCCTCGCTTCAGCCAGCGGCGCCAGGGCCGGGACGGCTTGGGCGCGTCGGTGGTGGAAGCTTTCATGTCGTCACCTCGCTGGCTTCAATCCATAGCCCGCTTGTTCGGCGGCGCCTTGGGGGTCAACGGCTCGAGCCGGGAGATATGGCCAGGGCTCCAGCCCGCACTGAGGGGAAAGTGGCGCAGGAAGTGAAAGCTCACGAACATCAGCGGCGCCCGCCACCAGCGCCCCTTCTCCGCGGCTTCGGGAGTAATCATATGGCAGCTGTTCTCGATCAGCTCCACCAGGTGGTCGTATATCTCCCGGTTGAGCTTGGCATCGCGAATGAACAGGTTGGCCTCCAGGTTGAGAGACAGGCTGAGTGGGTCGAGGTTGCTCGACCCCACCGTCGCCCACTCGTCGTCGGCAATGGCGATCTTGCCGTGCAGGGGGTGCTCCTTGTACTCGTAGATACGAATGCCGTCCTTGAGCAGGTAGCTGTACAGCGAGCTGGAGAACATCCGGGCCCAGGGCATGTCGGGACGGCCCTGAAGGATCAGGGTGACGTCGACGCCCCGACGGCCTGCCTTACGTAACTCACGCCAGATGCGATAGCTGGGGAAGAAGTAGGCATTGGCGATGAGCAGCCGGGATTTCGCCGTGCGAATCGCCTCCAGATAGTGGTCTTCGATATCGGTGCGATGCAGATGGTTGTCGCGAATGGCCAGGCGCATGGCGGCCTGCCCGACGGGTGAGGGTGCGACGAGGCTCTGTGGCAACTCCTCTACCGCATGGTGCTCCAACAGCAGCGCGGTGGCGGCGTGGCGGATGTCTTCGACGATCGGCCCGCGCACCCGTATGCCATAGTCCTGCTTGCCCATGGCGTACTTGTCGGGCAGGTGGTCCCAGCCGAAGTTGATTCCGCTGATGTAGGCCACCTCGCCGTCCACCACTACGATCTTGCGATGTAAACGGCGAAACAGGTTGGTGCGCACACCGAAGCGGCGGGGTCGCGGGTCGTAGACATTCATGTTGACGCCGGCATCGGTCAGCTCCGCGACGTACTCGGCGCCCAGATCCGCCGTGCCGTAACCGTCCACCGTGACTTCGATGCGTACCTGTCGGGCAGCAGCTTCGAGCAGGGCCTCTTTCAGTGCTTGCCCGACTTCATCATCGAAGATGATGAACGTCTCGATCAGGATTTCCCGGCGCGCCGAGCGTATCGCCCCGAACACGTCGGGGAAGTATTGGCTTCCATTGATCAGCAGTTCGGCTTGATTGCCTTCCTTCCATTGGAATTTCACAGGCCTATCTCTGCGATGAGGGGAACATGGTCAGAGAGATGCGACCACGGCTTGCGATAGAGGGCTCTGGGGTTGTGGCATGAGGCGTGGCGGACATATATCCGGTCCAGACACAGCAGTGGCCAGTGTGCCGGAAACGTTTTCGCCGGGCGTCCATGGCAGTGCACGAACGCCTCATGTAGCCCACATTCGGCCAGCACGGCATCGGCCTTCAAGCGCCAGTCGTTGAAGTCTCCCGCAACGATGACCGTTTCATCGTCCGGTATCGAGTCCAGCAGCTTGCACAGCAACTGCAACTGCTGCAGGCGATGCTTCTGGCGCAACCCAAGGTGGACACAGACAGCATGCACCATGGGCTGGCCGGGAACCGAGAGCTGGCAGTAGAGAAGCCCCCGCCTTTCGGTGCCGTGGATGGTCACATCCCTGTTTTCGTACTGAACGATCGGATAGCGGGACAGCAGGGCGTTGCCATGGTCGCCGTCGGGATAGACGGCATTGCGGCCATAGGCAAATTCGGGCCACATGGTATCGGCCAGATACTCGTACTGCGGCACACCCGGCCAATCATGGAAGCGACGGGAGTGCCTCTTGTGCTCGCCATGCACCTCCTGCAGGAACACCATATCGGCGGAAAGCGTGTTCACGGCATCGCGAAGCTCCGGCAGGATATGGCGACGATTGAACACGTTGAACCCCTTGTGCACGTTGATCGTCATGATCCGCAGGGATTTCACGGGCGCTGCCTGTGATATCCCCTGTTGCGGCTTCCTGTCCGTAACCTTCACTACCGATATCCTTCTCCCGCGGTTCGATGAGGCGCCTCCAGCCACTGACCAAAGAAAGCTTAGCAGTGGATGGCGATATTTGCTGCGACAGCGGGGGCCGCTAGGTGCACGGGCCTAGGACAACGGCCAACATAGGAGCGCCCAGGAAAAGAAACGGCAAGCGCATAGCGCCTGCCGCAACTCGTTGCATGAGACCCGCCCACTCACCGCTCCAGGCGCCTTCTACGGTAGCCGTCAGGCCCAGTCGACGGTGTCTCTTGCTCGACGGACTGCCGGTGCCTTATCGGAGGCAGGGGCCTCCTGGTACGTCAACCGCAGTTGCTCCTTGGCCGCGGGCACCGCTTGGACAGAGCCTGCCACGGTAAATTGGCCAACGAGGCTCGCCATGTCCCGTGCCTGGTCATCCAGCGAGCGACTTGCGGCGGCAACCTGCTCTACCAGGGCAGCATTCTGCTGCGTGACGTCCTCCAACTGCGCCACGGCCTGATTGATCTGCTCGATACCTGCCGATTGTTCCATGGTGGCCGACGATATTTCGGTGATCAGGGCCGTAACCTGCTGGACCTGCTGGGTAATCGCTTCCAGAGTCTCGCTGGTAGCCGTGACGAGCCGACTCCCCTCGTTGACGCGCGCGACGTTGTTGTCGATCAACTGGCGTATCCGATCCGCCTCCTGTGCGCTACGACTGGCCAAGGTACGCACCTCATTCGCCACCACGGCAAATCCACGCCCATGCTCCCCGGCGCGTGCCGCTTCCACCGAGGCGTTGAGCGCCAACAGGTTGGTCTGGAAAGCGATGGCATCGATCGCCTCGATGATCTTCGTCACCTCCTGGTTGGCCATGTGAACTTCCTTCATGGCCAGGTTCGCCTGTCTCGCCACCTCGCTGGCCTGACCGGTCTGGCTGGAGACCTCGCTTGCCATCTGCTGGGCCTGCTGCGCCGAGCTGGCATTGTGCTGAACGGTGGTAGTGATCTGTTCGAGACTCGAGGCCGTTTCCACCAGCGAAGCCGACTGCTCTTCGGTGCGCTGTGCCAAATCCTGGTTGCCCATGGCAATTTCACCACTCGCCACCTCTACGGACATGGCACCCTGCTGAATGTTTCCCACCAACCGCTCGGTCTCGGCGGTGGATTCATTGAATGCCAAGTAGAGCTGTGACAGCTCGTCGCTACCCGGTACGGTCAAGCGCTGGGTCAGGTCACCCCCACGCTTCTGAATGTTGTCCAGCGCTTGGCGCAGAGGGCGTACGATGCTGCGCACGATCAGAATCGACAGCCCAACGCTCAGGATGAGCGCCAGCAGCGCCAGTGTCAGGTACCGCATCAGGGCGCGCTGGGCAGTCGCATGCATGGATTGGGCGGTGGCGAGCAGGTCGGTGAGAATGAAGGATTCGACATCAGCCAATCGATCGATCTTGGCAGTCTGCAGCTCGAACCAGGCATTCGGATCGACGCCGAAGCGACCTGCCGTTCCCTGCTCCATGGCGAGTTGGCTTATGCTCTCCGCACGCTCCACCAGTTCGCCACCAAGCGCCTGCTCGAGTGGTTGCCGATATTCGTCGATGGCGAGCTGCCGGTAGCTGTCCAGATACGCCTTGGACTGGCCAACGAGAAAGAGCAGGCCTTGATAGGTATCCGCCGTCATGCTGTCGCTGGCGAAGGTATTGCCCAGCAGCGCCCGCTCCCTGCCTGCCAATTCCTTGTAGTTCATGAGATTGAAGAAGGTGGTCAGGCGTCGGCTGATCTGGGTGTAGGCAGCTGAGGTCGTCACCTCGCCCACCACGCTGATCAGTTCCTCGTTCCACTCAGTGAAAAAGGCATACGACTCACGGGCCGTAATGCCCTGCGCATCGATCCGGCGGCGAACATCGGCGAGGCCGCGAAGGCCTGCCTCTACCGTACGCAGGCGATCATGCAAGGCTGGAAGTTGCCCGGCAAGGTCCAGTTCGGCCGATAAGTCCCATAAACCGGCCAACCGTTCATCGGTTCGTTGCCGTTGACGCTCGAGTTCGCCACGCAATTGCTCATTATCACTGGAGAGCACCAACCCCGTCCTACCGCGTTCGCGTTGCAGCTCATGCACCAGCTTGTCTACACCATCGATCAACTGGGCCAGCTTCTGCATGCGTGCCAAGCGGTTGGTTTCCTCCAGGCGCTCCAGGCTGCCGCTGCCGGCTAGCCAGGTCATGATCAACAATGGTAGCGCTACCACCATAAGGAATTTTTGCCCCATCGGGATGCGGTGCAAGAGTTCCTTCATCGACTTCTCCTTGGGAAATACTGATAGGGGTATCGGACAGGCAAAAGCAAAGCAAACCTAGCCGAGACTGGAACCGTGCTACGCCTAAGCCAACCTCAACTTTATCGGCAGGAGCGGAAACAAACTTTACAAGAAACTTAAACAATTAAGAATATTTAGTATTATTTGAGATACCTAATTTGTCTTTGGACCGCAATCAACCCCACCCTTGATATCAGCGCCAACATCTGCGGCAGAGTGGCGCGCAGAGGGAAAAAAATGAAATGCAAGCCTCGTGTCAGGCCCCGCTGCACGGGGCCTTCGTCATCATGGCTTGCTCATGTGCGGGATAAGCTGTTTGGATACGAGTCGGCGAACCGACGAAGGAGAGAGCGAGTGAAGCCCGAGGACCTGGAAAAGCTGGTCACCCGCAGGATGCCGTTCGGCAAGTACGAAGGCTGGCTGATTGCCGACCTGCCGGGCCCCTACCTCAACTGGTTCGCCCGGGAGGGCTTTCCGCCCAGCGAAATCGGCGAGTTGCTGCACCTGATGCACGAGATCGACCACAACGGCCTTGGCGAGCTACTCGAGCCACTGCGGCCGCAACGGGAGCATCGCTGACATGCCGATCCGTGCCCTGCTCTTCGATCATGACGGTACCCTGGTCGACTCCGAGCCCGTTCATTTCCACATATGGGAACGCATCCTCGCGGATCGTGGCGTGACGCTGCTCGAGGAAACCTACATAGCCCAATACGCAGGTAAGCCAACCACGGACAATGCCAAGGACATGGTGGAGCGCTTTCACCTGAAATGTCCTCATCAGGAACTGGCAGCAGAGAAGAGCCTCGTTACTCAACGGCGACTCGATACAGAGGCCTTTCCGCTTCGCCCCGCAGTGAAGGAAGTCATCGATTCCTGCCATGCGCAAGGATTGATGCTGGGCGTCGTAACTGGCGCGGGGCGTAATGGCGTGGAGGCCACGCTTCGGCACAATGAGTTGCGCGGACACTTTGCTGCCATCGTATCTGGGGATGATGTCACTGCCAGCAAGCCGGCACCCGATGTCTATCTTCTTGCCCTCGAGCGGCTGGGCATCACGGCGGCGGAATGCTTCGCCATCGAGGACACAGAACATGGCGTAAGCGCAGCGACGGCGGCAGGCATAAGCTGCATTGCCATTCCCAACAGGATGACACGGCAGCATGACTTCAGCGCGGCTACGACAATCCTGGAAAGCTTCGATGATCTTTTCGCCTGGCTGGAGGCGGCTCAGGGGTGACTGGCAACGTCACCGTTCGGCCAGCGCCCGCTGGAATTCCTCACGATACGCCTCGGCATGCCGGGCTGGGTCGGCGGGGAAACGGCCCAAAGCCACGGCCAGTTCGAAGAAGCCTGGCGCCGGCAGGTTGCCGCGCCGGCTTACCACTAATGCGGCGATGAAGGGGCGACCCTGCTTGGCATCCTCGTGCATCAGCGTTTCGAGCGCCTGGGCCACGCGCTGGATGGTACGCGGCGGCGTGAGCCCCAGCGCTTCGGCAAGCTGCTGGTAGGTCATCGGCAGCGAGGCCGCCGGGGCGGCTTCGAGCAGACGACGGGCCTGGGTAGGTAAACTGGCTTCATGCGTCATGGCAGGTCGGTACACTCGACTCGTAAAGGGTTAGCCTACCGCGCCGGCGAGGAGGTGGTCAGCAGCAGGGCGGCAACCAGTACGATCAGCACCATCAGGCAGGCTTCCACGGCGATACTGCACCTCAACCGCCTGGGCGCGTTCAGCTCGCCCCGTGCCACAGCGGGTACCAGCCACCAGCGATTGACCGCGCCGAGCAAGAGCAGCAGCGCCACCAAGGCCAGCTTTACCGAGAGCAACTGGCCATAAAGGGTATTCAGCAGTGAGACGGGGCGTCCACCAAGGAGCCATATGGCCAGGCTACTCCCGGCGATGAGCAGCAGCGGCACCAGCAACAAGCCGAAGCGTCCGAAGCGCAGCAGCAGCCGGGCCGACTCGCCAGGCGAGCTGCTTCTGGCCAGGCGGTAGAGCGGCAAGAGTGCTGCGGCCCAGAAGGCAGCCAGACTCAGGTGCAGCATCAACAGCGCACTTTGCCATGGTGAACCTCGAGTGTGGCCAACCTGGGCGAAACCCACCAACACCAAGCCGATGCCGAGCACACTGACGACATAGCGCACGGCCAGCGGTGTGCCCTGCCACAAGACCAGCGGCAGCAGCAACAGTCCCACTATGGCCAGGCGCAGCCGCTCGCCCTGGGCACTTTCGCCAACGATGCCGAGCAACACCGGATTGAAGGCCGAACTCCAGTTGCCGCCTCCCAGGTAGGCGGCTTGCAGCAGCCACAGCAGCACAAGCATGCCGGCACCGCACCAGGCGGCGATACAGGTGCAGCGGTCGAGAACGAGGGTGTCACGTGGCGGTAGTGCGGGAAAGGCGAAGCGAAACAGCACGCCCCCCACCGCCAGCAAGGCGGAGACGTAAAATCCCGCCAGGACGTGAACACGACCGATCGTCCATGCATCCAGGTCGGCCAATGTCATACCGTTCATTGCCTACTCTTGGATCGTGAAGCGATAACCACCTGACATAGCATGGCCGTCTTCGGCGATACCACGCCATACGACCTCGTACTCCCCTGGTGCCAAGGGTTCAGCAGGCACGGCGGCATGCTCCGCCGCCATCGGGCCGAGCAGATCCTCGCTCAGCTCCACCACGCCTTCCGGGCCAATAACGTCGAACTGGGTGATACGGATCGGCGAGTCGAACTGGAGCGCCAGCCGCTCCGGCGCCTGTTCCAGCGTCGCACCAGCCTCAGGGTATGTGGCAGTTACGTGGGAGTGCGCCCATAGCAGCGGGCTTGCCATCATCAGCCAAATCACCGCGACCAAGGACGCCAGCGTGCCGATATACTTGGCTACTCGCGCTGCACCGGAAGCTCTCTTCTCGACACTCATTCTGCTCTCCTTCGATTCTTGCTTGGGGCCGGGCCACGCCCCGACGCAAGGTTCGGGGGCGTGGCCGCAGGGCTATCCCGCCTTCGCTCAGGAAGGATGCCTCTGCTGGTGGCCCGTATCGTCGCGCCCAGGCTCTTGCTGATGTTGCTCGTCACTGTTCCGTTCGGGCTTGGCCGAGCCTTGGTGCGTCAGGCGTTCGGCCTGGTCGAGCCGCGGGTGGTTGTCGAGAAATTCGCGGTGCGAGTCCGGCAGGGCGTCCAGCGCCTGGAGCGTGTAGGTGAGCGCATGAATGGCGGCCAGCACGTCCTGGGTATTGCCGGTCTCCGAGATGGTGTGCATGTTGCGAATGGGAAAACCGATGGAGGTTGCGGCGCAATCGATGGCGGCCAGCACGCCGGCCATGCCGTCGGTACCGGTATCGGCGCCGACGATGTCGCGCTGCATGGGAATGCCATGCTCCCGGGCGGTGGTTTCGATAATACGATTGAGCTGTTCGCTGGCGATCGCGCCCACCGACATGGTGAAGCCCTTGCCCATCTCCAGCGGCTGCATGCGCCGCTCGCCGATACCAGGAGCAGCCACGTAGTCGTGGTTCACGTCGACACCGATCACCACGTCGGGTTCGAGTTCGCCAGCCAGCACGCGGCTGCCGAAGCGGCCGATCTCCTCGTAGCTGGCGATGGCGAACAGCATGCGCACCTTCTCGGTACCGCCGGCCTCGGCGATCAGCCGCGCCACTTCGGCGGTGACGAAGCAGCCCAGGCCATTGTCCAGGTAAGCACCGTAGAAGGTGTTGGGGCTGAAGCCGCGACGAATGGGGCGGTCGAAGATGATCGAGTCGCCGGGGCGCACGCCGAGGTTGAGCACCTGCTGCTTCTTGTTCTCGCCGTGGATCTGCAGGTCGAGGTAGATCTGCTCCTTCTTGATGCCCTTGCGCCCCTCGCGCTGGGCCGGATCGGAGAAGTGGATCGCCCCCAGCGCCTCCACGGTGCCGCCCTGAATGATGCGATAGCGGCCAGGCTGCTCCGGATCTTCGCTGAACAGCTTCACCTCGTGGCCGACCAGCACATTGGGCAGGAAGGCGTCGGTATTGATCCAGATCTTGCCATCGTCGCCGATGCTGCGCACCTGCATGCGGATCTTGTCGGCGTGCCCGATGATCATCACCTTGAACAGGTCGTCACGGCCCGGGTGGGTGTCCCACACTACGCCAGCGTGGCCCTTGTACTGGTGCAGGTGCCAGCCCTCGGGGGCGAAGCTTTCGAAGTGGGGCTTGAGCACGCCGTAGGTCATTGCCCCTTCCAGCCCCACGGGGCTTGGGGCATCCAGGATGCGCTGCATCAGGGTGAACTGCGTTTCCGACATGGGCTCGGCCCATGGTCGATGCGTCTCGCTCATAGGGCTTCCTTTCTCGACGGATCAGGATACGGTTCAGCGTAGTCTGCCAGATGTCGTGCGACATCGCCTGACCGAGCAGTTCTTGACCACAGGGGCGGCGCTCCCGGCCATGGCAAGAACTCACAATAAAGGCAAGGCCAAATGGCCTTGCCTTTGCTATCGCCAGCGGCGTTGCCGGCTTGGGAACCTCAGCGCGGCGAGTTACTGCCCCCAGGCATCGCCCAGGGTCATCTCATCGTCGTCCAGCTCGGTGTAACGCTCCTCATCGTACTCCTCGGCGGACTCCTCGAGCTCTTCTTCGCCATAGGCTTGCTGGGTTACCAACTGGTCGTCCTGCAGCCGCATCTCAGCCAACGGCAGGGTAATGTCGGTGCCACCCATGCCCCACAGGCCGCCTACGGTGACGACGACATGCAGGTCGCCGGTGTCGTTGTCCCGAACGACGTTCTGGACGTCACCGATCTCTTCGTCTTCTTGATTGACGACGGTCATGCCCTCGATTTCGCTGACCTGCTTGTCGCGCAGCGAGTCGTCCAACTGGTTACCTGTCGCCATGTCATCGGCACCCGTTGTGCCGACCTCAGCGCCTGGAGCCGCCTCATCGGCCTCCATGTCTGGCGCATCTTCCATCAGGTCGGCATCGTCCTGGTTGCCTTCAGGCTCCATGGTGGATTGCTCTTCGCCTACGGCGGCATCGCCATCGAGAACGTTCTCCTCGTCTGCGTTGTCCTGGGCCAGGGCACCTCCTGCCAAGCCAGTGGAAATAGCGCCGATCATGATGGCCAATAATGTCCTTTTCATCACACTCCCTCCTAGAGTTGACTCAATACCCACCTTCTGACAATAGCGCTTACCCTGGCCGCCAAAAGAAAAATTAGGATACGGATGGCAACCGAAGGTAACTGCTACGTTGTTTCCCTGCCTCTCAAGAAGCAAGGCAAGGCCACTGGCCTTGCCTTGCCCATTACCCAATACCTCATACCCGAAGGGAGAAAGCTAGCGACCCATCGCATCGGACAGAGTCATGTCACCATCCACTTCGCTGTAGCGATCCTCGTCGTAATCGGTGGCCAGGTCATCGAGCTCGTCCTGGCCGATGTTGTCCTGTAGCACCAATTGCTCGCCTTCGAGCTGCATCTCGGCCAGCGGCAGGGCGACTTCGGAGCCACCGAAGATCCAGAAGCCACCCACCGAGACGATGGCATGCAGGTCGCCGGCATCATCATGACGCAGCACGTTTTCGACCTGGCCTATCGTCTCGCCTTCGGCATTGACGATGGTCATGCCTTCGATCTCGCTGACCTGCAGGGAGGCAATCGACGGATCCAGCGAAGCGCCCGTCGGCTCCATCTCCTCGAAGCCCGCCTCGGGCTCGCTCTGGGCGGCTTGCCCGGCCGGGTCTTCCTGCTCGCCTTCGGGGGCCTGTTCGGCCTGCTCCGCGGAAGGTTCGGCTGAAGTCGCCTGCTCGCCCGGATCGGTCTGCATTTCTTCGTCGGCGTTGGCTTCCGGGTCTTCTGCAGCAGCCTGATCGCCGTTTTCGTCCTCTTCGTCTACCGAGACATCGGCCTGCTCGTTCTCCTCGTCGGCTGGAGCATCCTGTTCTTCCTCAAGTCGCTCCCTCTCCTCTTGCGCTTGCTGGGTTTCGACAGCCTGTTCTTCGCCCACCGCGGCTTCGTCATCGAGTTCTGCCTCGTTGTCCTGCGCCAAAGCGCCGCCGACGAGCCCGGCAGAGATGGCACCGATGGCGATAGCCAGTAAGGTCCTTTTCATGGCAGTTTGCCTCCTTGGGGATCCTCTCTCGTCAAGATAGGCGGGTGCAACCGCGTACCGCCAGAAACGTAGCGAAGCAAAACGTTAACGAATAGCAACCTGCGTTGTCGTTACGCAACCCAACCTTACTCCGTGATATGGAAACGATAGCCTCCCACCGAAGCGGTACCGCCCTCGGCCGTGCCGCTCAGGACGATAAGAGCAACGAGGCGCCACGGCCCCAGGCTCATGCTTCTGGATACACGTAGCCACGCCACCCCTGGCCGGTGCCCAGGTGCGTGGCCTCGCCAATCACATCCGGCCGATGCGTCGAGATGGCCGCCCGCCCCTGCTGGGTACCCAGGTGGGTGGCCACCATGCGCTGCGGTGCCTCCTGACGGGCCGGAATCGTCGTGCCACGAGGCAACGGCAGGTGCGTGTCGCCAGCGCGTACTGGTCCCCGCGCGCCGGAGCGCAGTTGGGAGGCGACCAGCCAACCCAGGCCAACGCCAGCCACCAGTGCAGGCATGGGATGCTCGCGGATCGAACGCCGCAGGCTGGCGAGAAAACTGGCCGTTGCCCCATGTCTGCTGGGCATGTGCTGCAGGGCGTTTTGCTTGAGCCGTGCCGGTGCAAGCCGGTTTTCGAGTTCATGCAGGGTGTCGTTGAGCTGGGCACGGGACTGACGGATATCGGCCTCGAGTTCGTCGGCCCGTCGTTGCTGATAGCGGCTCATGTTCTCGCCTCCTTGGCTTCCCTGTTGATGCTGACTTCCCTTGTCTTCAAGCTGGCCCCGGTAGCGAGCTTCGTCAAGGCGACGCCCCCCGAGTCGCAGCGGCACTCAGGCCGCCACGGCCTCGAGAGTCTGTTCGATGGCCTCGCCGCTGGCAGGGCGCACCAGCCGAGCCACCTCTTCGCCATCCTGAAGAAAAACCAGCGTCGGCCACAGCTTGATGCGAAACGCCCGCCCCAGGCGCCGGCCGGGGCCATCCTCGACCTTGAGATGATGCACGTCGTGGCGACGCGCCAGAGCCCGTTCGAGGCCGGGCTGGGCGATCTGGCAGTAACCGCACCAGGGGGTGCCGAACTCGAGCACGGTGACACCGTCGAGGGAGCTCACCTCCTCGAGGCTCGGCGCCGACGCCATGTAATCGACCTGCATGGTCATGTCTCGTCCTCCTTGATAAGCCCTGAGGGAACGATAGCAGCCGCGAGCATCGGTGAGATGTTGCAAAATGCATCCCGGATGCGGCAGGCCGGTGCCTACGCGGATATGCTAGGGGTATCGTTCTAATACTAACGGGGTAAGCCATGTCCGCTCTGTATCGTCAGCACCGTCAGCGCGGCGGACGGTGGCCGACACGCATCGCCGGGTTCAGTGTGCTGTTGCTGGTGTTGGCCGCGTTACTGCTGGCCGGTGCCGGACCCGCCTACCGGCTGGACCTGCTGACGCTGGGTGGGGCCTTCAATATGCTGCGTTTGGGCGGCCTGCTGGGCCTCGGCGCTATCGCAATCGCCCTGCTGGCGCTGCTGGTGGCACTCCTATGTCGACGCAAGCACGTTGCCTGGACGTCGTTATTCGCGATGGCCGCTACGATTGCCCTGTTGGCGATACCCTGGACGTACTGGCAGCGAGCCCAGACGGCTCCACCGATCCACGACATCACCACCGACCTGGAAAATCCTCCGGAATTCGTCGCCCTGGCTCCTGCTCGCGAGGCCGCGCCCAACGCTGTCGACTACCCCGGCGAGTCATTCGCCCGCCGCCAGCGCAGGGCCTATCCCGATATCCAACCTCGCCATTTCCCCCTGCCCCTGGCGACGGTTCGTGCCGCCGCCGAAGCCGCCGTGCTGGATATGGGCTGGGAGATCGCCGACATCTCCATCGATACCGTCGATACCATCGAGGCCACCGCAACGACACGCTGGTTCGGCTTCAAGGACGATGTGGTGATTCGGCTGACGCAGGAGGCCGACGGCATACGGGTCGACGTGCGCTCGGCTTCGCGCCTGGGGCGCGGCGATGCGGGCGCCAATGCGCAAAGAATTCACGACTATTTCGATGCGCTGGAGCGACGCACCGGCTGAGGCATCGCCCGATTGATGTTCGGGAAGCGAAGCTCGACTCCCGGCCGGCACGACAACATCCAGCCGGGAGCCGCGGAGTCCATCATGCTTCGGGCGGCAGTGCCTCGATGGTGCGCAGCGCCTCGTTGACGATGCCTTGACGCTTGGGCAGATCGGCCATGCGGTTGGGCGTTTCCATGTTGAGAGCGAAGAACACCGGGCCGCTCGGGCGCTCCACCCAGCCTACCCACCAGCCGAGCTTGCCGCTCCAGCCGGTCTTGCCCCGTAGGATCCAGTCGCTACCGGCGGCGGTAATCATCAGGTCCTTGACCAGGCGCTGGTCCGCCTCGTCGAACGGCAGCTCGTTGCGGTAAAGCCGCTCGAGGAACTCGATCTGCTCCTCGGCGGTGATTTCCAGCATGTCTTCCTCGAGCCAGAAGTTCTCGACGTCGTCGCCGATGTCGGCGTTGCCATAGTCGATCGCTTCCAGATAGCTTTTCTCCCTCTCCTCACCGAGTTCCCGGGCGAAGAGCTGGTAGAGCCATACCACCGAGAGGCGCATGCCCGAGCGCAGATCGTGGTCGGCGTTCCACTGCGGGAAGTCACGCTCGACCCCATCCCAGGGAAAGACCTGGAACTCGTCTTCCACCACGTCAGCATCGAGGACGAAAAGGGTATGGGGAATCTTGAAGGTGGAGGCGGGCACGAAGCGCTGCCGGGCTCGCTCGCCATCGTGCACCAGCGTCGTGGTAGTACCGTCGCGCTTGTCGACCACCAGCAGCGTGCCGCTGGCTTCGTTGGCGCGGAAGATCTCGCTCCAGTCGGCACGCTCCTGCCAGGCATCGGCCACGGCACCAAAGGGCACCAAGGCCAGCACGAGAACACCGGCCATCAATGTCTTTTGCGTCAGATTTTTTAACTTCAAGGGTCTTGGGATCATGGTTCCATCCGCTCGTCATGGGTTCATTCCAGGGGGAAGCGACGCGTCGGAGGAGAGATTAGCGGGGGTCTGGCGACTGCCACAAACCATGATATCTTGCATGAGCCATAAACTGAGCTTGGGCTTATGACGAGACCCTACCTGCCATTGAATGCCCTGCGAGCCTTCGAGGCCTCGGCCCGCCACCTGAGCTTCACCCGCGCTGCCGACGAGTTGAACGTGACCCAGGCGGCGGTGAGCCATCAGGTCAAGTTGCTGGAGGAGCGCCTGGGCGTGGCGCTGTTCAAGCGCCTGCCTCGCGGGCTGATGATCACCGCCGAGGGCGAGGCGCTGCTGCCGGTGATGCGCGACGCCTTCGACCGCATGGCGAACATGCTGGAGCGGCTCGAGGGCGGCAAGGTACGCGACGTTCTCAATGTGGGGGCGGTGGGCACCTTTGCGGTGGGCTGGCTGCTACCGCGCCTGGCACGCTTTCAGTCCGCTCATCCCCTTGTCGAGGTGCGCCTTTCGACCCACAACAATCGGGTCGACATGCCCATCGAGGGGCTGGACTACGCCATTCGCTTCGGCGATGGCGCCTGGCACGGACTCGAGGCTCAGCGGCTGTTCGATGCCCCGCTTTCTGCCCTGTGCACCCCTCGCCTGGCCGAATCCCTGCGCACGCCGGCAGACCTGGCCCGCCACACCCTGCTGCGCTCCTATCGCGAGAACGAATGGACGCACTGGTTCGCGGCGGCGGGTGTGTCGCGGCCACCGGCAAGGGCTCATGGCGTGACCTTCGACTCGTCACTGGCCATGATGGAAGCTGCGGTGCAGGGCGTTGGCGTGGCCCTCGCCCCGCCGCGGATGTTCGGACGACAGTTGAGCAGCGGCCAGGTCGTCCAGCCCTTCGACATCCATGCCGCGCTGGGTAGCTACTGGCTCACCCGGCTCAAGTCGCGTACCCCGAGCCCCGCCATGGAGGCCTTCCAGACCTGGCTGCTCGACGAGGTGCACCACGCCTACGGCGACCAGGCCTAGACCAAGGGCAACACCAAACCTCTACTGCCGGCCCTGTGTTAGCCTGGGCGCTCAACACGATGAACGGGCAAGGGAGCGATGCTGCGCATTTCCCATACCGTGGAGCTGGGCGACCACGAGATCGAGATCAGCCAGATCCGCGCCCAGGGAGCGGGCGGCCAGAACGTCAACAAGGTGGCCTCCGCGGTGCACCTTCGCTTCGATATCTCCGCCTCGAGCCTGCCGCCCTTCTACAAGGAGCGGCTACTGGCGCTTTCCGACCGGCGTATCACCAAGGAAGGCGTGGTGGTGATCAAGGCGCAGAGCCACCGCACCTTCGAGCAGAATCGCGAGGATGCCCTGGAGCGCCTCAAGGAGTTGATTCGGGATGCGGTGAAGACGCGCAAGGCGCGCAAGCCCACCAAACCGACCCTCGGCTCAAAGCGCAGGCGCATGGACAGCAAGACCAAGAAGGGGCAGACCAAGGCGTTGCGCGGCAAGCCAAAGCTTTAAATAGCGGCTGGCTGCTAGGCTAAGGAGGCGTATGCCGAACCGAGGAGAGTCGATGCCATCGCCGAGAGCGTCACGCACCTTACCCCCCGGCCTGGAACGCCTGCACCTCGCGTGGGACCTGCTGATCATGGTGCTGGTCGTGGCCAACCTGACGCTGCTGCTGTTCGACAGCCTGTTCCTGCTGCCGCCCCTGAACGAGGTCTTCGCCGCCGTGGCACCGAGCATGCACGGTGCCTATGACCGCCACGTGCATGCCAATTTCATCGAGATCGATCTGGTCTTCGTCGCGATCTTCGTGCTCGACGTGTTGCTGGGCTGGGCCGCGGCGATCGCCGAACGGCGCTATCACCGCTGGTTCTTCTATCCCTTCGTGCACTGGTACGACGTGCTGGGCTGCATCCCGCTGAGTGGCTTCCGCCTACTGCGCGTGCTGCGTATCTTCTCGCTGCTCTTCCGACTGCAGCGCCTAGGGCTGATCGACGTACGCCGCTGGCAGCTCTACGCGTTCTATGCCAAATACTACGACGTCTTCTTCGAAGAGCTTTCCGACCGCGTGGCGATTCGCCTGCTGGGCAACATGCAGGAGCAGGTCCGTTCCAGCGATTCACTGTCGACGCGGGTCATCGACCGGGTGGTGATGCCGCGCAAGCAGCAGCTGATCCACGAACTTTCGCGGCGGCTGGAGGAGATGACCGGCAACGCCTACGCACGCAACCGCCAGGAGACGATGCACTACGTGAGTTCGCTGGTGGGCCGTACCGTGGCGGAGAGCCAGGAGATAAAACGCCTGCGCCGCTTGCCGATGGGAGATACGTTTGCGCGCAGCATGGAGTCGAGCCTGCGCGACCTGGCCTGCCGCCTGGTGGACGAGGCGATGGCGGGGCTGCGCTCGCCGGAGTTCACCGCGCTGGTGGAACGCCTGGCCGACAGCGGCTTCGATACCTGGCTGCAGGTCGACGAGCACACCGACCGGGTAACCGAACAGGTGCTCGTCGACATGCTCGAGCTGGTCAAGGAGCAGATCGCCGTCAAGCAGTGGCGGCGCCGCTACGACTGAGGCGCTGCGGCCCCGGTCAGGGGTGGCGTGAGCTGAGAATGTGATGCACCCCGCCACAGTCGACCATCGGATCCTCGCAGTTGACCACGATTTCCGAGCGCGCCAGCACGTAGCTCTTGCCGGTGATGGTGTTCTCCACCACCTGGTGCTTGCCGCCGGCCTCGCGGGCTTCGACGAACTGGCCGATGAAGCCGGTCTCGCGCAGGGAGACGGTCTCCAGCTTGTCGCCGGGTTTGATGGTGCCCTCGTAGTGCATCAGCGCCAGCCGCGCCGAGGTGCCGGTGCCGGTGGTGCTGCGGCAGATCACGCCCGGGTGAACGTAGGTCGCCGAACGCGAGCGGTAGAAGTCATCGGCGATCTGCTCCACCGGCCCCATGAAATGCAGGAACGGCAGCGGCCCCACGTCGCCCAGGGTGTAGTGGGAGAAGCCGCTATGAGTCTGGATCGCCTCGACGATGCGATGGGCGCACTCGGCCAGCGCCCGCTCCTCCTCGCGCTTGAGCGAGAAGCCGAGCTCCTCGGCGTCCACCAGGGCATAGAAGCCGCCGCTGTAGGCGATGCTGTAGGTCACGTCGCCCACCTCGGGCACGTGGATGCGCGCGCGATGGGTGTCGATGTAGCTCGGCAGGCCGCCGCAGGTGATCGCTTCGACCACGCCGTTCTCGACCCGCGCCTCGATCTGCACCAGGCCGGCCGGGGATTCCAGCGTGAAGTGCTGGATGCCCTCGCGCTTGGGAATCAGCCCGGTCTCGAGCAGCGCGGTGGCGGTGCAGATGGTGTTGGAGCCGGAATAGACCGGATAGCCCATCACCTCCATGATGATGTAGCCCATCTTCGCCCTGGGATCGGTGGGAGGCACGATAAGGTCCACCGACATCTCGGGGATGCCGTAGGGTTCGTTCAGCAGCAGCTTGCGCAGGCCATCGGCGTCGTTCTCCAGGTACTCCATCTGCTGGCGCACGGTGGCGCCAGGCAGCGGGTCGATACCGCCGATCACGATGCGGCTGACGTCGCCGCCGGCATGGGTGTCGAGCAGTTGCAGGGTGAGTTCGTGGCTCATGCCTTGTCCTTGAAAACGTTGCCTTCGAGCGCGAAGGGCGCGCCGTGTTCGGCCCACTGAGCGTCGGGCACGACGACTATCTTGCCCAGGTAATTGCTGCCGCGATTGACGAAGTAGCGCTCCGCCTCATGCAGTTCGGAGAGCTTGAAGGCGGCATGCAGCACCGGCTTGAGCTGGCCGCCGCGGATCCACTCGACCAATTGCTCGGCCTCCTCGCGAGTACCGTGGGAGACGCCGAAGATCTGCACCTGGTAGAGATAGATGCGCGTCCACATGATTTCGCTCAGGTTGCCGCCGCTGGCTCCGGCGATGGAGAGCCGCGGGTAGGTGGTGCGGGCCTTCATGTCGCCGATCATGGTGTCAATGAACAAGTCGGTCATCTCGCCGCCGACCAGGTCCATCACGGCGTCGATGGGCGCACCGCCGGTGGCCTCGAGCACGCGCTCGACGAAGGTGGGCAGGTCGCCGCGGTCGATCACCGCCTCGGCGCCCAGCTCAAGTAGCGCGTCCGCCTTGTCGGGCTGGCTCACCGCATAGGGAATCGCGCCGACGATGCGGCACATCTGGATCAGCGCGGCGCCCACGCCGCCGCTGGCGCCGCTGACCAGCACCCGTTCGCCCGCCGCTACCCTGGCCGAGGTCATCATGTGATAGCCGGTCTGGTAGGAGCACATGCCCATCGCCGCCAGCTCGGCGTCGGCGAGTTCGGGGTTGGCCACGTGGTGGAACTGGTCCGACGGCACGGCGATGTACTCGGCATAGCCGCCGTCAGCGCCGTGGCCGTAGTAATCGGGTGTCAGGTTGATGTCGCGGCGCTCGTCGGCGTAGAGGTTGAAGTCGAGCAGCCCTCGCTCGCCAATGCGCGAGGCGCTCACGCCCTCGCCTACTGCCACCACGCGCCCGGCCACGTCGGCGCCCTGTATCCGCGGGAAGGTCAGGGTCGGCTCGCCGCCCATGGCGAACGAGGTCACGTCACCCTTGTCCTTGGTGGGATAGAGCCCCTCACGGGCCTTGCGGTCAGTGTTGTTCTTGGCCGTGGCGGTAACCTGCACCAGCACCTCGCCCGGCCCAGGGCGCGGGGTGGCAACGTCGTCGCGATAGACCAGCTTGTCGATGTCGCCGTGGCCGGTCAGGACCATGGCTTTCATGGTGGCCGGAATGGTCGGCACGTTCTCTTTTGGCACGGTGGTCCTCCTGGCTGAGCCTCGATGGCGGTCGCTTTCCACACCTGGCAAGCGGCTCCCCTCGCCATCATCGCCTCGGCGTTTCCAGGCAACGACATGCCGATAAGCCAGCACGCTGTTGGCGCCGACCGGGTGTCGTGGTGGAACGGGGAAAACGAATGAGGTGGGGCAGCCTGTCCGGCGTGTCGATATGGGGCAGATTGAATCATGCCCTGCCCGGGGCTGCATACCGTTGAGCCCGTGGATTTTTTTCTGTTTTGAAGGGCTCCGAGTGGGTGTTCTTTCGGCGAACAGGCATCACCCAGGCTAAGGCGCAGCCAATGATAGCTCGCTATTCTTACAGCCAGGAGTGGACCGAGGTGAAGGAGACACCGATGAACTACTGGCTGATCGTCAACGAGGCCGCCGGCGATGGCCGCCGAGGCGAGAACTATTGGCGCGAGCACCTCCAGGCAGCGGGCATCGATGAGGTACATGTTCGCGTGCTCGCAGATACCGCGTGGGAGCACGCAGTGGCGCCGGGTGACCGGGTCCTGGCAGCCGGGGGCGACGGCTCGGTCAACCGGGTAGCCTCCGTCTGCATCGAGCGTAATGCCGTCCTTGGGGTATTACCCTCAGGCACGGCGAACGACTTTGCCCGCAACCTGGGCTTGCCGGAGGATCCTGCCGCACTGTGTCGCCTGGTGCGGTCGGGCCAGAGTGTGGAGGTCGACGCCGCCTGGCTCAACGGCCACTTGTTCCTCAATGTCGCCCATATCGGGCTTGGCACCCTTCCCGCCCGGGATGCCTCGCAAGCACAGAAGCGGCGATTGGGCCGCTTCAGCTATCTACTCACCCTGGCGCAACGGATCGGCCTGCAGAGAGGTATCCAAGGCCGCATAGAGTGCGGCGACCAGGTTGCCGAGGGACGCTGGCTCACCATTGCCATTGCCTCAGGCGCTTACTTCGGCGGCGGCCATGATATCGCCGAAGCCCGGATCGATGATGGCCTGCTGGACGTGGTGGCGGTGCGCCAAAGCTCCTGGCCGCGCCTGTTGGTCGCCTTCATCATGGTCCGCCTGCTACGGCGTACGCCCCAACGCGACGACACCGTGGTGCACCTCCAGGCGCCCCAGTGCCATATTCAGTTGCGCCATCCCCATACCCTGACCGCGGATGGCGAGAATCTGGGCCGCATGGCCAACGTCTCCGCCTTCACGCGATGCGGCGTACTCGAAGTGCTGTGCGAACGGCTCGTCTCGGCCCAGCCTTCGTCGCCGGAGACGGTGCGCGACACGCCCACCGATGCGCCCCCGATGGTGCGGCCAAGCCCCGGGCCGCTCTGACGTTTCGATGGCCCAAGCACGAGAACAGGGCATTGCCGCGGCAATGCCCTGTGCGGAGGAGCGCCCATCGTTCCAATGACACGCTGCAAGAGTGGCACTCTGCGATAATGCGCTTCCGATGAATACGCGCTCAGTGATAATGCTTGCTGCAGTTGGCGATCTCGCGGGCTATTTCGTCATCCTCACAGCGATCGGCAATGTCGCTGAGCGTCACCACACCGACAAAGCTCTTGTCGTTCTGGTTGTTGAGCACCACCAGACGCTGCACCCGTTGTTCCTGCATGTTGCGCAGCACATCCTTCACGTCCTGATCCTCGAAGGCGTACAGCACATCGGTAGTCGCGACGGAGCTTGCCTTGTCGTCTGGGCTCTTGCCCTCGGCGAGGGCGCGAATCGTCAGATCGCGGTCGGTGACGGTGCCGATGATCCGGTCGTTTTGAACCAGCGGCTCGAACCCGGAATCATCCTTGCGCATGCGCTCGGCAACCTGGCGAATGGTAGCGTCGGCTGGGCAATAGTCGGGACGCTTGGTCATTACTTCACGTACTTGCATGATCACACCTCCTTTCTTACCTGTCGCACGGTCGAAACCGCGCTGCTTCCTGCTGGATGTACCTAAAAAATAGTTCCTGGCATTGCCCGTATCAAAACTAACTCTGTCTTTGTTTATTGCCATTGGTTAAGGGAGGTTTCTCCTGAAGTAAAACGCGAGCCGTGGGGAGCGAACCTCCACCACCGGGCAGGCTGGCGGGACATGATCGCGGTCGATGTCACTGACTGGCCGAATCAGGCCTGGCGGGGGGATCGCAGCAGCCAGGAAGCCACGGCCACCAGCAGCAGGCCGACCAGCGCCCCGGGACGGGCCCCCAACACCAGGCTGACGGCCAGGCCGGCGAATAACGCCAGACCGCCAGCCACGATTCGGCCCGGCCGCTCCGCCGCGGCGACGTGCTGCTTGCGATAGCGCTCGAAGGCCACCACCGCGAGCATTACCGGTACCACCATCAGGGCACACAGCCCAATCCATTCCAGGCGACCGATCCAGAACCCCGGCTCGCCCGGCAGGCCTGCATCGATCGGCCAATCCAGCCGTTCCCCCAGCCAGGTCGCTGGCAGTTCGGCAAGCTTGTGCCAGAGATAGAGCTGCAGCCCGAATGCTCCGAACATCGCCATCCAGCGGCCCAAGTGCTGGCGCCGCAGGAAGGTACGCACCGGCGTTTCGAACAGCACGACCAGCCCGACCTGGAACCACATCACGCCAAGCAGGGCCAGGGTCGGCGGCAAGACGTTGGTTGCCCCTCCGGGGTTGCCATTGACCATCGAAGGGGGATAGCCCAAGGCTACCGCCGAGATCAGCCAGGCCAGGCCGAAAAGCATCAGCACGATCCCCGTGTGCCGCCCGGCGAAGCGACCGTTCCACCAGGCGATGCCGAGCTGCTGGGGGAGCAGCCAGAAGAACAGCGTATTGATCCAGGCGAAATAGTCGTGACGATCAACGACCAGAGAACCCAGCTGGAGCCACTCGTCGACCGACGCGGGACGCGAGCGCAGCAGGTCTACCGCGGCGATGCCCACGATCAGCATCGCCGCCGTCCACAGGCCGAAGCGCCGGTCGGCCCAGACGCAGAGGGGCAGCATGAGCTGTACCCCGAGCAGAGCCAGCAGGAACCAGAGATGTACGGTCAACGAGTGGTTGAGGGGCCCCAGCACGCCTTCGCGAGTGAAGAAGGCGATCCCCACGAAGACGGCCAGCACGGCCAGGTAGGTCACGGTGGGCCGGGCCAGGCCCAGGGCACGCTCCGCCCACCAGTGTGCATGAGGCTCGCCGGCCCGATAGCGCTCCCACACCCCTTCCGAGCTGACGGCAGCGGAGACGAAGATGAACAGCGGCACGACCTGAACGCCCCAGGTGAAATACCCTGCCGGCGCCCAGGCATTGAGAATGTGCCCGGTCTCCACCAGTATGCCATTCTCGATTCGCGGCAACGTGGCGACCCAGTGCCCGAGCACCACGATCAACAGTGCGATGGCGCGCAACGCATCGGGATACGGGTCGCGTGCGCTGCTCATGATCTCTCCTTCCCTGAACGGATGATGACACACCCGCTTTCAGCCAGCAGCCTAGCCCAGGCTGGCTGGGCGAGCCAAAATTGACCGATTCGCATTCGAAGAGCCGCGCAATCGTTGCTACGTTGGGAAAGCATGGCATCGGCAAAGGATAGGCTCGAGAATGCAAGGTCCCCGCAATATTCGCGCGCCGCTCTCCAAGGCGGTGCGCAGACTCTCCGTGCTGGCGCTCGTGGGAGGCCTGCTCGCCAGCTTTTCAGCGGCGGTGAAAGCGCAGTCCGGGCAGGTCGGCCTACCGCGCTTCCCCTCCATCAGCCCGGACGGTTCGGAACTCATCTTCAGCTGGCGCGGTGACCTGTGGCGCGCCTCGACCGACGGCGGCGAAGCGGTACGCCTGACCCGTCACGATCTCGACGACCTGCACTCCAGTTGGAGCCCCGACGGGGAGTGGATCGTGTTCGCCTCGATGCGTGACGGCTATCTCAACCTATGGCGAATGCGCCGCGACGGTAGCCAGCTTGCCCAGCTCACCCACGGCGACCAGCACCTGCGCAACCCATCCTTTGGCCGCGACGAGGACGGCGAGCCGGTGATTGCGTTCTCAGGCATGCTCGAGGCCGACGTGTACCGCGACCAGCGTCCCTACCTGCTCTCTCCGGAAGGCGGGGAGTACACCCGCCTGCACGATGCCTTCGGTTCCGAGCCGCAGCTCTCGCCCGACGGCCAGCGCGTCGTCTTTACCCGCGGCGGCGCCTATCACGACTGGAACCGGCGCCACTACCGCGGCCCGGATGCCATGAACGTCTGGCTACACGAACGCGGCACCGATCGTTTCGAGCCGCTGACCGAGCGTGACGGCGACGACGGCATGGCCCGCTGGGTCGACGAGGACACCCTGCTGTTCATGTCCGACCGCGAGGACCAGACGGTCAACCTCTACCGCATGGAGCTCGACGCCGAGCGCACCATCGAACGGCTCACCCAGTTCGACGAGCATGATCTGCAGCATTTCGATGTCTCCCGGGATGGCAACACCGCCGTGCTGCAGATCTGGGATACCCTGATGACCCTCGACCTGGCGGCGCCGGACGCCGAACCCAAGCCCATCGCCCTGCGCGCGCCCGACGATGGCCGCGACAACCATTCCCTGCGGCGTATCGACCGCGACGTCAGCGAGGCGGCATTGAGCCCGGACGGCCAGACCATGGCCTACATCGCCTATGGTCGCGTCTACGTGCGCCACGTGGACGAGCAGAGCCCGACGCTGCTGGTGACGCCGGGCTCCCACGCCCGCCACCGCAGCCTGGCCTGGTCGCCCGATGGCCTGCGGCTCTATTTCGTCAACGATGCCGACGGCAGCGAGTCGATCTACGAGGCACGCGTGATACTGACCCGGGACGAGGTGCGTCGCAGCCACGAGCGTCAGCGGGCGCGGGGGCGGGTCTCGCCCCGTCACTGGGACGGCGCCCCCACCGTCTCACTGGTCTCGCAGGCCCCCAGCGCCGCTCCCGACAACACGGAAGAGCCTGAAGCGGACTACGACCCCGACCTGGCGGTGCGTGGCGAGGAGCCGGAGGATCCCTTCGCGCCGCAGGACCCCGGCTTCATTCTGGATCCCGTCCTGATCCCGCAGCCCGGCGACCCCACCGACGTGCCGCCACCTCCCCAGGAGCCCCAGGTGGAGGTCGAGAGCATCCCCGAAGAGGAGCTGGAAGAGGAGCTGCCTGACGATGTTCCCGCCGACCGCGACCCGACCCGCTGGCACGATGCGATCCAGTTCGAGGTCACCCCGGTGGTCGCCGAGGCGACCAACGACCGCGGGGTGTCGCCTTCACCGGACGGACGCTCCCTGGCCTTCCGTCGCGGACGCGGCGATCTGGTGATCCTCGATCTCGAGAGCGGCGAGGAGCGCACCCTGGTCGAAGGCTGGGACAGCTTCATGCAGTGGCGCTGGTCTCCCGACAGCCGCTACATCGCCTACTCCCAGAACGACCTCGACTACAGCGCGAATATCTTCGTGGTACCGGCGGATGGCTCGGCGAAGCCGGTCAACATCACCCGTCATCCACGCAACGACCTCAACCCGCGCTGGTCGGCGGACGGTCGCAAGCTGACCTTCATTTCCAACCGCTCCGGCGAGAACTACGACCTCTACCGGGTCTACCTGGACCGCGACATCGAAGCCTACACACCGCGTGAACTCAGCACCTATTACCGCAACGCCCGGGACGAGGCACTGGGCAGCTCACCGTTGCCGGTGGATGACGAGGCCGAGGAGCCAACGGCAGCACGGGAAGAGGCGGAACTCGAGCTGGAAGACGCCTGGCGTCGCGTCGAGCGCATCACCGCCTCGCCGTCCCATCAGACGGCCAACGAGATGACCCCCGGGGGCGACCGCTACGTCTTCAATGCCGGCAGCGAAGGGCTCGTGGTGATGAACTGGGACGGCAGCAACCGTACCCGCATCGCCCCCACGGCCAACGTTCAGCATCTCAATATCACCGGCGAGCAGGTCGTCTACATCGTCAATGGCCGGGTTGGGGTCGCCAGCCTCTCCGGCGGCGGCTCTCCCCGCTACCTGGACATCTCCGATCGGCTGCGCATCGACCTGCGCCGGCAGGCGCTGCAGAAATTCCACGAGGCGGCCCGGGTCATCGGCGAGAACTTCTACCGCACCGACCTGAAGGGCTTGGACTGGCCCGCCGTGGTAGAGGAGTACGCTGCACTGATTCGCCGCGCACGCACGTCCAGCGAATTCAGCGATATCGCCAACCGTCTGATGGGCGAGCTGGCGGCATCGCACATGGGGGTATCCAACCCCGGTCCGGTGTCGGCCCTGCGCGAATCCTCGGGCCGGCTGGGCATCGAATACGAGCGCATCGTCTCGCAGCAGGACGGCCGCATCGGCTATCGCGTCACCGCGGTGATACCTGAGGGGCCGGCCAGCCGCGGCCCCATGCCGCTGGCCCAGGGCGATATCATTACCGCGCTCGGCTTGCAGCCCTTCGAGGAGAACGAGACGCTGCTTCAGCGACTGAGCGGCCAGGTGGATCAGGAGGTGATCGTCACCTTCGACCGCCCGGGCGATGACGGCTACACCGAATACCGCACCATGCTGCGCACGATCGGCCTTGCCGAACTGGCCCGGCTCAAGTACGACGCCTTCCGCGAGGAGAGTCGGCGCCGCGTCGACGAGCTATCGAACGGACGGCTCGGCTACCTGCACATCCAGGCCATGAACCAGACTTCGCTGGAGGGTTTCCAGGGCGACCTCTATGCCGCGGCGGCCGACAAGGACGGCCTGATCATCGACGTGCGCAACAACGGCGGCGGCAACACCACGGATCGCATACTGACCTCGATCATGGCCGGCGAGCATGCCTATACGATCCCGGCAGGCGCCGACCGCGACGAGACCGGCCACTACCCGCAGGATCGCCTCGATGCGCCGCGCTATACGCTGCCGATCAACATGCTGGCCAACGAGAAGAGCTACTCCAATGCGGAGATCCTGGCGCACGCCTTCACCACGCTCGGTCGCGGCACGCTGGTCGGCCAGCAGACCTACGGCGGGGTGATCTCCACCAACAGCCACACCCTGATCGACGGTGCCACCGTGCGACGCCCCTTCCGCGGCTGGTACCTGCCGAACGGCACCGACATGGAGCACAACGGCGCCATGCCGGACCTGCTGGTCGAACAGACACCGCAGGACGAGGTGGCCGGACGCGACCCCCAGCTCGAACAGGCGGTGGCCGACCTGCTCGAACGCATCGATGGCGAGGAGTAGGCCCGCCCCGGCACCTCGGATGCCGGGGCGGTTCAGTCCTCGAAGTCGCTGCGATCGCCGAAGGCGTAGTCGCGTTCGACCTTGGCGATGCGTACCTGGAAGGCGGCATACCAGTCGTTGCGCCCGAGGCGCTGCGCTTCGCGGTGTTCCACGTGCTGCTTCCACTGCTTGATCGCCTCCAGGCTCTCCCAGTAGGAAACCGTCACGCCAAGTTCCTCGCGTGCCGATTCCAGCCCGAGAAAACCCGGCTGCTGGGCAGCCAATTCGGCCATGCGCTCGGCCATCAGCCCATAACCGTTATCGCCCGCGGTGCGCAGCGAGGTGAAGATGACCGCGTAGTAGGGCGGCTCCGGGGTGTTCGCTATGCGCGACATAAAGCCTCTCTGGTTGCGTTCTTGGTTTTCTACGGTATTTCCCCTAACGCCATTCTCGGAGAGTATAAGCGCGCACACATACTGCTCGCCTCTTTCCTCAACCCTGGGAGAATGCATGCCGTCGCTGACGAACGATCACGGTAGCCGGGTCACCCTGACCTATTTCGTCACCTTCATCGCCATTGGCATGTGTGTCGGTCTGCTCGGTCCGGCGCTGCCACACCTTGCCGACATGACGGGATCCGGCATGGGCCAGATCGCCATCCTGTTCACTGCTCGTGCCCTTGGCACCATGCTGGGCTCGGTGCTGTCCGGCGTGCTGATCGATCGTTTCGATGGACACCGGGTACTGGCGGCAATGCTGCTGCTATTGGCCGTCGGGCTCGCCGCGGTACCGTTCAGCCAAGCGCTGGCAGTGCTCACCGCCGTGATGTTCCTGCTCGGCCTGGCCGAGGTATCGGTCAATGCCGGCGCCAACACCCTGCTGCTGTGGACCCACGGCACAGCGTCGCCGCCCTGGATCAGCGCGCTGCATTTCTGCTTCGGGCTGGGCAACATGCTGGTACCGCTGGCCCTGGTGGCGGTGCTGCGCCTGCAGCTCTCCTTCGCCTGGGCGTTCTGGCTCGTCGCCCTCTATGTTGCGGTTCTGCTGATCCCGATCTTGCGCCTGGCGAGCCCGCGCCCGCCCGACATCAGCGTTGGCGAACGCGCCGCCCCACCGCCCCAGGATGGCTGGCGACTGGCGATCTTCCTGCTGATGTTCGGCCTCTACGTCGGCATGGAGGTCACTTTCGCCGGCTGGATAACCGCCTACGGCGTCCTCAGCGGCCACGCGCCGGGGGATGCTGCCCTGCTGGTGACATTGTTCTGGCTGACGCTGTCGGCCGGGCGCCTGCTGGCCATCCCACTGGTTCGCCTGCTGTCGCCCTGGAAGGTGCTGCGCGGCTGCCTCGGGCTGGGCCTCTTCAGCGCCCTGGCGCTGCACTTCCTGTGGTTGCCGTTGCCGCTGGTGGCCCTGCTCTTCGGCCTCGCGGCATCGGCCATCTTCCCCACCCTGTTCGGGTTGAGCAATCAGCTGATGCCCATCAGCGGGCGCACCACCGGCTGGATCTTCCTGGCCTGCGGGCTCGGCGGCATGGCGCTGCCATCCCTGACCGGCCCGCTGCTGGAACGCGCCGGTACGAATGCCTTTCCTTTGCTGCTGGCCGCCCTGGTCGGTCTGTTGATGCTGGGGCTCGTTGTCCTCCGCGCCAGGGTGAGGCACAGCACCGGTCGTTGATCTCCTCTCAGTGCCGCTTTACCCGCCAGATTCGCCAGGCCAGCAGGCCAACGATCAACACGCCAAGCGGCCCGAGGATGGTCGCCGCGGTGTGGGGCGGGACCGCGACACCCAGCGCCTCCAGGCTCTCCAGGCCCAGCTTGAACAGGCTGAAGATGTAGTAGCTGATGACGATGATCGAGAGCCCTTCCACGGCCTTCTGGATCTTCAGCTGGCTGCTGGCCCGCTCGTTGAGGCTGTTGAGGATGCTCGAGTTCTGCTCCTCGATCTCCACCTGGGCGCGGGTGCGCAACAGGTCGTTCAGCCGGGCGGCACTCTCGGCCAGGCTCTCCTGGCGCCGGTGAATGGCGGCACAGTAGTGCACCGTGGGACGAAAGCGCCGCAGGATGAAGGTGCCAAGGCGCGGGCAATGATCGACCCGCGTCTCTCTCAACTCCTCGATGCGCGAAAAGACGATGCGCGCGTAGGCATCGGTCGCGCTGAAGCGCTGGCGCGACCGGGTACCGCTGCGCTCCAGCCGTGCCGAGAGCTGCGACAGAGCGGTCAGCAGCGGCCGGGGGTTGGCCTCTTCCTGCTCGGCATTACGATCGGAGAGTTCGCCCAGTTCCACCTCGTACGCCTGGAGTTCGAGCGCCAGCTCCTTGGCCAGGGGCAGCGACAGCGAAGCCATCATGCGGTAGGTCTCGATCTCCAGCAGACGACGCACCATACGCCCCAGCCGGAAGGCATTGAGGCCATGATTGAGCAGCAGCAAGCGGTTGATGCCTCCCGTGTCGAGATGAAAGTCGCCCCATACCGTGGCGTCGCCACCGCCGACCTGGGAGCCGGCCGGGTCAATGAAACCGTAAGCCTCGGCGCTGCCCCGCCAGGTATCGCTGCCCTCCACCAGTACCAGGGTGGCATTGATCAGGGCATCGTTCTGAGACTCGATGACCTGCGCCAGCCACGCCGGCGGCGCAGCCCAGGAATCGTCGTCACCGGCTTTCGGCACCATCAGGGTCAGGGTGGAGAATTCGGTGTGCCTCTCCCACTTCAGCACCTTGCCCTCGTGAGTGAGGATCTGCTGGACCACCTCGCTGTCGAAGACGAGGCCGGTCGTCTCGCCCAGCCGCGCCAGGAGATCGGCATGACCCTGGGCATCGGCCAGGAAGGCGTAGTGGTAGAGATGCGCCGGCTCCGAGAAATAGATCGACGGACGGGCATGCAGTTCGTTGTGCAAGCGTTCACGTTGTGGATGCATCTAGTGGGCCTGAAAGGGAGTCGAGCCTTGAGACTAAGGTCTACAGGGCGCGGCGCCAACCCCGCTTTCGACTGTCATCACACGCGCTTTGGTAGCATCAGGGACTGGCGGCGATAGATGCCTCTTCCGCGGCGGCGTCCTCGGCCAGGGTCTCGAGCGGCACCGGCCCCTGCAGAAAGCGCCCTATCCAGGCCAGGGCATTGGGCAGGCTAGCTCGCCAGACACGCCAGGTATGCCCGCCGTTCAGCACCTCCATGGCCACCAGGTCTGGCTGGTGCGGGGCCAACGCTTGGCGCACCAGCCGGGCGTAGTGCACGGCATTGTAGGCGTCACGGTTCCCGGCACTCAGGTAGAGTGGCACGGTCTCCTCCCGCTCCAGGTAGCCATCGAGATAGGCGGTGTAGTTGCGACGCTGCCACAGCGCCTCGTCGAAGTTACCCGCTGCATCGAGGTAGGCGGGGTGCCGCCACGCCGAGGAGTGTCTCGGTGGCAGCGGGTGATAGCTCGCCGGGCTGAGCGCCGCAGCGGCAGCAAACAGCTCCGGGCGTTCGAGCACGAAATTGAGAGTACCGTAGCCCCCCGCGGAAAGCCCGGCAATGGCACGCCATTCCCGCTGGGGAACGATTTGCCAGGTTTCCTCCACGTAGAACATGAACTCATCGAGGAAGGCCGAGCGCGCCGCCTCGTTGTGACCGTCGATCCACCAGCTCTCGCTGCCAGGCATGACGATGACCGTCGGCGGTATGACGCCGTTTCGAATCATGCGGTCGGCGATCTCCTTGAGATTGCCGCTCTCGACCCAATCCCGCTCGCTGCCGAACGAGCCGTGCAGCAGGTAAAGGATGGGGTAGGCCTGGTTCGTCTCGTGATAGCCGTCGGGTAAATAGAGCGAGTAGTGGTAGTCTCGCCCCAGAATTTCCGAAGAGAAGCGGTGAAAGGTGATCTCGCTGGCCTGGGCCACCGGTCCGTACCACAACGCCGCCAGCAGAGCGGCAATGGTGCGCTTGAGTGTCATAGCACTTGGCTCCCTGTGCCGGAAAAAGACGTGCTGAAAACAGCTAGCGTGTTAATGGAATTTTTCCGCCTCGTCATGGTCCGACAGGGAAACGACGACCGATGTTCCTTGCTCCAGGGAAGGCTAGGCGCTCATGAGGCGGATCGAAGAGATATACTGGCTGCGCTTCTATGGCTGCCTGGCCGTGTTCGGCTTCCATTTTCTCGACCGCTTGAACCAATACCTCAACAACGTCTACATCGACCTGGCACGTATCCCGACCGTGCTCGGCACACCCATCTTCATCTTCATCTCGATCTTCCTGTTCTCGGCCCGCTATGGCGACCGGCCGCCTTCCGGATTCCTGGCCAAGCGCCTGCAGTACGTGATGGTGCCCTACGTCGTCTATGGCTTGATCTACTCACTGACGAAATACGTGAACCTGCGCCGCGAGGACGTGCCGGTCGACCTCGTCGACACCTTGGTCGACTACCTGATCTATGCCGGCTGGCACGGTTATTTCCTGATCATCGCCATGCAGTTCTATGCCTTCTACTGGCTCTATTCCCGCTACGGCCTGGAGCGCTGGCTACCCCCCGGCCCCTGGCTCGTGCTCGGCAGCCTGATCGGTATCGCCTACTGGGGGCTGACCCGTCACTTCGCCATCGACCCGCCAGGCTACCTGCTATGGATCGCCCCGCTCGGCTGGATCTACCTGTTCTTCCTGGCCATGCTGGTAGTACGTCATTATCCGCAGCTCGCTTTGCAGCGGCTGCACGAGGTGCCCTGGATCAAGTGGCTGTCGCGGCCGGAGCTACTGCTGGCCTATGTCGTTGCGATCGCCCTGTTCACCTGGTTCGGATGGCTGGAGCACTCCTCCAAGGAAACCTGGGTCGTACCGCTCTTCATCCTGTTCACGCTGTTTACCGTCACCCGGCTGCGGAGTGTACGGGCCACGCCCCTGGTCAAGTTCGTCAATCGCTACTCGTTCGGCATCTATCTGGCCCACCCCATGTTCTTCGCCATGGTGGACTTCGCCCATGAGTTCGTTCCCTTCTCGCTGTTCGTCTATTCGCTGTTGCTGATCGTGGTGGGCATGGCCGGCTCCATCACGCTGAACCGGGTCGCCAACGGCATCCCCGGGGGCGGCATGCTGTTCGGCAAGACCCTGCATGTGCCAGCAGATCGGCAGACGCCCGCCCCTCAAATACGCTAGGCTATATGCCTGAAAATGGCAGCTCTCTTCTCGAAATCAGGGGGAACCTTGCATGAGTGATCACATTTCGCTCGTGATCGTACCGGTCGATGGCTCGCCCACGACACACGCCGCCACTCGCCATGCTGCACTGCTGTCCCAACTGCTCCACGCTCCCCTGCGGCTGGTGCATGTCATGCCTCTCAATCCGGCAGAACTCAGCGACGTTCCAGCCAACCGGCAGGCCGAGCAGGATCGCGACCGCTCTCAACGGCTGGCGGCGGCCAAGGATGCCTTTGCCAGTGCCAGACAAGCCTTAGACCCGACGCTCGACCCGCCCCCGCAAGAGGTCACGCTGGAAGAGAGCGGCTTTGTGCGCCACCCTGCCCGCACCCTCGTCGATTACGCACGCCAACACGAAGGCTGCCTGCTGGTGGTCGGCGCCCGTCACCTGAGCGACCTTGGCAAGTTCGTGGAGGGCAGCATCAGCGACGAGATCGTGCACAAGGCCACTTGCCCGGTCACGATAGTGCACCCCGAAGCAGCCGCCGGGGATGTCAGGCGGATTGGCAGAGTGGTATTGCCGGTCGACGGTTCTCGCCACAGCGACCACGCCGCCAGGCTGGCGGGTGACATTGCCCGCAGCGCCGGGGCCCAGGTGGAGTTGCTGCTGTGCCGTCCAGCCGGAGTGCAGCCCCCTCAGAAGAATGGAGCGGACGAATCCGAGCAGGTCTTCAGCCAGGCGCTGGAGTATCTGGGCGAGGTGCCGGCGGGCGTCACGACCCACCTGCTGGAGGGCGAGCGCTACGCGGAAGCGATCACCGAGTTCGCCCATGGGCTGGAAGACGACCCGATCATCGTCATGGGCCGCAGGGGAATGGGGTCCTTGCGCGAGAAGCTGGTGGGCAGTGTCAGCCATCGCGCCATCGACTTGGCCCACTGCCCGATCACCGTGGTGGTGTAGCGACGCCTCCCGCTCGAGCTCGTCTCAGTTGGCACCCTCGTAAGCCGACTTCAAGCGATAGAACTCGGCGACGATGTCGTCCATGGCGGCGGCGTCGTAGTCGCTAAGGCCGCTGACGACCAGCTTCTTCGAGCCACTGCCGACCGGCTCGCCATGGTCGGTGATGCGAAACTCGAGCCTGACGTCACCGCGCTTGCCGGTAACCTCGAGGCTCGAGTCGACCAGTTCCAGGGAAGGGGCGGCCAGATCGAGCCTGTCCAGGGAAAAGCCCATGCTGTCGTAGATCACCAACGGCCGCTTGGGGTTGAACATCACGCCCCGAGATTCGAGCAGTGGCTTCAGCACATGGGGAAAGTTCTTGCCCGAGAAGGCCACGTAGCAGCGCGTGAAGGCTTCGATGGCGGCGACATCAAGGTTAGTATCGCCTTCCCGGTTCACTTCCAGGTACTGCTTGCCCTCTTCGTCCCTGACCTCGACCTGTCCTGCTGCATTCTGCTCCAGGCTCAGCAGGGTCCCGTCGCCCACCATGCTGCGAAAGCGAAAGTCCATGTGCCGCGAGAGCCCGAACCGGCTCAGCACCAGCGCGAACAGCAGGTCACCGGGCACGCAGAACCGCCGGGCTCCCGCATCGTGTATGGGGTTGAAGTCGCCGGCGACACGTTTGGCGAAATCGCTGGCCTGCTGCGCGGAAATGCGGATGCCCGCACCCGCTTGCGTGTGGTAAGGGTCGAGAAACATGCGTGTTCTGGCCTGTCCTTGGTTGGAATAGCTCGAGTTGGCGATAATGCCATTTTTTTCATCGACGCGGCCACTTTGGCCCGGGGCGAGCACACACGACACCCGCGGCGGCGCCTCCCCGGCCTTGCCCCGGCCTGCTCATCGCACCGAAACATAAACCATTGAATTCATGCTACTGTGCCAGCTGGAGGCGGCCAGCACCATGGACATTGGCACCTTTATCCGTCCTCGTCATTATTGTGATATACGTATATCGTACAACGACACCTAGCGGCTAAAGTACGATACATAATCACTAGGGAGCATGACGCTACGGGCATGGTCGCTCCAGCTCAGTCAGGGATCGGGGGGATAACATATCGATACGCTCATGAAGTCCTGGCCAGCCATCTATGCCGTTGAGCCAGGCATGGGAGCCGTTTTTCGGGGTCGCGCTGGTTCAGCGCAGCAAAGCCTTCGGGAAGGTGGCGCGTGGCTGGACTGACACGTTGGCTGCTATTGCCGCTGGTGCTGGCACTGCTGCCCTTGTCCGTGCAGTCAGCGGAGCGGCAGATCGTTCTGATCGCCCACCCGAATGTAGCCAACGCCTCTCTGACCCGCGACACCACTCGGGCAATCTTTGCCATGCGCCAGCGCAGCTGGCCCGATGGCCAGGCCGTGCGTGTCTTCGTATTGCCCAATGCCCACCCCGTCCATGCACGCTTCGCCAAGGAGCGGCTTACCGTTTACCCCCATCAACTGCAGTTGGCCTGGGATCGCATGGTGTTCTCGGGGATGGGACAGGCACCAAGCCAGGCCAGCAGCCAGTCAGAGATGCTGGAACGCGTCGCCACCACACCTGGCGCCCTTGGGTATCTGGAAAGGGAGTATCTGGATGAGAGAGTCCAAGTCATCACCATGGAGTAGCCGTCGCTCACGCCCAGTGCTCCTGGCGCTGGTTCTCGCCTGGACTCCCATGGCCGTGGCGGAAGGCGTCATGGAGACCTTGCAGGTACACGGCTTTCTCAGCCAGGCGCTCGTCATCACCGACCACAATGATTTCTTCGGACCCAGCAGCAGCAGTGACGGCAGTCTCAAGTACACCGAGATCGGTGCCAACGCTTCGATCCGGCCGCGCCATGACGTGCTCGTGGCTGCCCAGATACTCAGTCGCAGGGCCGGCGGAGACGGCAGCGAAGCTCGCCCGGCACTCGACTACGGGGTGATCGACTACCAGCCGCTCTCCGACCAGCGGCGTACCCTGGGCATCCAGGTGGGGCGCTTCAAGAACCCCTTCGGCTTCTACAACCAGACCCGGGACGTGGCCTTCACCCGCCCCAGTATACTGTTGCCCCAGTCGATCTATTTCGACCGCACCCGCTCGCTCGGTCTTTCCGCCGATGGCGTCAGCCTGTATGCCGAGGAGCGAATGCAACACGGCACGCTGCGCTTCACGGGTGGGGTCGGCACCCCCACCACACGCGACCTGGATAGCCAGCTCTACCCTGCCCAACTGGGCATGGACGTGAGCGGCAGTACTTCATCCATCGCCCAGTTGCGCTACGAGCACTCCGGAGGACGTTTCACGGCCGCTCTCAGCGCCGCGGACGTCAACCTGGACCTGGGGCTCGGCCCCAGCGAAGGAGAACTCAACTTTCAGCCCTGGATCCTCTCGCTGCAGTACGACAAGGAGCGCTGGGCATTGACGGGCGAGTATGCCCTGCGCCAGGTGTCGACGACCGATACCGGTCCATTGCCCGGTTCCGATGTCACCGGCGAAAGCTGGTACATCCAGTATACACGGCGCTTCCTCGACGATTGGCAGTGGCTGATTCGCTACGACAGCTTGGTGAGCGATCGCGACGACCGCTCGGGCCAAGCCTACGAGACCCAGGGACGTGGGCCCTCCCATGCTCGCTATGCGGATGACATCACGCTCGGGCTGCAATGGCGGATCAATCCCCGAGTGCTGGTGGCCGCCGAATACCACCACGTCAACGGTACCGGCTGGCTGCCGTTACGCGACGAACCGGACCCTGCCGAGACCCAGCAGCGCTGGAACATGGTGCTTTTTCAACTCTCACTGCGCTTCTGATCGACGAGCACACTACTCTTCAAGAACCGGCCAGGGATTGCCAGCATGAGCGTTTCCTCCCCACAAGCACCTCGTTCCCGACTGAGCCTGACCTGGCGAGTGCTTGCCCTGAGCAGCCTGCTGCTGCTGGTGCTGGCAGGACTGTTCACCTGGCTTGGGCACGCCAACCTGACCCGTCAGTTCGAGGAGGGTCGCAAGGAGAGCCATAGGCGGGAAGCACGTGAAATCCAGCTTGCCCTGCAGCGCTCCGAGGCGAGCCTGCAGCAGATAGCGGCGCTGACGGCCGCGTCCCCCGACCTGGGGCCGGCGTTGGCGAATGACGAACAGGCGATGCTGATCGGATCGCTCTCATCCCAGTGGCCCACGCTTCAGCTCGAAGCCGGTATCGACGAGATTCTGGTATTCGATGCCCAGGGTCAGCAACTGGCCGAGTGGGGCGAAGGCCAGGCGGACCAGGAGCGGCCGATTCAGGATTGGATACGCCAGGTAATGGAAAACGAGTATCCACTCTCGGCACTGCGCTGCGCCAACGACTGCCGGCAATATGCCGCCGTGCCCATCCTGGTCGAGGGCGAGAGCGTTGGCATAGTAATGCTATCGCGCTCGCTGGCGGACGTGACCCGCCAGGCCCAGCAGGTATCCGGCAGCGACGTCGCCCTGTTGATCACCGGGTCTCAAGAAACCGGAGTGCCCCCGGAGCGGCACTTGACGAACTGGAGCGGCCACCTGGTCGCACTGACGCACCCGGATCACTACCTGCCGATGCTTCAGCAGGCTACCCGAATGGCCATGCTCAGCGAAATCCTCGAAACACCGCTGCGCCTGCAGCATGCCGGTCGCGATTACGAACTGTCCGCGATACGCATGGAGGCCGACAACAACCGGCGCAGTAGCGGTTTCTTCCTCATGGCAACGGATATCAGCGCCCAGATTCGGGCCATCCAGGAGAACACCGGCAACCTGCTGCTGGTCGGTATCGGCGGCTGGCTGGCGGCCGAGCTACTGCTACTTGCCATCCTGCTCCGCCCGATGGCAAGACTGCGCCGGCTGGCCGGCGTCCTTCCGGCCTTGGCCCACGGTGGCTTCGCCGAGACCCGCAGCGCCATTCCCGCCCCCCACAGCCGTTTCGAAGACGAGATCGACGTGCTGGAAGGTACGACGCTGGCGCTCTCCGATCAGTTGGAAAGGCTGGAGAGGGAAGTCACTGCCCGTGGATTACAGCTTGCCGAGCGAGTGGACGAATTGGCTCGTGAGCGCGATTTCGTCGGCAGCCTGCTGGATACCGCGCGCGTCTTCATCGTCACCCAGGACGATCAGGGACGCATCACGCTGGTCAACGATTACGCCCTCACGACCCTGGCCATGCAAGAGGAGCGACTGCTGGGCCGTCCCTTTGATCATGTCTTCACGCCTCGCAAAGGCAACGATCCCATCGAGAACATCCCTCAGGAGGAACGCAGCCTGGTGACGGCGGATGGGCGGCAACGAACCATCGCCTGGTACCATGCGCCACTGGCTTCACACAACGATTCCCGGGCGACACGAATCTCGGTCGGGCTCGACATCACCGAGCGCAAGCTGGCCGAAGCACGCCTCACCTGGCTGGCCGAGCGCGATCCGTTGACAGAGCTATACAACCGGCGCTACTTCCAGGAAGTCCTGGGCAACGTCATGCGGCGGGGACGCAGCGGTGCAGTGCTGTTACTCGACCTCGACCACTTCAAGGACGTCAATGAGCTCAGCGGGCACCACACGGGTGACCAGCTCCTGCGCATGGTCGCCGATGCGCTGTTTCAGGAATTCGGCCACTGCGGCACCATCGCGCGCCTGGGCGGCGATGAATTTGCGCTGCTGCTGGAGGGCGCCGACACCCGTCAGGCCATCGCTATCGCCAAGCAGATCACCCCGCTGCTCGACAGCACCGGCCTGGATGCCGGCGGCCAGCGTCATCGGGCAACCTCGAGCCTCGGGATCGCCCTGTTCCCGACCCATGGCGACAACCCCGCCGACCTGATGGCCAACGCCGATCTGGCCATGTACAAGGCGAAGGAGAGCGGTTCCCAGCGCTGGCATCTGCTCTCGACACTCGAGCGCGCCAAGGACGAGTTGCAGGAGCGGGTCTACTGGGTGGAGCGAATTCGACAGGCGATCGACGAGGAGGGATTCGAGCTGATGGTGCAGCCAATCGTTCGCCTGAGCGATGGTGATGTGCGCCACTACGAAGTGCTGCTGCGCATGCGTGGCCCCAAGGGAGCCCTCATTTCCCCCGCTCACTTCATTCCCATGGCGGAGCGCAGCGGCCAGATCGTGCAGATCGACCGCTGGGTGCTACGCCAGAGCCTGCGCGCCCTGAGCCGCGTTCAGGCCCAGGGCATCAGCCTCGCCGTCAACCTCTCGGGCCAGACCTTGCACGACCAGGGACTCAAGCAATTTCTCATGGAAGAGCTGTCGGCTACCGGCGCGGATCCACACCACCTGATCCTAGAAATCACCGAGACCGCGGCCGTCACCGATTTTTCCAGCGCGCGTGGGGTACTCCAGGCCCTGCGCGATCTGGGCTGTCGCACCGCCCTCGACGACTTCGGCGTCGGCTTCAGCAGCTTCCACTACCTCGGCGAGCTGCCCGTCGATTTCATCAAGATCGATGGCGCCTTCATTCGAACCCTGAACACGAACACAGACAGCCAAGTCATCGTCAAGGCCATTGCCGACATCGCGGCAGGCTTCGGCAAGCTGGCCATCGCCGAGTTCGTCGATCAGGAGGTACTGATCCCACTTTTGACTTCCTACGGCATCTCTTACGGCCAGGGCTACCATCTTGGTCGTCCCACACTTCTGGCAGAGACCATTCCGGGAGTTTCACATGGTGACACCACGTCATGAGTCGAATTCCAGCGAACGTGACATGCCCCAGGGTGACCGGGTGCGCGAGTTCCTCGAGCAATACCGCTTCATCATTGCTCGCAGCCAGAGTAGCCGCTACCGAGCCTATGCCCTGCGGCACCAGGTCTTCCGCGAGGAACTCCAGTACCGCCTGGGCGAAGATACCGACCTTCCCTTTGAAAAAGATGCCCACGACAAGCATTCAATCCTCTGCTTGCTCAACCACCGAGCGAGCAGCAGCGACGCGGGCTGTCTCAGGGTGGTCCTGCCCATCGACAATGCCGGGCAGCCGCAGCGTTTACCGCTGGAAGAGAGTTGCTCCCATGGCCTGACCGACCCACAGCTGCACCCGGACCGGTTCGAGCGCAGCTCGCTCTGCGAAGTCTCGCGCCTCGCCGTGCACCCTGATTTCCGCCGCACGCGAGAATGTGCCCTGGGGCTACGTGAACAGGATCTGCAGCCACTCGAACATAATCGCCTGCCTCCCCCTTCCCCGTTGGTGACCCTGAGCCTGTTTCTGGCCGCCACTGCCATCGTCGGCCTTTCGGGCAGGCGCCATGTCTTCTCGATGATGGAGCCACGCTTCGCACGGCTGCTAAAAATCTCGGGGCTGAAGTTTCGACAGGTCGGCGACATCATCGATTACTGTGGCCCCCGGGCGGCGTACTACATCGACCAGCACCAGGCCGAGCGGGATCTCAAGTCCAGCCTGCGGCCGCTTTATCGCCACATCAAATCGACACTCGCTCCGCAAATGGCGAACGCCACCCAGATCGTCTAGCGAGGATCACGACCAGCCCCGCGCCGGCATGATCGCGCGGCCGGTGCAGCGCACCTGCGGCCGGCAGCACTCCTGCAGACAAGTCAGGCCCGGGGTGCAAGCGTCCCGGCCAGGTGAGCACCATGACCGCCAGCACGTTGCGATGTTCGCCTCGCGCCAGGCCGGTCTCGCCTTTCGGCGAAGGTATGATGCCTGTGGCAGGGTCGATGGCCGCGGCCAGGCGCTGGCGTATCCGCGCCACGACAGGATGCCCTTCGTTACCCGTCAGCAGGAAGGCAAGCGCCACCTCGGCTTGGATGTCCTCCGTGGCCTGATCGAGAATGCGCTCGATCTCGGCGCTGAAGGCATCGAGGATCCAGGCGTGCCGTTCGGCCGGCACCCGGCGCTGATAGTAGCGACTGTCGGCGATCACCATATGGGTCATGCCATACAGCCGGTTGTGGTAGTCGGCTTCTCCCATCGCGGCCACGGCATCCCTGGGATAAACCACCCGGAACGCCTCGATCATCTCCTCACGCAGATCGACGATGCCAAGCTGATGCAGGAACCAGGCCTGGTTCGCCACCTGGGCGGCATAGATACGCATGACCTCGGGGTCCGTCAGGAATCGATGCCATTCCAGGCTCGACAGGTAGTCCAAGGCCAGTCGACGCCCCGGCAACTCTTCCAGCAAGCCATAGTAGTCCGCCTGTATCAGGCGAAACAGCAGCTGCCGGCCAAAGGCGATCTCGCCCCATTCCGCCAGCATGGCCTTGCGCGCCCTTTGCTTGACGGAGCGCAGCGGATAGTTGGCCACGATCTCCAATGCACGAGCCGACGCATAGCCAGGCTCCTCGAGACCGGCAATGTCACGCTCGAGCTGGGTCAGGAGCAGGCGGCCATGCGCCTCGAGGAATTCGAGATAGCGCGCATCACCGCTCATGCGATAGAGCCGCTGGGCATAGTGGCGCTGCTTGTCGCGGGGAAGCTCGGGCAAGGCAGCCTCATAGACGGCCTGGATCGCCTGACCTGCGGCCCGATGATCGTCCGATGGCGACGAGGCATCGATCGCGCAGCCTGCCAGCCACGCCAGCAAGAACGGTATGAGCCAACGACCGGCCAACAGGCGGTGCAGGGTGCCTTCAGCCATCTTTCCTGCTCCGCTGTCGAGGCGAGATCATGCGGACCCTCACCTTGGGACGTGCCGCCCTCCTTCCGGCCGTGTTGTCGGCGACCACGTCGACCCGGGAGTCGCCGTCCGTCGACGGCGGCTCGACCGGCGGAGGAATGACGACCCAGGCAAACACCGGCAGCGCGAGCCCCCAGTTAATGGCCGCCAGGCGCAGGCCCAGCGTCACCGCGAGCGCCAGGCCGATGGCGATCCCGACCGGCACGTCCAGCGCCCCCAGCCCCACGTAGGTGATCCCGCCGGCGATGGAGGCCGTGGCATACACCTCCTGGCGCAGCACCATGGGGACGCGGCGCGCCAGCACGTCGCGCACCATGCCCCCCGCCACCCCTGTCAACAGCCCCATCAACACCGCCACCACCCCGGGCGCCTCCAACTGCAATGCCTTGTGGGCACCGATCACCGTGAACAGCGCCAGGCCGAAGGCATCGGCCACCGGCAGGAAGACGCGCGAGAGGCGGTGGATATAGTGGAAGCCAACGATCGACAGGCCCACGGTCGCCAAGATCACCCACAGGTAGGTGGGGTCAGCGATCCAGAACACCGGGCGCACGCCGAGTACCAGGTCGCGCAGGGTGCCGCCGCCGATGCCCGTGACCGCCGCCAGCACCAGCATGCCGAACGGATCCATACGCGAGCGGCAGGCGAGTATCACCCCCGAGAGGGCGAAGACGATCACGCCCACCATGTCCAGCCAGTACACCAGCCCCGTCAAGTCCACCTCCGCTTGCCCTATTGGTAGGTCACGACGAGAAAGCTCACCAGCTCCTCCTCGCCGCAGTTCTCGATGGTGTGTTCCAGGTCGGCATGATAATGAGCCGAATCGCCCGGGTTCAGCTCACAGCGGTTCTCTCCTGCCACAACCCGCGCCTGGCCCTGGGTAACGGTCAGCAATTCCCGGGTTCCCTCGAAGTGGGCGGCGCTCTGCAGGCGCGCTCCCGGCGCAAGCCGGATCTCGTAGAATTCGACGTTCTTCTCCATATGCAGCGGCGAGAGCGTACGAATGCGGCAGTCGTGATCGTCGCGAAACAGCTGGCTGGCGTCATTGCCACGCACCACCTCGATGCGCGAAGCCGTCCAGGGCTGGTCCACCAGGTCGCCGATGTTCATGTCGAAGGCCTGGGCGATGCGCAGCGTCACCGCCAGGGTCGGGTTGGCCTTGCCGCGCTCGATCTGGCTGAGCATCGAACGGCTGACCCCCGACGCCGCCGCCAACTGCTCCAGGGTGAGCCCGCGCCGCTTGCGCAGTTCGATCACACGGGTGGAGAGACTGCCGGCTTCCGCCTGCGATTCGGTCATCGTTCTATCGTCCACCTACACTTCTCCTCACCGACCCAGACATCTCCAGGCGCTTGGGTTCGAGGGCCATCCTGATGGCGAACGAAACTTCCACCATGAAGGAATTTTTTCTTGCATCAGGGAAATGTTCTGCAATACTGGAATTCATTCTTCTATAGTAAACGTCTCATTGGGAATTGCCACAAGCCTCTCGTAGCCCACCCACCTGAATCCTCCAACCACAAGTCAGGAAGGTAGAGAAATGAAAGCACTGATCAAGAAGGAGGCAGCATCCGGCCTCTGGCTGGACGAAGTGCCGGAACCAAAGGTCGGCATCAACGACGTGCTGATCAAGGTGAAGCGCACCGCCATCTGCGGCACCGACGTGCACATCTACAAGTGGGACAGCTGGGCCCAGAAGACCATCCCGGTCCCCATGGTGGTGGGCCATGAGTTCGTCGGCGAGATCGTCAAGGTCGGCTCCAATGTCAACGACTTCCATCCCGGTCAGATCGTCTCCGGCGAGGGTCACGTGGTATGCGGCCGCTGCCGCAACTGCCTGGCCGGGCGCCGCCATCTGTGCGCCCACACCAGCGGCGTGGGGGTCAACCGCCCCGGTGCCTTTGCCGAGTACGTGTCGCTGCCCATGTCCAACGTGTGGGAGCACAAGCCGGGCATCGACCTCGACGTGGCTGCGCTGTTCGACCCGCTGGGCAACGCCGTGCACACCGCGCTGCAGTTCGACCTGCTCGGCGAGGACGTGCTGATCACCGGGGCCGGGCCGATCGGTGCCATGGCCGCGGCGGTATGCCGCCATGCCGGTGCGCGACACGTCGTCATCACCGACCTCAACCCGGGGCGTCTCGAGCTGGCCAAGCGCCTGGGCGCCACCCGCACCGTGGACGTACGCCACGAGAAGCTGTCCGACGTACAGCGTGAGCTGGGGCTGACCGAGGGCTTCGACGTGGGCCTGGAGATGTCCGGCAGCCCGGCCGCCTTCCGCGACATGCTGGCCAACATGTGCCACGGCGGCAAGGTGTCGATGCTTGGCATTCCCACCGAGGAGGTCGCCATCGACTGGAACACGGTGATCTTCAACATGCTGACGCTGAAGGGCATCTACGGCCGTGAGATGTACGAGACCTGGTACAAGATGTCGGTCATGGTCGAGTCCGGCCTCGACATCTCGCCGGTGATCACCCATCGCCTGCCCTACACCGAGTTCCAGCACGGCATCGATGCCATGTTGAGCGGTGAAGCGAGCAAGGTCGTTCTCAACTGGGAGTCATGATCATGTACGGAGCCTTCAAGCAGCACCTGAGCGGCGAACTCGACGCCATTCGCCAGGCCGGGCTATACAAGCACGAGCGTCAGCTGACCACCCCCCAGGGCGCTCATGTCGGCATCAACGCCGGCCAGGAAGTGCTCAACCTGTGTGCCAACAACTACCTTGGCTTGGCCCAACACCCCGAGGTCAACGCCGCGGCGAAGGCGGGCCTCGAGAAGTGGGGCTACGGGCTGGCCTCGGTGCGCTTCATTTGCGGTACCCAGAGCCTGCACAAGCAGCTCGAACAGCGCCTGACCGACTTCCTCGGCACCGAGGACACCATTCTCTATCCCTCCTGCTTCGACGCCAACGGCGGGCTGTTCGAGACCCTGCTCGGCGCCGAAGACGCAGTGATCTCCGACGAGCTCAACCACGCCAGCATCATCGACGGCGTACGACTCTGCAAGGCTCGACGCTACCGCTACCGCAACAACGACATGGCCGATCTGGAAGAGCAGCTCAAGGCCGCCGAACGCGACGGCGCACGCTTCAAGCTGATCACCAGCGACGGCGTGTTCTCCATGGACGGCTACATCGCCCGGCTCGACGAGATCTGCGACCTGGCCGAACGCTACGGCGCCCTGGTGCACTTCGACGACTGCCATGCCACCGGCTTTCTCGGCGAGGGCGGCCGCGGTACCCACGAGTACCGCGGCTGCATGGATCGCATCGACATCACCACCGGCACCCTGGGCAAGGCGCTGGGCGGCGCCAGCGGCGGCTATACCAGCGGCAAGCGCGAAGTCATCGAACTGCTGCGCCAGCGCTCGCGGCCGTACCTGTTCTCCAACACCGTGGCGCCGCCGGTGGTGGCCGGCGCGCTGAAGGCCATCGAATTGGCTGCCGGGTCGCGCGACCTGCGCGAACGACTCAAGGAGAACACCGCCTTCTTCCGTGAAGGGTTGGAGCGACTGGGCTTCGAGCTGCTGCCCGGCGAGCACCCCATCGTGCCGGTGATGCTGCACGACGCCGGCCTCGCCGCCCGCTTCGCCGAGGAAATGCTCAAGGAGGGTGTCTACGTGATCGCCTTCTCCTATCCGGTGGTGCCCCAGGGCCGCGCGCGTATCCGTACCCAGATGTCCGCCGCGCTATCCCGCGACGACCTGGAGTTCGCCCTCGCCGCCTTCGGCCGGGTGAAGGAGCGCCTGGGGCTGTAGCCGAGATACCTGCAGCGGCATTTCGGCCGGGCTCAGTTGGCCCGGCCTTTTCCTTCTCGAACGTTTCTACACCCTTGGTCGTAGAACACACGATCAGAGTCAATCAATCGACTTACAGAACGGCGCCAGCGAACACGCCTAGGCTCGCCAATCGCGGCGCAGGCGTCCTCCTCCCCGGGGGGCGTAGCGGTGGCGTATGGGTGGGGCGTAGCGGGACGACGGGGGCGTATGGGTGGGACACGGCGATGGCACGCGCTGCGTGCCATCGACAGGTTCAACGAAAGGGAAGTGGGTTATTCACTCTCGTGGCCATGTTGCACCAGCCAGTCACGCAGAAAGGCGATCTCCTCCTCCTGGGCTTCGATGATCTCGCGGGCGAGGTCGCGAATCGCCTCGTCCTCGCCGTGGGCGAGCACCACATTGGCCATGTCGATGGCGCCCTGGTGGTGAGGGATCATGCCACGGGCGAAGTCGACGTCGGGGTCGCCGGTGAAATCGCCCCTCATGTCCTCGTGCATGCGCTCGGCGATCTCGCGATAGGCCTGCACCGCAGGGTTATCGGCATGCTCATCCTCCTCGGGTTCGATGACATGCTCGGTGTGCCCGGCATGATCGGCCTCGACGCCGGTCTCGTCCTCCTCCGGCTCGTCGCCCTCGCTTGCCTCGTCCCCGACGTCATTGGTCTGCGCTTCGCCCTGCTGCGCCTCGGCCTGGTCGGCAGCCTGTTCGATCCTTTCCTGAGCCTGGGCTTCCTCTTCCGAGGCCAGGGCAGGCGCCACCAGCAGTGAGCTGCCGGCGAGAATGAGGGCCAATGCTGAAAAAGGACGTACTGCCAGGGTGTGCGACATGGTGCTCTCCTTTACCATGGGGGTCCTACGACTACGATAGAATCAGGCGCCGCGCAGGTCATTGCACCGGCGCACCGGGAAACAATTCATTACCGAGACTACCATGGACTGGAATCCCGCCTTGATCTGGCTGGCCATCGCCCTGCTCCTGGGCCTGGCCGAACTCTCCTCCGGCGGCCTGGTGCTGCTGTCGCTGGGCGTGGCTGCCGCCCTCACCTCGGCCCTGGCGGCAATGGGATTTACCCTGCCCTGGCAGCTGCTCGCCATGGGCGTGTTCTCGGGCATCCTGATACCGCTTGCGGTCAAGGTGATCCGTCCCTGGTTCTCTCCCAGGGGAGTGTCCTACGGCACCACCGGCACCGGCGTGGAGCGGGGGCACACCTACACCACCCTCAAGCGCGACTTCGACGGCGCCAGCGGGGTCAAGATCAACGGCGACTTCTACCGCCTGCGCGTGGACGAAACCGGCGAGACCGAGCTGCCGGAAGGGAGCCTGGTGACCTTCGAACGCTTCGATGGCACCACGGCCATCGTCAGCCACGCCCAACCGCACTGAACCGAGCATGACCGTTTCGGGTGCCGCTCGATGGCCCCGTCACACCCTACGCCACTGCATGGAGAGAATGTGAATATGGATCTACCCATCAACCCGGGGCTGCTGCTGGCCCTCATCGTCGTAGTGATCGGTATCCTGATCGTAGCCAAGGGGCTAGTGATCGTACGCCAGTCGGAAGTCATGGTGATCGAGCGCCTGGGCTCGTTCAACCGCCTGCTGGAGAGCGGCATCAACATCATCATTCCGTTTATCGAGCAACCCCGCGCCATCACCATGATTCGCTATCGCAAGATGGGCGAGGACTATCATCCGGTAACCAGCAGCGAGGTCCGTATCGACCGCCGTGAAACGGTCATGGATTTTCCGGGCCAGCCGGTAGTGACCACCGACAACGTCACGGTGAACATCAACGGCGCCCTCTACTACCAGATCATCGACCCGCGCCGCGCCGTCTATGAGGTGGAGAACATGAGCCAGGCGGTGGAGGTGCTGGCCAAGACCACCCTGCGCTCGGTGGTGGGCAAGATGGAGCTCGACAAGCTGTTCGAGTCCCGCGCCGAGGTCAACAACGAGATCCAGGCTGCCATGGAAGAAGCCGCTTCCAAGTGGGGGGTGAAGATTTCGCGGGTCGAAGTGCAGGACATTGCCATGCCCGAAGAGGTGGAGTCCGCCATGCGCCTGCAGATGGCCGCCGAGCGCAAGCGCCGTGCCACCGTAACCGAAGCGGAGGGCGAGAAGGCCGCCGCCATTGCCATGGCCCAAGGCCAGCGCGAATCGGCGATCCTCAACGCCCAGGGCGACAAGGAGTCGGCCATCCTGCGCGCCCAGGGCGAGCAGGAGTCGATCAAGCTGGTGCTCAGCGCCATCGGCGAAAGCGACGAGCACAAGCGCACCGTAGTGGGCTACCTGCTCGGCCAGAGCTACATCAAGAGTCTGCCCAACATGGCCAAGAACGGCGAGCGGGTCTTCGTGCCCTACGAGTCCTCCGCCCTGCTCGGCTCGATGGGCATGTTCCGCGAGATGGCCGGCTCGCCGGAGGACACCGTGGCGAAGCACCTGCGCGACAGCGACCGCCAGGGCGGCCTGCGCGGGGGCGTCGTCGGCGGGGCGGGCAGCGCCGGCTAGCCATCCACGCCGAACCTCGCCAGCTGCATCTCGTGTAGCCGGCTGAGGGTGCGCCGGAAGGCGAATTCCAGGTAGCCATGGGCATACAGCTCGTCCATGGCGACTTCGGCCTCCACGTAGAGCGGCACGCGGCGGTCGTAGCATTCGTCGACCAGGGCGATGAAGCGTCGCACACCGTCGTCGCGCCGCGATAGCGGCGGCAGCTCGCGCTCCCCGGCCTCGATCCGCTCGGCGCCATCCTCGGTTCCGCGGGCGATGCGTCCCACTGTGCCGGCATCGTTCAGCCGGGGTACCTCGCTCAGTAGAACGTGCTCGAACTCATCGGCCAATGCGATGAAATCCAGCGCCGCCAGCGGCAGCTCGCACAGCTCGGCATAGCGACACCACACCACCCGTTCGCTACGCCGCTCCACCGCAATGCGACGATGGCCCAACTCGATGGGCTCACGGCTCGTCGGCTGGCCCTCGCTCAGGCGCGCAAAAACGCTGGTGAGGGCGCTCGGCCGGCCGGGCTCCGCTATCCAGTAGCGCTGGCACGCCCGGCCGGGATGCAGGCGGTGGTCGTAGCCGCCATCCAGCTCCACCATTTCCATGCAGCGCTCGATGGCGGCAATCGCAGGCAGGAAGCGCTCGCGGTTGAAACCGTCGGCATAGAGCTGGCTCGGCGCCTGGTTGGAGGTGCATACCAGCACAACGCCTTGTTCGAACAGCGCCTGCAGCAGGCGACCGAGCAGCATGGCATCGGCGATATCGCTGACGAACAGCTCGTCGAGGCACAGCACGCGAACTTCCGCCGCCAGCTCTCGCGCCAGTGCGGACAGGGGGTCGGCGGTGCCATTCAACTGGAATTGGCGCTGGTGCACCCAGCGCATGAAGCGATGAAAGTGCTGGCGACGCGCGGGCGCCTCGAGATGGCGGTAGAAGCCATCCATCAGCCAGGTCTTGCCGCGGCCCACCGGGCCCCAGAGATAGATACCGGGTATGGCTCGACGTTGCTTTTCCCTGGCTTCATCGTGCAGCGCCTGGAAGCAGGCGTCGAGCCGTGCTGCGGCAATTCGCTGGGCCTCGTCCGGGGCAAAGCCCTGGCGCTCCACCGCCTCGCGGTATAGCCCAAGGGGCGACGCCGCCGTCATGCCTCGAGCCGGCGCAGCATGATGGAGACCTCCTCGCCGCGATAGCTCAGCTCCTCGTGGTCTTGCCAGCCGAGCCGACGATAGAGCCCCTGCTGGTCGGGGGTATACAGGTAGAACTGGTCGAAACCGCTGTCGGCGGCTTCCTCTTCGACACGGCGGATCAATCGCGCGGCAATGCCTCGCCCGCGCCATTCGGGCAGGACGAACACCGAGGCCAGCCAGGGCGTGAGTTCGCCGCGGCTGGCCATGTCCTCGGCCATCAATGCCGCCGTGCCTACAGGCTGGTCACACTGCATTGCCACGAAGACCGATGGCACACCGCCCTCGCCGCATTCACGGCGAAAGGCCTCGCGCCAGGTCTCGGCCGTATGGCCGGGGTTGAGGTGCCCCCACTCGGCGAAGGTCCAGCTCGCCACCGTGGCGACGTGGGGCGAGTCGGGGCTCAAGCGTACGATGGTGATCCCGCGCATGATGTCCCTTATCTCAACTGGAAGGGATAGACCGAACCAATTTGAAGGATGCGAGTGAGTTCGTCCAGCGCGGTGAGGGTCTCATCAGCCAGTTGCGGGTCGGCCAGGTCATCGGGCGCCAGGCGGTCGCGGTAGTGGCGCTCGACCCAGGCGGTCAGCTCGCCGTGCAGGACCTCGGTAAGCAGCACGCGGCCGGTCAACGCGGCACGCTCGGCATCCGACAGGACCACACGCAGGCGCAGGCAGGCCGGGCCGCCGCCGTTGCGCATGCTCTGCTTGACGTCCTTGACGACCACCTCGCCAATAGGGTTGTGGCCGGCCAGCAGGTGGTCCTGGATGGTACGCCACACTGCCTCGCGCTCCTGGCACTCGCCGGGCACCACCAGGGTCATGCTGCCATCGGGGTTGCTGAGCAGCTGCGAGTTGAAGAGATAGGAGGCCACCGCATCCTCCAGGCTCACTGCCTCGCTCGGCACGCGCACCGGAATCAAGGGCGAGGCCATCTTGCTGCGCAACTCATCGAGGGTCGCCTGCTCATCGCGGAAGGCCATCGCGTGATAGAGCAGCACCGGCCCATTGCCCACCGCGATCACGTCGTTGTGAAACACCCCGGCATCGATGGCATCGGGATGCTGCTGGGCGAACACCGCCTGGGACTCCGTGAGGCCGTGCTGTCTGGCCACCGCCTGACTCGCCTCCAGGGTCTGGCGTGCAGGGAAGCATTTGGGCTCATGGGCGGGGTCCCCGCCGAAAGCCTGACGACCGTAGACGAACAGGTGCACACCGGCATCGCCGTGGTCGCCGCACAGGCGTGTGTGGTTGGCCGCGCCTTCATCGGAGAAGGCCGGCGTGGCCGGCAACACCGGGTGATGGGCGAAGTGCGCCTCGCTGCGGAAGATGGCTGCCAGCACGCGGCCGGTGGTCTCCGGTTCGAGGAAGCGGTGGAAGCTCGACTGCAGGTTGGCCGGCGTGAAGTGCACCCGGCCGTCCGGCGCATCGCGGCTGGGAGTCACCGTGCCGGCGTTGGCCGTCCACATGCTCGAGGCCGAACACACCGCGCGCAGCACCTGGGGCGCCTCGCTGGCCGCACGCGCCAGCACCTCGCGGTTGCTGCCGGAGAAACCTAGCGAGCGCAGCGCACCGAGGTCTGGGCGCTGCTGGGGCGGCAGCACGCCCTGGGCGTAGCCGGCCTCCATCAGCGCCTTCATCTTGCCCAGGCCCTGCAGCGCCGCTTCACGGGGATTGGACACCAGTCCGCCATGACGCATCGAGGCCACGTTGCCGTGGGCCAGGCCCGAATAGTTGTGAGTCGGGCCCACCAGGCCGTCGAAGTTCACTTCCCGGTAGTCGGCGGCATTCGTCGTTTCGCTCATAACACGACTCCCGGCGGCAAGTTGTCAGGCAGGGTCAGGGACTCGGCCTCCATCGAGGCCACCGGGTAGGCGCAGTAGTCCGCCGCGTAATAGGCACTGGGGCGATGGTTGCCGCTGATGCCCACGCCGCCGAAGGGGGCGTCGCCGGAGGCCCCGGTGGTCTGGCGGTTCCAGTTGACGATGCCGGCGCGGATGCGCAGCAGGAAGTCGTCCCAGTCGGCGCGTTCGCCGCCGATCAGCCCCGCGGCGAGGCCATAGCGGGTGTCGTTGGCCAGTTCAATGGCGTGATCCCAGTCCCTATAACGGTATACCTTGAGCAGCGGGCCGAAGTGCTCCTCGTCGGGCACCGGCAGGCCGGTGACGTCGATCAGCGCCGGGCTGAGCAGGCTGGTGCCCTCCTCCAGGCACTCCATACGCGCCAGCACCACGCCGCCCAGCGCTTCCAGCTCGTCCTGGGCCTTGAGCAGGCCCTCGGCCGCCTCCTGGCTGACCAGGCCGCCGTAGAACGGCGCCGGCTCCGCGAACTGGCCTGCCACCCGCAGGCGGGCGATGGCATCGACCAGCGCGTCGAGCAGGTGATCGCCGACCTGCCCTTCGGGCACGATCAGGCGGCGCGCGCAGGTGCAGCGCTGGCCGCCGGAGAGGAAGGCCGACTGCAGGATGGTGAGTACCGCGGCGTCCTGGTCGTGCACGTCCTTGACCACCAGCGGGTTGTTGCCGCCCAGTTCCAGCGCCAGGATCTTCTCCAACTGGTCGGCGAACTGACGGTTGAGCAGGCCCCCGACCCGGGCGCTGCCGGTAAACAGCAAGCCGTCGATACCCGGGTGCGACGACAGCGCCTGGCCCACCGGGGCGGCGCCCTGCACCAAGTTGATCACACCGGCGGGCAGGCCCGCCTCATGCCAGCACTGCAAGGTCAGGTCGGCCGTCAAAGGCGTCTGCTCGCTGGGCTTGAACACCACCGTGTTGCCGGCCAGCAGCGCCGGCACCATGTGGCCGTTGGGCAGGTGGCCGGGGAAATTGTAGGGGCCGAACACCGCCATCACCCCGTGGGGGCGATGACGCAGCACCGCCGTGGTGTCGCCGACCTCACGGCTACGCTCGCCGGTACGCTCCTGATAGGCGCGTACCGAGATCGCCACCTTGCCGATCATGGCACCCACTTCGGTACGCGCCTCCCACAGCGGCTTGCCGGTTTCCGCGGCGATGCCCCGAGCCAGGTCCTCGCGGTGGGTCTCGAGAAGCTCGCGAAAGCGCTCCACCACGCTCAGGCGTTCGGCGAAGGCGAGCCGGGCCCAGCCCGGGAAGGCGCCGCGGGCGGCCTCGACCGCTGCCGCTACCTGGCTGTCGCTGGCCGCCGCGCCCTGCCACAGGGTCTCGCCGGAAACCGGATCGCGCTTGGTGAAGCCCGTCGCCTCGCCCGACTGCCAGCGGCCGCCGATCATCAGCTGTTGCATCGCTTTCATGAAGTCTCCTCGGTATCCAGTACGCGCAGGGAGTCGCCGGCCGTCACGCCCAGCCGCTGTGCCTCCGTCTCGCTCAGGGTGAGGGTGCCGTCCTCGTCGGGGCCGTGAGCCACCCAGGCGGCACGAAAATCGGCCATCACCGTGCTCGCCGCCAGCCAGCGCGGTCGTGCTAGCGGCGTGTCGCTGGCGCTGCTGATCTCGACCCGGCAGCGGTGCGACTTGCGCACCGCGCGCACGTCGTCGATATAGGCTTCCACCGTCGGCCCGCCGTCGAAAATGTCGATGAAGCCTTCCCAGCGCAGGCCCTCCTTCTTGAGCATGGCCAGCGCCGGTCGGGTGTGGCGGTGCACCTGGCCGATGCAGGCCCGCGCCTCGTCGGAGAGAAACGGCGTGTAGATCGGGAACTTGGGCATCAGCTCGCCGATGAAACTCTTCTGGCCGAGCCCGGTGAGCCGGTCGGCCTCGTCGAAGTCCATGGGAAAGAAATGGCTGCCCAGGCACTCCCAGAACGGACTCTTGCCGCGCTCATCGAACACGCCGCGCATCTCGGCCAGGACCTTGTTGGGGAACTGGTCGCGGAACTCGGCCATGAACAGCCAGCGCATCATCGACAGCAGCGCGCCGTTGCGCTGGTGCTGGCGCTCCTTGCCCCGGTATGGCGGGCGCAAGAACAGTGAGGCCACCTCGGCGTCGCCGGTGTGGTCGGAACTGAGAAACAGGGTGTCGATGGTGCGGTGCAGGTCGAGCTGCACCGAGGAGTGGGCCAGGGTGCCCAGGCGGTAGTGATAGAACGGCACCTCGCGGCCCACCTGGCCCTCGATGGCGCAGCAGCCGGCCAGTTCGCCGCTCTCTTCGTCTTCCAGCACGAAAAAGTAGTTGCGCCGGTCGGCCGGCGTGCGCTGCTCGAAGGCGGCCACCGCGGCGTCGATCTTGGCCGCGAGAAACTCGCGATTATCGGGCAACGAGGTGAAGCCGACACCGGTCTCGCGAGCGATCTTCTGCAGCTCGTCCAAGTCGCCCTCGGCGATCGGTCGGATACGCATCACAGCTCTCCCTCGTCGAAGCCCAGTTCGTCCTCGCCCGCGGTCGGCAGCGCCAGCGGCGCGGCCAGCACCGCCCGCCCCTCCTCTACCCCGAGCAGCTCGGCATGCTCCGGCGAGAGCATCAGCTGCCCGGTGGGCGAGAGCGCGTAGCGCGCCACCACGCAGCGGAAGTCGGCCAGGCGCTGGTTGGCGATCATCGCCGGCTCGGCGTCCGGCAGGGCATGGGCCGGGCGCACCCGCACCGGATGCCAGGCAGCACGACGGAAGGTGTGCAGGCGGTCGCGCTCGCCCTTGATCACCGGGCCGGCGTCGAACAGGTCGACGTGGCGCGAACGCATGAAGCCCTCGGCCAGCATCTCGGCCATGGCCGCCTCGTGGGCGGGGTGCTCGCGGCCGATGGCGGCCCGTGCCTGGGGCGTGAGCAGCGCCAGGTAGAGGGGGAACTGCGGCATCACCTCGGCGATGAAGCTCTTCGAGCGCACCCCGGCAAGGTAGTTGATGTCGTGATAGTCGCGCACGAAGAAGTGGCGCCCCACGCTGTTCCAGAATGGCGACTCGCCCTGCTCGTCGAGATAGCCCGGGAAGGCCATCGCCAGCACCTCGGCGAAGCGCTCCGGGTACTGGGCGATGAACATCAGCCGCGCCCGGCGCAGCAGGCTCTCGGCGCTGGTACCGCGATAGCGCGGGTCCAGCGACAGGGCGCACAGCTGAGTGGTCTCGGAGACCTCGTGGGAGAGCGACAGGGTCTGCACCTCGCGACGCACGTTGAGCTGCTGCGAGGCGTGGATCAGGGTTTCCTGGCGGTAGGTGTAGTAGGCCTCCCGCGCACCGGCCTCGGCGCGCAGGGTGGCCGTGCCTACCACCTCGTTGCGTTCGAGGTCCTCGAGCACGAAGGTGTAGTGCTCGTCACCAGGGAAATCCACCTCGCGGCCGAACGACTGACGCGAGCGGGCGATGCGCTCTTCGAGGCGGTCGCGATGGGCCGGCAGGTTGGTCAGGCTCGGGGTGGCCAAGCCCGCCAACCGCTCCAGGGCCGGCAGGTCGGCCGGCCGAACGGGGCGTACGACCATCATGGCGGGATCTCCTGATCGATTGGCGGAGGTGTCGCGCATGGCAGGGCCGGACGTCACTTGGCCGCCACCAGCCGCGCAATGGCACGCTCGAGCCGTGCCATGCCCTCGGCGATATCGGCCTCGGGAATCACCAGCGATGGCGCCATGCGCAGCACGTTGGGCCCGGCGATCAACGCCATCAGGCCCTCCTCGATGGCCAGCGGCAGGATGTCCTTGGCCCGGTCTTGGTACTCGGGCGTCATCTCGGCGCCAATCAACAGCCCCATACCGCGGATCTCCTTGAACACGCCGTGCTTGCGGTTGATCGTCTCGAGGTGCTCGCGGAACAGATCATGGCGCTGCTTGACACCATCCAGAACTTGCGGCGTGTCGATGTGCTCCACCGCGGCCAGTGCCACGGCCGAGGCCAGGGCGTTACCGCCATAAGTGGAGCCGTGGGTGCCGATGGCCAGCGCCGGGGCGACGCGATCGGTGGTGAGCATGGCACCGATGGGGAAGCCGCCACCCAGTGCCTTGGCACTGGTAAGAATGTCCGGCTCGATACCGTACTCCATGTAGGCATAGAGCGAGCCGGTACGGCCGACACCAGTCTGCACCTCGTCGAAGATCAGCAGCGCATCGTGGGCGTCGCACAGGTCGCGCAGCCCCTGCAGGAATTCCTGGCTGGCCGGCAGGATGCCGCCTTCGCCCTGCATCGGCTCGACCATCACCGCACAGGTGTCGTCGTCGATCAGATCGCGCACGCTGTCGAGGTCGTTGAACTCGCCGTGGACGATGCCCCCGGGTATCGGACCGAAGCCCTGGGAGTACTTGGGCTGGCCGCCGACGCTGACGGTGAAGAAGGTGCGGCCGTGGAACGACTGGCGAAACGAGACGATGCGATGCTTGTGCTCGCCGAAGTTGTCGTGAGCCCAGCGCCGCGCCAGCTTCAGTGCCGCCTCGTTGGCCTCGCCGCCGGAAGAGCAGAAATAGGCCTTGTCGGCGAAGGTGCGTTCCACCAGGGCTTTGGCCAGCTTGAGCGAAGGCTCGTTGGTGTAGACGTTGGAGAGGTGCCACAGCTTGCCCGCCTGCTCGGTGAGCGCCTCGACCAGCACCGGGTGGCAGTGTCCCAGCGAGTTCACGGCGATGCCGCCGGCGAAGTCGATGTACTCGCGTCCCTCCTGGTCCCACAGTCGGCTACCCTCGCCGCGCACCGGAATGACCTTCTGGGGGGAGTAGTTCGGCACCATGTATTGGTCGAAATCGGCGCGGGTCGGGGTATGGCTCATCTCGGTCTCCATTCCTGCAAAAGGGGGTAACAACGCAGTGATGTCGTTCGAGTATAAGGAGCCTTGCCGATGTCGGCTTTCAGCAATGGGACCCGGAATTGTAAATAAAGGCTTAGAGTCGCTCTTCGCGCGGGGTGACACCGAAATGGTTGCGGTAGGCGGTAGAGAAGTGTGCCGGCGAGGAGAACCCCGTCTTCATGGCGATCTCGCCGGCGGGCAGATCGCTCTCGCGCAGCAGGCGCCGCGCCTCCTTCAGGCGTAGATCCAGGTAGTAGCGGCCGGGCACGGCCTGCAGGTACTTCTTGAACAGGCGCTCGAGCTGACGGCGCGAGATGCCGAGGTGCTCGGCCAGCTCGTGGGTGGTCAGCGGCTCCTCGATATTGGCCTCCATCAGCATCACGGCATCCACCAGCGGTGCCGGGGCATGCCCCAGCCGGGCGCGCAGCGGTACCTGCTGCGGCTCGTCGGCCATGCGCACCCGCTCCAGCACGAAGTGCTCGGAGACCCGTTCGGCCAGCTCGCTGCCGTGGTGGGAGGCGATCAGCGTCATCATCATGTCCATCGCCGCCGTACCGCCGCCGCAGGTGAGGCGGTCGCGGTCGATCTCGAACAGCTGCTGGGTCAGCCGCACGCGGGGAAAGTCACGGGTGAAGGCGGCAAAGCGCTGCCAGGGTAGCGTGGCACGGTAGCCATCCAGCACGCCGGCACGGGCCAGCAGCTCGGTGCCCCCACCAACCCCCACCAGCACCACGCCGCTGCGCCCCAGCAGGCGCAGCCGGCCCAGCATGCTGCTCTCGTGCATGGCCGGCAGTGGGCTCGGTGCGCAGACGATCAACATGTCCAGCTCTGTCGAGGCCAGCTCGAAAGGGGTACAGGCTGCCTGGCTGATATCGGCCATGCTGACCACCTCGCCGCCCTCGGGCGTGAATGCCTGGAGCCGATAGAGCCGCCGGTCGGCCAACTGGTTGCCCACCATCAACGGTTCCAACGCGCAGGCCTGGGCCAGCAATGAGAAGCCTGGCAGCGTCAGCACCCCCACCCAGCGGGCCGGACTGTCGCGAAAATCGAAGGTGGAGGTGTCAGGCATTGCGCAGCGCCATGTACCGGATCGAAGCGGAAATGGTACTCGATCGGCAGCGTTGGCAATACCGTGCTTTAAGCACGGCGACTAGACATGCGCCCCCGTGGCCGGGAGACCACGGGGGCATCGATCAGGGCGACGGTGAAGGAATCAGACCCAGGCCACCGACAAAAGCCGGTAGGCCAGGAGCAGACCAACGGCTATCGCCACCCCCAGCAACAGCCAGTGCCAGCCCTTGGCCGGCCGCTTGGCTTCCGGCTGTTCGGCATCGGGCTCCGGGTGTTCGAAGTCCTCGGGGGTCCTCACTTCCCTGAGATGCTCATACTCTTCCTGCGGCGTCTTGCTCTCCCGGGTATCCATGGGCACCTCCTCTGGCGCTGGATTCACCCGTCGGGAAACCGGGGTTCCGCAATGACGGGCCTATAAGGTCACGACATCGAAGTTGACGTCCGGGTTCACATCGGCATCGTAGTCGACGTCACCGCGCTCGAACCCGAACAGCTTCAGGAAGTCATGCTTGTAACCAGCATAGTCGGTGATCGCGAACAGGTTCTCGGTGGTCACCTGGGGCCACAGATCCTTGCACGCCTGCTGCACGTCGTCGCGCAGCTCCCAATCGTCCAGGCGCAGGCGGCCGGCTTCGTCGGTCGTCATCTCTCCACCGTAGAGCCGTTCGCCGAATAGGCGATTGAGCTGCTCGATGGTGCCCTCGTGCAGGCCCTTCTCCTTCATCACCTTGTAGACCATGGCGATATAGAGCGGCATGACCGGGATGGCGGCACTGGCCTGGGTCACCACCGACTTGAGCACCGCCACGTTGGCACCACCGCCGCTGGCCTTGAGCCTGGCGTCGATTTCGCCGGCGGCACGGTCGAGGTCCTCCTTGGCCTTGCCCAGCGCGCCGTGCCAGTAGATCGGCCAGGTGATCTCGGTGCCGATGTAGCTGAATGCCACGCTGCGGGCGCCAGGAGCCAGTACCCCGGCCTTGTCCAGCGCGTCGATCCACAGCTCCCAGTCCTCGCCGCCCATCACCGCCTTGGTATCCTCGATCTCCTGCTCGGTGGCGGGCTCGACCTCGGCCTCGATGATGGTGTCCTTGTTGGTGTCGATGGCCGTGGCGCGGTAGGTCTCGCCGATCGGCTTGAGCGCTGAGCGCTTCAGCTCACCGCTATCGGGCAGTTTGCGCACCGGCGACGCCAGCGAGTAGACCACCAGGTCGACCTGTCCCATATCCTGCTTGATCAGCTCGATGGCCTTCTCGCGCGCCTCATGGGAGAAGGCGTCGCCGTTGATCGACTTGCTGTAGAGCCCCTCGGCCTTGGCGAACTTGTCGAAGGCCGCAGCGTTGTACCAGCCTGCGGTGCCGGGCTTCTTCTCGCTGCCGGGCTTCTCGAAGAATACGCCCAGGGTGTCGGCGCCGTAGCCAAACGCTGCGGTGATGCGCGCCGCCAGGCCGTAGCCGCTGGAAGCGCCGACCACCAGTACCTTCTTCGGTCCGTTGGCCTTGTCGAACTGGCGCGCACGGGTCGCCTCGATCTGCTCGAGTACGTTCTTCTCGCAGCCAACCGGATGGGTAGTGGTACAGATGAAACCGCGAACCTTGGGTTTGATGATCACGACAGACCTCATTATTGGTGTTGCAGCGCCGCGCAGGACGCCGGATCGATACGAATGGGCAGTGGCGACATTCTAGCGGCCACGCTTGCGTCTGTCCGCTCTTGAGCGATGGTGACGTCTAGGGCACGATGCAACCCCGGCAATGCCATGGCAGGAGGTGGGTATGAACGCACAGGCGCTAGTGGACGAGCGCGGCGAGCTGTGGCTGGCACTGGCCCCACTGTGGCTGGACCGCGAGCCCAGCGAACGCCAGTACGCGCATATGGTGGAAGTGATCCAGCGCCACGAGCTGACGCTGCACGAGCTGGAGTGGATCTTTCGCCTCGAACTGGCCCCGGTGCTGGCGCGCAACCAGATGTCGATCGCCGGCAAGTGGCGCGAGTTCGACGACTATCGGCTGATGCAACAACTGGTGGCTCACAACCTGAGGCTCACGGGCTGGCGTCGCAAGAGCTGGGCGCTGTTCTCGGGGCTGACCACGATGATGACCCGGCACCGCTGGAACGAGCTGATGGCCCGGGTGATGATGGAGCGCGGCGAGTCGCCCCACCCCTGATTCAAACCTGAAAGTCTTCGTCCAGCGCCTGCTCCAGGGCTCGCTCCAGCTCCTGGCCGCTGGCCCGTGGCGAGAAACGCTGTATCACCCGGCCATCCCGCGCCACCAGGAACTTGGTGAAGTTCCACTTGATCATCGTGGTATGCATCACGCCCGGCGCCTTGCGCTTGAGTTCGACGAACAGCGGATGCGCACCGCTGCCGTTTACCTTGACCTTCTCCATGACCGGGAAGGTGGCGCCATACTGACTCGAGCTGAAGGCGCAGAAATCCAGGGCCGTCTCCGGCGACTGACGGGCGAACTGATTGCACGGAAAGGCCAGCACGGTGAAGCCGCGATCGCGGTGACGACGGTAGAGGCGCTCCAGCTCACCGAGTTGGGGCGTAAAACCGCAGCGGCTGGCCACGTTCACGATCAACAGCACCTGCCCCTGCAGGGCACGCAGGTTGAAGGGTTCGCCGCGAAAGGTGCGGCATTCGTGTTCGTGGATGGCCATCTTTCGCCCGCCTCGCTGTCACCTTTCATCACGCCACGCTTTACACGTAGCACCACTCAGCGCGCCGGGGCAGCGTCTTCACGCAACCGGCCCAGCCAGACATTCTTCGTACGCCAGCCCCAAGCCTACCGAGAAGCGGCAGTGTCGTCACGCCCGGCACGCGTTGACCGTGCTCGAACGACTGGCCATGCTGCGATAGATACGCAACCAGAAGCAACGCACGGAGAACAGGTGACATGCGCAACGATGCCCCCCGTAGCCGCCTGGCCACCCACGAAGTGCTCAATCAGCCCGAGCCCGCCGGCGACAGGGATCTGCTGGCCTGCGACCTGCCGCTGCGTGAAACGCTGGAACGCGAAGCCCCGCCCTGGGTGGCCGAGCGCCTGGCACCGTTGGCTCGCTCTGTGGGCAGCGTGCACGTGCAGGAGCTGGGGGAGACGGCCAATCGCCACCCGCCGGAGCTACGCCTGTTCGACCGCCACGGCCGGCGGCTGGATGAAGTGCGCTATCACCCCGCCTACCATGAACTGATGCGCCTGGCGCTGGAGGGCGGCTGGCACGCCGTGGCCTGGCAGGAAGAGGGCCGCGGCGGGCATCAGGCCCATGTCGCCGCCCTCTACCTGCTGACCCAGGCCGAGCCGGGCTTCTGCTGCCCCGTTACCATGACCCACGCCGCCATGCCGGTGCTGCGACGCAGCCCCGCGGTCGAGGCCGAGTGGGCCCCGGGGCTACTGGCCCATGCCTACGACCCTCGCCCACTGCCACCGGACAACAAGCATGGCCTTACCTTCGGCATGGCCATGACCGAAAAACAGGGCGGCAGCGACGTGCGCCGCAACACCACCCGCGCCGAGCGCGACGGCGAGGGCTGGCGCCTCACAGGCCACAAGTGGTTCTGCAGCGCGCCGATGTCCGACGCTTTCCTCACCCTGGCGCAGACCGACGCAGGACTCTCCTGCTTCCTGGCACCGCGCTTCACGCCGGATGGCGAGCGCAACGCCATCGAGATCCAGCGGCTCAAGGAGAAATGCGGCAACCGCGCCAACGCCTCGGCCGAGATCGAGTATCGCGGTGCCTGGGCCACATTGGTTGGCGAACCGGGCCGTGGCGTAGCCACCATCATCGACATGGTGCAGCAGACCCGTCTGGATGCCGCCACCGCGCCGGTGGGCATGATGCGCCAGGCGCTTGCCGAGGCATGGGGGCACGTGCGCCAGCGTCAGGCCTTCGGCCGCAAGCTCTCGGAACAGCCATTGATGCAGGCGGTGATCGCCGACCTGGCGCTGGAGGTGGAAGCCGGCCTGGCCTTGGTCCTGCGTACCGCCCGCGCCTTCGACGGCGATGCCCGCGGCGAGGCCCACGAAACGGCCCTGGCGCGGGTGCTGCCCACCCTGGCCAAGTACTGGCACAACAAGCGTGGCCCGGGCTTCATGGCCGAGGCCATGGAGTGCCTGGGCGGGATCGGCTACGTGGAGGAGACGCCGCTGGCGCGGCTCTACCGCGAGGCGCCGGTGAATTCCATCTGGGAGGGGTCGGGCAACGTGATCTGCCTGGACCTGCTGCGGGTGCTGGCGCGTCATCCCGAATCGATCGCCGCCCTGCGCGACGAACTACGCGCGGCGCAAGGCCTGCAGCAGGACCTCGATCTGGCCCTGGCCGGGCTCGAGCACGACTTGGCGCTGCCCGCCGAGGAGCTCGAGCCACGCGCCCGCTGGCTGGCCCAGCGCCTGGCCCAGAGCCTGCAGGCCGCGCTGCTGCTGCGCCATGGCCCCAGCGAGGTCGCCGAGATCTTCTGCCGCTCGCGCCTCGGCGTGGAGGCCAGCCCCGTCTACGGCGTGCTGCCGGCCGGCTCGCCGCTGGCGGCGATCCTGGCGCGAATCGGCGACTGACCGGATGCCAGCAGCGGAATCTCGTCGGCCGGAACCGGCCGCGACAGGCCGAAGCCCTGCACGTGGGTACAGCCGTAACGCGCCAGGATGGGCAGGCAATCGAGTTCCTCGATGCCCTCGGCCACCACGCGGATGCCCAGGCGACGGCCAAGCAGGGCAATTGCCTCGACGATGGCCGCGTCCTGGCTCTCCTGTTGCACATGACGGACGAAGCTGCGGTCGATCTTGATCTCGCTGATGGGCAGCATCTGCAAGCGTGCCAGCGACGAAAAACCGACGCCGAAATCGTCCACCGCCACCTCCATGCCGCTCAAGTGCAACCGCGCGGCGATCTCGGAGCCCAGCAACTCGTCGTCCATGGCCGCCGTTTCGGTAATCTCGAGCACCACCAGCGGCGAATCGCCCGGAACGAGATGGCGAGTCAGCGCCGGCAGCTGCGATTCCATCAGGTCGTCGGCGGTGACGTTGACCGACAGCGACAGCAGTACGCCCTGCTCGCGCCAGCGTTTGGCATCGGCAAGCGCCCGTTCGAGCACATGGCAGGTCAGTCGCCGGCTTTGCGCGGCGGTGAGCATGGGCAGGAAGCTCGCCGGACCGATCAGGCCTATCTCGGGATGCGCCCAGCGCACCAGCGCCTCCACGCCGCTCAGGCGCCCGGTGGCCAGCTCGAACTGGGGCTGGTAGTGCACGGTGAGTTCGCGGCACTGAAGTGCCGATTCCAACTCCTCGGCGGAGAAAAAGGGGCTGTCCTCGGGCACGATGCTCGGCTTGCAGCCGGGGCGCAGACGCTCCAGGCGCTGGCGTAGCTCGGCCAGCCGCATCGGCTTGTCCAGCGAACCAAGCATCTGCAGCCCCAGGGTTTGGCCAACTCGTTCGGCGATACGCGAGATCTTTCGCTCGACGCCCCCCAGCAGCAGCACCCAGCCGGTGAAACGCTGTTCGGCCAGCAGGCGCAAGAGTTCGATGCCATCCGGGGCGCCGAATTCCAGCCCCATGATCACCAGCTGCGGCGCGCACTCGTCGAGCTCCGCCAGCAATGCATCGGCCCGGCGATAGCAGCGACTCTCCAGCCCCAGCACGTGCAGCTGTAGCGACAGGATCGCCACCACGTCGGGATCCTCGTCGAGCACCATGACCAGGGCTCGCTCGTCTTCCACATCCGCTAAAAGGTTCATCAGGGGGGATCCGCTCTCGAATTATCCTGAGGCTACCATCTTCCCTGACGACAAACCGGCTCGTTTCTCAACGCTGCCCCTTAAACGATGGGGCCAGCCACCACGCGCAGCGCAAGGGCCAGCAGCATCACACCTGTGATGCGATGAATCCAGTGCGCTCGCGCCTGCAACCAGGGCAGAACGCGTGAGTGGGTCAATGATACCGCCACCAGCACGTACCAGCCCCCGTCGATGATCATCGCCGTGAGCACGATCACTGCCTTGGCGGCGAGCGACATCTCCGGGGTGACGAACTGGCTGAGCAGGGCGACGAAGAACAGGATCAGCTTGGGATTGCCCAAGGCCACCAGCATGCCCTCGCGGGCCGCCTGGCGGCGGGTGGTCGCCACGCCGGCCGCCTCCAGCGCTGCCGCCCTACCGGCACGCAGGGCCTTGATGCCAAGCCAGGCCAGGTAGGCCGCCCCACCCCAGGTAATGACCTGGAACAGCGTGGGAAAGCGCACGATCAGCGCCCCCAGCCCCAGCACCGTGAGCAGGGCATAGAAACCCACCCCCAGGGCATGGGAGAGCGCCGCCACGATGCCGGGCATGCGCCCACCGCCGAGCGTATGACGCAATACCAGGGCCAGGCTCGGTCCCGGCGACATCGCCCCCATGGCGCATACGGCCACCAGCGACATCCACAGTGAAAGCGGCATTCCCACTCCTCTTCGCATTTTGCGACGCCTCGGCGTCGTTACCTCAACGGTGGAACTGGCCTTCCCGCTCGGGCTGCCAGAGGATCGCATCGATACGCAGGCGCGCCTCCCCCCCTCCGGGCAATGGCCAGTCGATCTCGTCGCCGATGCGCAGGCCGATGAGTCCGGCGCCGATCGGCGCCATCACCGAGATGCCGTCTTCGGTGCTCGCCAGCGCATGGGGGTAGACCAGCGTGCGTATCATCTGACGGTTACGTGTCAGATCGGTGAACTGCACCTGGCTGTTCATGCTGACGACATCTTCTGGAATGTCTTCCGGATCGATCACCTCGCCGCGTTCGAGCTCCTCTTCGAGGCAGTCGGCAACGAAGCGATCCTTGTCGCTGGCCTGGTCGATCAGGCGCTGCAGCCGCTCCGCATCCAGGCGGTTGATGATGATGGGGGGACGAGACGACATACGACCTCCTTGGCACCGGCAGCATTGAGCGTTGACTGCTGCGACAGTTGCTGCCGGCCATGCAACGAAAACAGCCCTTCGCCCCAAAACGGGGAGAAGGACTGTGACTCTCACTATCATAAGCCCAAGCCCGAACAATGTCAGGCCCGTATGGCGACTGTGCAGTACCTACCTGCCTGGACGGCGCCCCGAAGTGGCCAGCACCACGATACCCACCGCGGCGAGGGCAAGCCCCACGAATGCCACCGGGTTCCACGCTTGCCAGCCGTACACCGCCAACACCAGCCCGAGCACCACCAGCGCCCAGGCGAACCATTTCACACCCATTCCACAGTCCTCAGCTTCGAGTATATGCCTCAGCATGCAGCGGATAGGGAGGTACATCAAGAAAAGCGGAAATAGGCCCCCTGCCCGGTCACGCATCGCTTGACCGGCCCAACTGCCCTGCAGCAGAGCGAGGAGCCGTCACAAGGGATTGAACATGGGATGCCAGGGAGGGTCGAAGGAAAAATGCTTTATCCAGTCGAGAGCGCTATGCACAAAGCTGACATTCGCCGCAACAGCGGTGAACCCGGCGACATCATGGCTACCCTTGAAGCCAGCGAGGCGCACTATTCCGAAGATGGCTTCTGGGACAAGGTCGCCCACAGCGCCCGCCGGGTAGGCAAGAAGACCCTGGAGCCGGCGCTGAAGATGCACTATTCCGCCCAGGACCCCAGCACGCCGTTATGGGCCAAAACCGCCATCTATGGTGCGCTGGGCTATTTCATCTCGCCCATCGACGCCATCCCCGACCTCACCCCCCTTATCGGCTACACCGACGACATGGGCGTGCTGGCCGGTGCGCTCGCCATCGTCGCCGCGCATATCAACGACAAGCACCGGGAGCAGGCCAAGGCCACATTGGCCAGGTGGTTTGGGTAGGAGCACTGCGACCAAACTGCGGTCCAGCACGGGAACGGAAGGCCAAAAACGCAAAACAGCCGCTCATAAGCGGCTGTTTTTAATAACTTCTCTATCAATGGTACCGGCGGTCGGACTCGAACCGACAAGGGCTTGCACCCGGCGGATTTTGAATCCGCTGCGTCTACCAATTCCGCCACGCCGGCAGCGCCGAGCATTATACGTGGCCGGTGCGGCAGGTCAATCTCCAGGCCTGACGCGAAGGGCAATTTTCGGTATCCTTGCCGGCTGTTTGCGGCTGCCCGGCAGCCGCCCGTTTCGACCTTTTCTTCGCGGACCCACTGCATGCAGCGCGCCGACTTCCACTACGAGCTTCCCGAGGAGCTGATCGCCCGCTACCCGTCCGAGCGGCGCAGCGACTGCCGCCTGCTGTGTGTGAACGGCGAGAGCGGCGAGCTGGCCCACCGCCGCTTCACCGACCTGCTGGAGCTGCTCGAGCCCGGCGACCTGCTGGTGTTCAACGACACCCGGGTGATCCCGGCGCGGCTGCACGGCCACAAGGCCAGCGGCGGCAAGGTGGAGATGCTGCTGGAGCGCCCGCTGGATGCCCATCGCGGGCTGGCGCACATTCGCTCCAGCAAGTCGCCCAAGCCCGGCACCGAGCTGGTCTTCGAGGGCGACATTCGCGCCGTGGTCGAGGGTCGCCGCGAGGCGCTGTTCGAGCTGCGCTTCCTCGGCGAGACGCCGTTGATCGAGTTGCTGGAGCGCCACGGCCACATGCCGCTGCCGCCCTATATCGACCGCGCCGACGAGCTCGCCGACCGCGACCGCTACCAGACCGTCTATGCCCGTCGCGACGGCGCCGTGGCCGCCCCCACCGCCGGCCTGCACTTCGACGAGCCGCTGCTGGAACGCCTGGCGGCAAAGGGAGTCGAAAGTGCCTTCGTCACCCTGCACGTGGGGGCCGGCACCTTCCAGCCGGTGCGTGCCGACGACATCCGCGAGCACCAGATGCACAGCGAATGGATCGAGGTGAGCGAAGCGGCCTGTGAAAAGGTGCGTGCCGCCCAGGCCGCAGGTCGCCGGGTGGTCGCCGTTGGCACTACCAGCGTGCGCTGCCTGGAGAGCGCCTGCATGAAGAGTACGAGCGGAGAGATCGCGCCCTACAGCGGCGAGACCGACATCTATATCTACCCCGGCTACGAGTGGCACTGCGTGGATGCGCTGATCACCAACTTCCACCTGCCCGAGTCGACCCTGCTGATGCTTGTCTCCTCCTTTTCCGGGTACGAGACGATCATGACGGCCTATCGCGAAGCCGTGGCCGAGCGCTATGCGTTCTTCAGCTATGGCGACGCGATGTTGCTGACTCGCAAGTCTACCTGAACCCAAGAATAGCTGACCTGCAAGACGTCCTGATCCTTCTCGGCACGCCTTGACTTGATATCGAGATATCCATGCGCAACGAATGCTTCATGTCCTTCGAACGGCTGGCCAGCGATGGCCGGGCACGTCGCGGCCGCCTCACCTTCCCCCGCGGCACGGTGGAAACGCCGGCCTTCATGCCGGTGGGCACCTATGGCACGGTCAAGGGCATGACGCCCGCCTCGGTGGAGGAGATCGGCGCCGAGATCATTCTTGGCAATACCTTTCACCTGTGGCTGCGCCCGGGCACGGAAGTGATCGAGGCCCACGGCGACCTGCACGACTTCGCCCAGTGGCACAAGCCGATCCTCACCGATTCCGGTGGCTTCCAGGTCTTCTCGCTGGGTGAGATGCGCAAGATCACCGAGGAGGGCGTGCACTTCCGCTCACCGGTGGATGGCGCCAAGGTGTTCATGGGCCCCGAGGAATCCATGGCGGTGCAGCGCTCGCTGGGCTCCGACGTGGTGATGATCTTCGACGAGTGCACGCCCTACCCGGCCACCGAAAAGGAAGCCGAGTTCTCCATGGAGCGCTCGCTGCGCTGGGCCAAGCGCTCACGCGATGCCCATGGCAGCTCCCCCTCGGCGCTGTTCGGCATCATCCAGGGCGGCATGTATCCGGAGCTGCGCCGCCGCTCGCTGGAGGGCCTGATGGAGATCGGCTTCGACGGCCTGGCCATCGGCGGTCTTTCCGTGGGCGAGCCCAAGGAAGAGATGATCAAGGTGCTCGACTACCTGCCCCAGTGGATGCCCGAGGAGACTCCACGCTACCTGATGGGCGTGGGCAAGCCGGAGGATCTGGTGGAAGGCGTGCGCCGCGGCGTCGACATGTTCGACTGCGTGATGCCCACCCGCAACGCCCGCAACGGCCACCTGTTCACCGCCGAGGGGACGATCAAGATCCGCAACGCCAAGCATCGCCATGATACACGCCCGCTGGAAGACGACTGCGACTGCTACACCTGCCAGAACTTCTCCCGGGGCTATCTGCACCACCTGGACCGCTGCGGCGAAATGCTCGGCTCGATGCTCAATACCATCCACAACTTGCGCTATTATCAGCGCCTGATGGCCGGTTTGCGCGGTGCCATCGAAGCGGGTACATTGGCTGACTTCGTGGAAGGCTACTATGCGCAGCGGGGGCTGCCGGTACCTGACGCACCAGATTGAATGACCGGCCGGTGATGTCGAGTCGCAGACCGTGCCGGCCGGTAGCAACACTCTCACTCGCGACTCAACTTACCATCTCAGGAGACACGCTTCTCATGCTGGACTTCTTCATCTCCCCGGCCATGGCCCAGGACGCCGGCGCCGCAGGCGGCGGCATCGCCCAGATCGTCATGCTGGTCGGTTTCGTGCTGATCTTCTACTTCCTGCTGTGGCGCCCCCAGGCCAAGCGGGCCAAGCAGCACCGCGAACTGGTCGGTGGCCTGTCCAAGGGCGACGAGGTAGTGATCGGTGGCGGCCTGGTGGGTCGTATCACCAAGGTGAGCGACGAGTTCATCACCCTGGAGATCGCCGACAATACCGAAGTCAACGTACAGAAGAGTGCCGTGGCCAACGTGTTGCCCAAGGGCACCATCAAGTCCATCTGACGTCGATGCTCCTCGCCCTTGCCGGTGGCTCCTCCCCGAGCCGGGTGACGGCGAGGGTCGCATGGCGGCCGGAGCCCTGCTCCTTTCATGGACTGGGGCTGTCGGCCGCGCTGCCGTCCTGTAGCCTTCTTTACGCAACCTAGGCAGGGCTCCCATGCTCAACCGTTATCCCTTGTGGAAGTATCTGCTGATACTCATCGTGCTGCTCGTCGGCTTGGTCTACTCGCTGCCCAACCTCTACCCCGAGGACCCGGCAGTGCAGATCAGCAGCGCTCAGGGCGACTCCACCCTCGACGATGCGCAGCTCGAGCGTGTCCAGCAGTCCCTCCAAGATGCCGGCATCGGCATCAAGGCCGTGGAGCGTGAAGAAGCCCGCGTGCTGATTCGCCTCGACGACGCCGACCACCAACTGCGTACCCGCGACCTGGTCGCCGAGCAGCTCGGCAACGACTTCGTGGTGGCCCTCAACCTGGCGGAATCCACCCCCACCTGGCTGCAAAGTCTGGCGGCCTCGCCCATGACCCTGGGCCTGGACCTGCGTGGCGGCGTGCACTTCCTGCTCGAAGTCGACATGGATGCGGCGGTGACTCAGCGTCTCGAAGTCAACGCCAGCGCCATGCGGGAACAGCTGCGCAGCGAGCGCATCCGCTACCGTGGCACCGATATCGACGGTCGCACGCTAACCATCACCTTCGCCAGCGACGAGGACCGCGACACCGCCCGCCGGCTGATCAGCCGCGAGTTCCGCGACTTCGACTATGCCAACGAGCAGGAGGGTCGCGCCTCGCTGCTGGTGATGACGTTGACCGACCAGGCGGTGGCCGAGATTCAGGACTACGCCATCAACCAGAACCTCACCACCCTGCGCAACCGGGTGGACGAGCTGGGCGTGGCGGAGCCGCTGGTGCAGCGCCAGGGGCCGGACCGCATCGTGGTCGAGCTGCCCGGCGTACAGGATACCGTGGCCGCCAAGCGCGTGGTGGGTGCCACCGCCAACCTCGAGTTCCGCCTCGAGGCGCGCCCGGACACGCCGGACGTGGAGACCGAGAGCTTCGCCTTCCGCAACAATCCCAATCGCACCGCCGACCTGATGCGCGACGTCATCATCACCGGTGACAGCGTTTCCAGCGCCAGCCGCAGCTTCGACGAGAACGGCCGCCCCCAGGTCAACATCAACCTGGACGGTACCGGCGGCACGCTGATGAATCGCGCCACCCGCACCAACATCGGCCGCAACATGGCGGTGCTCTTCATCGAGCACAAGACTCGTGACCGGGTGGTGATGGAGGACGGTGAGGAAGTTTCGGTTCGCGAGCCCTATACCGAGCGCGGCCTGATCAGCCTGGCCACCATCCAGAGCGCACTGGGCAACAGCTTCCGCATCACCGGGCTCGACTCGCCCACCGAGGCGGCGGAACTGGCCCTGCTGCTGCGCTCCGGCTCGTTGGCGGCACCGATCTACTTCGTGCAGGAGCGCACCATCGGCCCGAGCCTCGGCGCCGAGAACATCAAGCGCGGCGTGATGTCGGTGCAGATCGGCCTGCTGCTCGTGGTGCTGTTCATGCTGATCCGCTACAAGGTATTCGGTATCTTCGCCAACGTGGCCCTGGCGCTGAACCTGACCCTGCTGATCGCCGCAATGTCACTGCTCGGCGCCACCCTGACACTGCCCGGCATCGCCGGCATCGTGCTGACGCTGGGCATGGCGGTGGACGCCAACGTGCTGATATTCGAGCGAATACGCGAGGAGCTGCGTGGCGGACTGTCGGTCCAGCAGGCGATCCATGCTGGCTACGAGCGCGCCTTCAGCTCGATCGTCGACGCCAACATCACCACCCTGCTGGTGGCGGTCATCCTGTTCTCGATCGGCACCGGCCCGGTCAAGGGCTTCGCCGTGACCCTGTCGCTGGGGATCATCACGTCGCTGTTCACCGCGCTGCTGGTGACCCGGGCGATGGTGAACCTCGTCTACGGCGGCAAACCGGTCAAGAAGCTCTGGATCTAAGGCTCACCAACTTGAGGTGGTTATGAAGACCCTCGTCAATCGACAGTTCGACTTCATGGGCAAGCGCCGGATCGCCTTCGCGATCTCGGCGCTGATGATCCTGGTGTCGATCGCCTCGCTGCTGTTCCAGCAGCTCAATCTGGGGCTCGACTTCACCGGCGGCACGCTGGTCGAGGTGCGCTACGCCGTGGCGCCTTCATTGGATGCGGTACGCCAGACTTTGGAAGCCGCCGAATTCCGCGACGTTTCGGTGCAGACCTTCGGTGCCTCGACCGAGGTGCTGATCCGCCTGCAGCAAGCCTTCGACCCGGAAGTGGGTGATCGTGTCATCGCACTGCTGCGTGCCGAGGGCGATGCCGTGGAACTGGTGCGTGCCGAGTTCGTCGGCGCCCAGGTCGGCGAACAACTGCGTGACCAGAGCGGCCTGGGCTTGCTGATAGCCTTGGGCGTGGTGATGCTCTACGTGGCCTTCCGCTTCCAGTACAAGTTCGCCATCGGCGCGCTGCTGGCGCTAATGCACGACGTGATCATCGTGGTCGGCGTGTTCTCGCTGTTCCAACTCGACTTCGACCTCACCGTGCTGGCCGCACTGCTGGCGGTGATCGGCTACTCGCTCAACGACACCATCGTCGTCTACGACCGCATTCGCGAGACGATTCGCACCTCGCGGATCGACGACATGCCGGCGATCTTCAACGAAGCGATCAACCTCACCCTGTCACGCACGCTGGCGACGTCCGGCACCACCCTGCTGGTGCTGATGGCGCTGCTGCTGCTGGGCGGCGACATGATCCACTACTTCTCCATCGCGCTGATCCTCGGCATCGTGGTAGGCACTTTCTCTTCCGTCTACGTGGCGGCTGCCCTGCTGTTGACCGTTCACCTGGAGCGCAAGGACCTGATTCCGCCGAAGAAGGAGGAGCACGAGGAGGAGGAGCAACTGCCCTGAAGCTGCAAGCTGTTGAATAGAATGCTCTTCCAGTAATATAAAAACCCCACCGCCATCTGGCGCGTGGGGTTTTCTCTTCTAGCTCAAGACTTACGGCTTATGGCTCAGAAATGCGGCTTGAGCTGCTGCACCAGGGCCTTGTACAGGCGCGGGCCGGCGGCCATCAGCTGGCTTTCCGCTTCCACGCTGGGCTGGCCGTCGGGGGTGCCCATCAGCGCACCGGCTTCCTTCAGCAGCAGGGAACCGACCAGGCGGTCCTGCTCCTCCAGCCCCAGCACGAAGGCGGCATCGACGCGGCCCGCCGCCAGTTCGGCCATGTCGAGCAGGCCACTGCCGGTAGCCAGTTGAGTTTCGACCTGGGGACCGAGCTGCTGGATCAGGGTCAGGTAGGCCGGCAGGTGTCGTGAGCGCCGCTCGCTCTCCGGCAGGCTCATGGCCACCCGCGCACCGAGGATGACGCTGGCCTTGGGCACGCGGATACGCTTGCCGTTGTGCTGGGCACCGCGGCCGCGGCTGGTCAGGTATTCATCGTCGCTGAAGGGGCAGATCACCACCGCATGCTCCGGGCGCCCCTTCACCAGGCACACTACTGACAGGGCAAAGCCGCTGCCGGCCACGCCCAGGCTGGAGTAACCATGGAGGGGCTCGATGCGCCACTCGATGTCCCGCCCTTCGCCTTCGCCGGCGCGGTGGGGCGTGAAACGACCGACGACCCCATGCTGGGGGTAGCCGCGGTTGAGCTGACGAACGATCAGCGTTTCGGCATTGCGGGCAGTGTCCTCGAGCAGGCGCTCGAGGCTGTGTTCCTCGTGAGCGTTCTCGATGCGCTCACGAATGCGCAGGAACTGTTCGGCGGCGCTGCGTGTGGCACGCAGGGCGAATTGGACCATCGGATGCATGATCGGGCCTTGGAGCGTCGGTGATGTTAAAGAACAGGCTAGTTCGAACGCGTAGGTCGAGTCGAACGCGGCGTACGGGGTCGAACGCGTGGCGCATCCTAGCAGAATCGCTTCCCATCCGCCATCGCCCCTGGCGAGCATGGTAGACTTATCCCTTCCCTTGGTTATTCGTGCTTACCCGTCAACGGCAGAGGCAGTCTCGCATGCTCGACCGACTTCGCATCGTGCTGATCGGCACCAGCCATCCCGGCAACATCGGCGCCGTTGCCCGCGCCATGCACAACATGGGGCTCGCCGACCTCACGCTGGTCGCACCTCGCTGTGAGCCGCTGACCAGCGAGAGCATCTCGCGAGCCTCCGGGGCCGATCACATCGTGCACGATGCTCGCATTGTCGAGACCCTCGAAGAAGCCGTGGCCGACTGCACCTTGGCGGTGGGCGCCAGCGCCCGTTCGCGCACCTTGCCCTGGCCGATGATCACACCGCGCGCCCTGGGCGAGCGCCTGCCGCAGGAACTCAGCGGCCCCGAGACGCGGGTGGCACTGGTGTTCGGCCGCGAGGACAGCGGTCTCTCCAACGCCGAACTGCAGCGCTGCCATGCCCACGTGCACATCCCCACCAACCCGGACTTCAGCTCGCTCAACCTGGCCGCCGCCGTGCAAGTGCTGGCCTACGAGTGTCGCCTGGCCTGGCTCGAAGCCGGCAGCGATGTCGGTGAACAGGAGGAGGAGCCGCACCAACCGCTGGCGAGCCACGAGGAACTGGAGCGCTACTTCGCTCACTTGGAGCGCACCCTGATCGCCATCGGCTTTCACGATCCGGCGCAGCCGCGCCAGCTGATGGCCCGGCTGCGACGCTTCACCCTGCGTGCCCGTCCCGAGCGCATGGAACTCAATATCCTGCGCGGCATCCTGTCGGCGACGGAAAAGTGCGCCCCCGAAGAGGCCGATGCCATCAAGACGCGTGACGCCACGCCGCGCTCAGGGTCCGGAGGCTAGACGCCTTGAACGCTACCCGCTGCGCCCCCATATGATGAAACTGTTACATATTTGTTTCCCGCCGCCCAGGCCGCCCCACCGCCACCAAGGACCGCTGCATGTTTCAACGACTGCGCGAGGACATCAATAGCGTATTCGCCCGCGACCCGGCGGCACGCAACTTCCTGGAAGTGCTGACCAACTACCCGGGACTGCATGCGCTGTTGCTCCATCGCCTCGCCCACTGGCTGTGGAAGAAGCATCTCAAGTGGCTGGCCCGCACTCTATCGACTTTCTCGCGCTGGCTCACCGGCATCGAGATCCATCCCGGGGCGAAGATCGGCCGACGCTTCTTCATCGACCATGGCATGGGCGTGGTGATCGGCGAGACCGCCGAAGTCGGCGACGACGTCACCCTCTACCAGGGCGTCACCCTGGGCGGCACCAGCTGGCACAAGGGCAAGCGCCACCCGACGCTCGAAGACGGCGTCATCGTCGGTGCCGGCGCCAAGATCCTCGGCCCCTTCACCGTCGGTACCGGCGCCAAGGTCGGCTCCAACGCCGTGGTGACCAAGGAAGTGCCCGCTGGCGCCACGGTGGTCGGCATTCCCGGCAAGATCGTCAAGCGCGCCGATCCAGATGCCGCCGAGGCGCTGGAGGTCGATCCCGAACGTCGCGAAGCGATACGGCGCAAGTTCGGTTTCGACGCCTACGGCGTGAGCGAGGACATGCCCGACCCGGTGGCACGTTCGATCCAGGCCATGCTCGATCACATGCACGCCGTTGACGAACGTATCGAGCGCATGTGCGGCACCCTGCGCAAGCTCGACGCCAGCTATCGCGAAGGCAAGCTGCCGGAGCTGCGCGACGAGGACTTCGCCGACATTCTCTCCGATGTCGACGCCTGCTGCGGCCCAACCGCCGACTCCGGCACCGGACATGATCCAGATCAAGGCGGGCAAGACACTCCGCGGGGGAATGGTTGACCTCCGCACTCGGGCTTTACCATAATGGCGCATTGATCCACGGCTCGCTGCCTGCGGCGAGCGCTCGCTGACCTGCTGGTCCTGTCCAGGGGCCGAGGTACGCTTTCCGATGCGCCTGAAGAGCCCGCCATGCGTTTGACTACCAAGGGACGCTACGCCGTCACTGCCATGCTCGACCTGGCCCTGAACGCAGACAAGGGAGCCATTTGCCTGGCCGATATCTCGCGTCGCCAGGAAATATCCCTGCCCTACCTCGAGCAGCTCTTCGCCCGGCTGCGTCGCGCCGGGCTGGTCAATAGCGTTCGCGGCCCGGGAGGCGGCTACCTGCTGGCGCTACCCGCAGCCGAGATATCCGTATCGCGGGTGATCGACGCCGTGGACGAATCGGTCGACGCCACCCGCTGCCAGGGGCTGTCGGACTGCCAGCAGGGCGACACCTGCCTGACCCACCATCTATGGTGCGACCTCTCCGAGCAGATTCGCGGCTTCCTCGACGGCATCACGCTGGGCCAGTTGGTCGAGCACGGCGATGTGCGCCGCATCGCCGCCCGACAGCGCAGCCGTCACTCAGACAACACCATCCTGACCTCCTCGCCCTGACCGCCCCGGCAGAGGACCAGACTGGAGACCCCGCGAGATCATGAGCGCCCTCGTCTATCTCGACTACGCCGCCACTACCCCGGTCGACCCTCGGGTCGCCGAAGTGATGCAGCGCTACCTCACGATGGATGGCACCTATGCCAACCCCGCCTCGCGCAGCCACATGCTCGGCTGGCAGGCGGAACAGGCGGTGGAGAGTGCGCGCCGCCAGGTGGCCGACCTGATCGCCGCCGACCCACGCGAGATCGTCTGGACCAGCGGCGCCACCGAGGCCGACAATCTGGCGCTGATCGGCTACATGCGCGCCAATCGCGAGCGAGGCCGGCATCTCGTCACATCGACCATCGAGCACAAGGCGGTGGTCGATACCGCCACGGCGCTGGAGAAGGAGGGCTTCGAGGTCACCTGGCTGACGCCGGACGCCAACGGCCTCATTGCCCCCGAGCAGTTGCGCGAGGCCATGCGCCCCGACACCATCCTGGTGTCGCTGATGGCGGTGAACAACGAACTCGGCTGTGTCCACGACCTGGCGGCCCTCGCCGACGTGGCTCACGCCGGCAATGCGGCTTTTCATGTCGATGCGGCCCAGGGCGTGGGCCGTATCGATCTCGATGTGAGCCGCCTGGGCATCGATCTGATGTCGCTCTCGGGCCACAAGGCCTACGGCCCCAAGGGCATCGGGGCCCTGTATGTCAGGCGCAGCCCGGACCTGCGCATCGAGCCGTTGATCCATGGCGGCGGCCACGAGCGCGGCATGCGCTCCGGCACCCTGGCCACCCACCAGATCGCCGGCATGGGCGAAGCCTTCAGCCTGGCCGCCGCCGAGGGCGAAGCCGACCAGGCGCGCATCCTGGCACTGCGGAACCGTCTGCTCGATGGGCTGTCCGACCTGGACGGCATCCATTGCAATACTGCCATCGAGGTGGCGGTGCCCAACATTCTCAACCTGGCGTTCGCGGGCGTGGACGGCGAGTCGCTGCTGATGGCACTGCGCAGCATCGCCCTGTCGACCGGTTCGGCATGCAACTCCGCCAGCGTCGAGCCATCCTATGTATTGAAGGGTATTGGCGTGCCACGCTCGCTGTCCCTGGCTTCGCTGCGCTTCAGTTTCGGCCGCTTCACTACCGAAGCCGACATCGACGCAGCGCTCGAGGCCCTGCATCATGCCCTTCCGGGTCTACGCCGATAGCCACTTTCGCTGCAGGAGAACGCATATGGCGCATCTATCGATTACCACCAACGCCGCCGAGCAGATTCAGCGGGTGCTCGAGGAGCGCGGCCACGGTCTGGGCCTGCGGGTCTCGGTCAAGCCCAGCGGGTGCTCCGGCTACAGCTACGTGCTCGACTTCGCCGACGAAGCCGCGAACGACGATGCGGTCTTCGAGGAGCACGGCGTCACCGTTTTCGTCGCCCCCGAGGCCTTGGAAATGCTCGACGGCAGCGAAGTCGACTATGTTTCGGAGGGGCTCAATCGCTTCTTCCGTTTCAACAATCCCAACGTGAAGGACCAGTGTGGGTGCGGCGAAAGCTTCACCGTCTGAAGCAACACTGCACCATGTCCGGCTTTTCTGCCCGGTACGACGATTGTTCAACGCCCTCCGGCAGCGGTATACTCTGCGCCCATTATCGCCTGCGCTGCCCCATCGTCCTGCCGACAGGTTCGAGGCCGGCGACACCGAGCGCATCAGGTACCCTTTAGCGCCGCGCCGTACTGACTCCTAGCGAGATCGGGTATGGCGTGGCGCTAACACCATTCGACCCGTCAGCCCACCATACAACGGAGAGCCCCATGGCAACCGAACGTACCCTGTCCATCATCAAGCCCGACGCCGTCGCCAAGAATGCCATCGGCGAAATCATCTCCCGCTTCGAGAAGGCCGGCCTCAAGGTCGTCGCCGCCAAGATGCTGCATCTCTCCGAAGAGCAGGCCGGTGGCTTCTACGCCGAGCACAAGGAGCGTCCCTTCTTCAAGGATCTGGTGGGCTTCATGACCTCCGGCCCGGTGGTCGTCCAGGTGCTGGAAGGCGACGACGCCATTGCCAAGAACCGCGACCTGATGGGTGCTACCAACCCCAAGGAAGCCGCGCCGGGCACCATCCGCGCCGACTTCGCCGAGACCATCGACGCCAACGCCGTGCACGGCTCCGACTCGCCGGCTTCCGCCGAGCGTGAAGTGGCCTATTTCTTCGGCGCCGACGAGATCCACTCGCGCTGAGAAAACACTGATTTATTGCTGCGCTCGATATCTTGGTCGCCGGCGGTGCTCGAAAGCCTCACCTAGTACTGCATAGGCTCCGGTTTCTGTGCTCCGGCGGCGACCAACCTCTCTTCGCTCGCGACATAAGTTCAGTAGTTTTCTTTGGCACAAACTACGAGCGGGCCCATCCCGCTCTCGTCCTGCCCCGACCGACGTGATGCCATGACCACCACCACCCAACGTACCAACCTGCTCGGCATGACTCGCGATGAGATGGAAACCTTCTTCCTCTCCATCGGCGAGAAGAAGTTCCGGGCCGCCCAGGTGATGAAGTGGATTCATCACGAGGGCTGCGACGACTTCGAATCCATGACCAACCTCTCCAAGGCGCTGCGCCAGCGGCTCGCCGAGGTGGCCGAGATTCGCGGGCCCGGCGTGGTCTACGAAGGGACCTCCAGCGACGGCACCCGCAAGTGGGTACTGGAGGTAGAGGATGGCAGCTACGTGGAAACGGTGCTGATCCCGGCCGACAACGGCAAGCGTCGCACCCTGTGCGTGTCGTCCCAGGTGGGCTGCTCGCTCGACTGCAGCTTCTGCTCGACCGGCAAGCAGGGCTTCCAGCGCAACCTCACCGCCGCCGAGATCATCGGCCAGGTGTGGGTCGCCCAGCGCAGCGTGGGCCCGCGCAAGGATACCGCCAATCGCCCGGTTACCAACGTGGTGATGATGGGCATGGGCGAGCCGTTGATGAACTACGACAACGTCGTGCCGGCGATGAAGCTGATGCTCGACGACAACGGCTACGGGCTCTCCAAGCGGCGTGTCACGCTGTCCACCTCCGGGGTGGTGCCGATGCTCGACAAGCTCGGCGACGAGCTCGACGTGAGCCTGGCCATCTCGCTGCATGCCGCTACCGACGAGCTGCGCAGCGAGCTGGTGCCGCTCAACCGCAAGTACAACATCCGCACCCTGCTGGATGCCTGCCACCGTTACCTGGCCAAGTGCGACGACACGCGCATGGTCACCATCGAGTACACGGTGATCAAGGACGTCAACGACCAGCAGGAGCACGCCCAACAGCTCGCCGAGCTGCTGCGCGAGCTGCCGTGCAAGATCAACCTGATCCCGTTCAACCCGTTCCCCCACTCGGGTTACGAGAAGCCATCGCGCAATCAGGTGATGCGCTTCCAGCAGTGGCTCTATGAACTGGGCTACACGGCGCCGATTCGCAGCACCCGCGGCGATGACATCGATGCCGCCTGTGGCCAACTGGTGGGGCGCGTGAAGGACCGCACCCGGCGTCACGAGCGCTATATCCGCTCGATCCAGATCGACGCCGATTGAAGCGGGGCCCGCCTTGACTTCAACACGTCACGGCGCTTTGATGGACAGGCTTTTTTCGTCCCTGGCCAGCGCCGCTCGGGCGCCAGGCACGCAAGACAACGACAGCCCGACAGGCCCGACCATGAGGATGCCATGACGCGTTCCCCCTATCTGCCAAGCCGACGTTTGCCGCTGGTAGCGATGGTGATCGTATCGTTGTGGCTCGTCGGCTGCGCCAGCCAAGCCGAGCAGCAGGCCGACGCGGACCCGACCGAGGCCCTGACCGAGCTGGGCATGGCCTACCTCGAGCGGGGCAACCTGCCGCGCGCCATGGCGGCGCTCAATCGTGCCCTGGAACGTGCCCCCGACGACCCCGAGGCACTTCAGGCCATGGCCATCGTCTACCAGCGCCAGGGCGAGCGACAGCAAGCCGACGAGATGTTCCAACGGGCCATCGCGGCTGCCCCCGGCAACAGCCGCGCGCGCAATAACTACGCCGTCTTTCTCTATGAGCACGGCCAGGTTCGGCGAGCCTGTGAACAGCTTGAAGCGGCATCGCGCGATACCCGCTATGCCAACCGGGCCCAGTTGTTCGCCAACCTGGGCCAATGCCAGTGGGATATCGGCGAGATAGACAAGGCGCGACATAGCCTCGAGCGCTCTCGCAGCCTCGACCCGCGCAATCCGAGAACCTATTTCACCCTGGCCGAGCTGGAGCTGGAACAGGGCAACCCCGACCGCGCCCGGCAGCAGTTGGAAATATTCGTGGGCCTTGCCGGCATGACGCCGGACGCCCAGGCACTGGCACAGCAGATCGCCGGCGCCCCGAACATGACCGTCACCCCCGGACCCGATGCGCCGCGTGACACACCTTGACAACGACTCTAGACGAAGGATGCTCAGCCATGAGCGACAATCATGATATCGATGCCGTCGACTTCGCGTCCCCGGCTTCCCCTGGGGAGCTGCTTCGCCGTGAGCGTGAAACGCAAGGGCTGTCCCGCGAGGAAGTCGCCACGGCATTGAACCTGCGCCCCGCCGTGGTTTCCGGCATGGAGGAGGACAACTACGAACAGGTGCCGGTCGCCACCTATCGCCGCGGCTACCTGCGCGCCTATGCCCGCCTGCTGGGCATGGACGACCGCCCGGTGCTGCAAGCCTATGCCGACCGCTTCGGCACCCAGGATAGCGAGCAGCGGGTAACGCCGGTCCAGGTCACCAAGCCGCCGTCGCGCATCGGCGCCTGGCTGTTCAAGCTGGTCACGCTGCTGGTCATTGCCGGCCTGATCGGCCTGACCCTGGTGTGGTGGCAAAGCCGCGACGGCAATGAGCCGCCCGCGGTCGATGCGACCGGCCCGGTCTCGGTCGAAACGCTGGATGGCACCACTACCATCGAGGAGGAGCCGCGGCCCGAGGTCGAGGAGGCCCTGCCACCGCTGCCAGAAGAGGGTGTCGACCCGCTCGGTGGCGAAGCCGAGGTGCCGTCCACTGAAGTCGACCCCACCGGAGCCGAGCTGATCGCGGGCGTGAGCGAGGAGGAGCCGGTCATGGCGGATGAGGCCAGCGTCGAGGCACCCGCTGAGCAGCCGGTCATCGACGAGGAAGAGCCGGAAGTGGCCGCGGAGCCGTCGCCCACCGACCGCACCGTACTGCAATTGACCTTCAACGAGCAGTCCTGGACCGAGATCTTCGACGCCAACAATCGGCGCGTTTTCGTCGGCCTTCAGGAACCCGGCACCACGGCCACCGTCGAAGGAGAGCCCCCCTTCCGCCTGACCATCGGCAACGCGACTGGCGTCGAGCTGAGCTGGGCTGGCGAGCGCGTCGATCTGCGCGCCCGCGCCGGGGCCAACAACGTCGCCCGTTTCACCCTGGGAGAGTGATGCTTATGCATTCCCCGTCACCCATCGTTCGCCGCAAGTCACGCCAGATCCATGTCGGCAAGGTGCCGGTCGGGGGCGATGCCCCCATCTCGGTGCAGAGCATGACCAACACCGACACCCTGGACGTGGCCGCCACCGTGGCCCAGATCGAGCGCCTGGAGGCCGCCGGGGCCGATATCGTGCGCGTCTCGGTGCCGAGCATGGATGCCGCCGAGGCCTTCGGCCGCATCAAGCAGCAGGTCAACGTACCGCTGGTGGCCGACATCCACTTCGACTACAAGATCGCCCTGCGCGTGGCCGAGCTCGGTGTCGACTGCCTGCGCATCAACCCCGGCAACATCGGCAAGGAAGAGCGGGTGCGCGCCGTGGTTTCCGCCGCCCGCGACAATGGCATTCCGATCCGCATCGGCGTCAACGCCGGTTCACTGGAGAAGGACCTGCAGCGCAAGTACGGCGAGCCTACGCCGGAAGCACTGGTAGAGTCGGCCATGCGTCACATCGACCACCTCGACCGCCTCGACTTCCAGGAATACAAGGTCAGCGTCAAGGCCAGTGACGTATTCATGGCCGTGGCCGCCTATCGCCAGCTGGCCAAGCTGATCGAGCAGCCGCTGCACCTCGGCATCACCGAGGCCGGCGGCCTGCGCTCGGGCACCGTCAAGTCATCGATCGGCCTCGGCATGCTGCTGATGGATGGCATCGGCGATACCATTCGCGTCTCGCTTGCCGCCGACCCGGTGGAAGAGATCAAGGTCGGCTACGACATGCTCAAGAGCCTGCGCCTGCGCAGCAAGGGCATCAATTTCATTGCCTGCCCCAGCTGCTCACGTCAGAACTTCGACGTGATCGGCACCATGAACGCCCTCGAGGAGCGCCTCGAGGACATCATGACGCCCCTCGACGTCTCGGTGATCGGCTGTATCGTCAACGGCCCCGGCGAGGCCAAGGAGAGCGACATCGGCCTGACCGGTGGTAGCCCCGCCAACCTCGTCTACATCGACGGCAAGCCCGCGTCCAAACTGCGCAATGAACATCTGGTCGACGATCTCGAGACCCTGATTCGCGAGAAGGTGCGCGAAAAGGAACAGGCCGAGCAGAACGTGATCGCCCGCGAGGCCTGAGCGGCCGTCGACCATCCAAGGAGTCACCGTTGAGCAAGTCCCAATCGAGCACCCACCAATCTGGCACCAAAGAGTCCGGCCAGAAGAAGATCCAGGCCATTCGTGGCATGAACGACCTGCTGCCGGGCCAGTCCGGCCTGTGGCAGTACTTCGAAGGCACCGTTCAGGCGCTGATGAAGCGCTACGGCTATGCCGAGATCCGCACGCCCATCGTCGAGCAGACCGCCCTGTTCGCCCGTTCCATCGGCGAAGTCACCGACATCGTCGAGAAGGAGATGTACACCTTCGAGGATCGTAACGGCGACAGCCTGACCCTGCGCCCCGAGGGCACGGCGAGCTGTGTGCGTGCGGCCATGGAACATGGTCTGCTGCACAATCAGACTCAGCGCCTGTGGTATCAGGGCCCGATGTTCCGTCACGAGCGTCCGCAGAAGGGTCGCTACCGCCAGTTCCACCAGGTCGGCCTGGAAGCCTTCGGCCTGGAAGGGCCGGACATCGACGCCGAGGTGATCCTGCTCTCCGCGCGGCTGTGGCAGGAGTTGGGGCTCATCGAACACGTCACCCTGGAGCTCAATTCGCTGGGCTCCAGCGAGGCCCGCGCCGCCTATCGCGACAAGCTGGTGGCCTACTTCGAACAGCATCGCGACCAGCTCGACGAGGACTCGCTGCGCCGCCTGTCGAGCAACCCGCTGCGCATTCTCGACTCCAAGAACCCGGACATGGCGCCGATGCTGGCCGACGCGCCCAAGCTGATGGATCACCTCGACGATGCCTCGCGCGAGCACTTCGAGGGCCTCACCGCCCTGCTCGAGGCCGCCGGCATCGACTACGTGATCAACCCGCGCCTGGTGCGCGGCCTCGACTACTACGGCCGCACCGTCTTCGAGTGGACCACCACGGCGCTGGGCAGCCAGGGCACGGTCTGCGCCGGCGGCCGCTACGACGGCCTGGTCGAGCAGCTCGGCGGCAAACCGACTCCGGCGGTGGGCTTCGCCATGGGCATCGAACGCCTGATCCTGCTGCTCGAAACCCTGGAACTGGTACCCGACGCCGCCCTGGGCGAGCTGGACCTCTACGTGCTGCCCATGGATGATGTCGCCACCACCCAGGCCATGCTGCTCGCCGAAAGAATCAGAAGCGAACTTCCCTCACTGCGCCTGCAGCTGCACTGCGGCGGCGGCAGCTTCAAGAGCCGCATCAAGAAGGCCGACAGGAGCGGCGCGCGCCTGGCACTGCTGCTGGGCGAGGACGAACTGGCCCAGGGCCGCGCCACACTCAAGTTCCTGCGCGAGGAGCGCGATCAGCTGAGCCTGGCCCAGGAGGCTCTGGCCGAGACCTTGGCCGATCTGGTGAGCAACGAGCGCGCCTGACCGAACCGCATTTTGCTGTGTAAAGGAGACCGCCCGTGGCGGAGCTGAGAACCGAAGAAGAGCAGCTGGAAGCCATCAAGCGCTGGTGGAAGGAGAACGGTACCTCGCTGATCGCCGGCGTGGCCATCGCGATTGCCGGTGTGGTGGGCTGGAATGCCTGGCAGAACTACCAGGACAACCAGGCGGAAGCGGCATCGATGCGCTATCAGCACCTGGTCAGCCTGGCCGACGGCGGCGAAGTCGGCGAGGCCCGCAACCTGGTCGTCGAGATCACCGACAATCACGGCCGTACGCTGTATGCCGACCTGGCCCGCCTGATCGACGCGCGCCTCGCCGTGGACGAAGGCGACCTGGGCGAAGCCCGTCGCGTCCTCGAGGGCGTGATCGAATCCAGCGGACGCGCTTACGTGCAGGGCCTGGCGCGTGTGCGCCTGGCCAGGCTACAGGTGGCCGAAGGTGACGCCGAGGCCGCACTCGATACCCTGGCGCGCGACGTCCCGGCGGCCCTGGCCGCCCAGCAGGCCGACGTGCGCGGCGATGCCCTGCACGCCCTGGGCCGCGACGACGATGCCCGCCAAGCCTGGCAGGAGGCCCTTGCGGTCGCCGAACAACGCAATCAGCCGATCTACGGCGTTCAGCTCAAGCTCGACGCCCTGGGTGCCGAAGAGGCCACGCTATGAAGACGATCCACACTCGCAAGTCATTCCTGGCTCGCAAGTCCTCCCTGGCCCTGGTGGCTACCCTCGCCCTCGGCCTGCTGGCCGGCTGCGCCAACAAGGCGGAGCCACGCTACAGCCCCAAGGAGCTACAGCGCTTCGACGCCCGCGCCGAACTCAATACCGACTGGCGCCAACGTGTCGGCCAGGGCCTGGGCCGGGCGACCTACCCCATCGCGCCATCGCTCGACAACGGTGTGATCTATGCCGCCGACGAACGTGGCCGGGTCATGGCCATGGACGCCCAGAGCGGTGAGCGCCGCTGGCAGACCGACCTCGAGGTCGGCGTTTCCAGCGGCCTGACCGCCGTGGCCGGACAGGTCTATCTCGGCACCCGCAACGGCGAGGTGCTGGCGCTGAGCCAGTCCAGCGGCGACGTCAGCTGGCGCGCGCGGGTCTCCAGTGAAGTGCTGGCCCCGCCGCAGCCCAACAACGAACTGCTCATCGTGCAGAGCGTCGACGGCACCGTCACGGCGCTGGACCGGCTCACCGGCCGTGAGCGCTGGGTCCATACCACTACCGAACCCGCCCTCACCCTGCGCGGCACCGGTACGCCGACGACGATCGACCCTGTGACCTTCGCCGGTTTCGCCAACGGCCGCCTGGTCACGCTGGACAACCGCAGCGGCCAGCCATTGTGGGAGCGACGCATCGCCGTGCCCCGCGGGCGCAGCGAGATCGATCGCATGGTCGACCTGGGTGGCCAGCCGGTACTGACGCCCGACGGCCGGCTGTTCGTGACCAGCTACAACGGCCGCCTGGTGGCCCTGGAAGCGCCCAGTGGCGAAGTCCTGTGGGAGCGCGAACACTCCAGCTTCCAGACCCCGGTGCTGGTGGGCGATCGCCTGTTCACCGTCACCGAAGCCAGCCACGTGATCGCCTTCGACTCTCGCACCGGCGAGGAGGTATGGCGCAACCGCGACCTCGAGGGCCGCTGGCTGACCTCGCCGGCCTTCGCCGACGGCAACCTGGTGCTGGGTGACTTCGAGGGCTATGTGCACCTGATCGACGTCCAGAACGGGCGCTTCACCGCTCGCACCCGGGTCGACAGCTCCGGCATCAGCGTGCGCCCGATTACCGATTTCCGCCGCATCTACGTGCTGGCCAACAGCGGCCGTCTCGAGGCCCTGGAAATCAAACGATGACACCCGTGATTGCCCTGGTCGGCCGCCCCAACGTGGGCAAGTCGACCCTGTTCAACCGCCTGACCCGCTCGCGCGATGCCCTGGTGGCAGACTTCCCCGGGCTCACCCGCGACCGCAAGTACGGTAACGGCATGCTCGGCGACAAGGCCTACACCGTGATCGACACCGGCGGCATCAGCGGTGACGAGGAGGGCATCGATGCCGCCATGGCCGAGCAGTCGCTGGCGGCCATCGACGAGGCCGACATCGTGCTGTTCATGGTCGATGCCCGAGCCGGGTTGCAGGTGGCCGACGAAGCCATCGCCAACCACCTGCGGGTCAACCAGAAGAAGACCTGGCTGGTGGTCAACAAGACCGACGGCCTGGAAGAGCACTCGGCCATGGCCGACTTCTGGCAGTTGGGGCTCGGCGATCCCCGGCCCATCGCCGCCGCCCATGGCCGCAACGTCACCAGTCTGATCGAGGAAGTGCTCGCCCCTTTCCCCGAGCGCGACCTGAGCATCCCGGCGGATACCGGCACCAAGGGCATTCGTATCGGCGTCATCGGCCGGCCCAACGTCGGCAAGTCGACGCTGGTCAATCGGCTGCTCGGCGAAGAGCGGGTGGTGGTCTTCGATGAAGCCGGCACCACCCGCGACGCCATCGAGATCCCCTTCGAGCGGCGCGGCAAGCCCTACGTGCTGATCGATACCGCCGGCGTGCGGCGGCGCAAGAACGTCAGTGAGATCGCCGAGAAGTTCTCGATCATCAAGACGCTCGATGCAATCAAGGAGTGCCACGTCGCGATCATGGTGCTCGACGCACGCAGCGGCCTGGTGGAGCAGGACCTGCACCTGCTCGACTACGTGCTGACGACCGGTCGCGCCCTGGTGCTGGCGGTCAACAAGTGGGATGGCCTGGAGCAGGAAGCCAAGGAGAAGATGCGCGCCGAGATCAAGCGACGCCTGGGCTTTGCCGACTACGCCGAGCTGCACTTCATCTCGGCGCTGCACGGCACCGCGGTAGGCGATCTCTACCCCTCCATCGAACGCGCCTTCGCCTCGGCCAACAGCCACTGGTCGACCAACCGCCTCACGACCCTGCTGCAGGATGCCGTCAGCCAACATCCGCCGCCGCTGGTTCACGGTCGCCGGATCAAGCTGCGCATGGCCCACCAGGGCGGCAGCAATCCGCCGATCATCGTGGTGCACGGCAACCAGACCGAAGCCCTGCCCGAGGCCTACAAGCGCTTCCTGACCAATACCTTCCGCAAGGTGCTCAAGGTGCGTGGCACGCCGATCCGCTTCGAGTTCCGCTCCGGCAGCAACCCGTTCGACCCGCTGGCAGGCGCCAGCGACCGGGAGAAGGCCAAGCAGCGCGAACTGGGACGCACCCGCGCCGCGCGCAACAAACGACGCTGACCACTGTCCAACCTGCCTGGCCGTCAAGGCCGGGCCGTTACACCCCGGCAATCCGACCTGCCCCCAACCCTGTTTACTGACCCGCTTCCCAACGGGAGGAGCCGATGTTCCTGAGTCGCGTATCGTCCTTCGTCGCACCGCGCCGTCGCTGGCGCCTGCTTGCCCCGCTGAGCCTGGCCATGCTGCTTACCGGCTGCCTGGCCCTCCCCCAGACCGGACTGTTCGCCTTTCGCCTCGCGGTGACCTCGCTCGGCATCGAGGACGTACGCATCGGTCCCTATTCGATCCAGGCCGGCCTCGACACCAGCGACATCGCCTCGCTGGTAGCCTCGAGCCTGGGCATGGGCAGCCTGCCGGTGCAGGCCACCCTGGCCATGGGCCTGTCGCTGCCCGTCGGCATGCCGGCAGTGGAGATGTCGGGCTTCCGCTGGACCCTGGACGTTCCCGGCGCCGAGCCGGTCAGCGGCGACTACCAGCAGGACGTGACGCTGACCTCCGGCGACGATACCCGCCTGCGCCTGCCGGTGGCCTTCGACGTGCTGGCCACCGACACTCGGCGCCTGGCACCCATGGTGGAGCTGGCCACCCAACTGGCCAGCCAGGGCGAACTACCGGCGGGCAGCGAGCTGGCCATCACCCCGGGCAGCCTGCGCGGCCTGGGCGTGACCCTGCCGGCCGGGCTGTGGACACCGACGCTGCGCTTCGCCGTGGGCCAGGACGGCGAGCTGACCCCGCAGCGCTGATCACTCCTCTTGCAGGTGAGCTTCGTGAAGCCGGCGGCGGCCGACCCAGTGGCAGGCGAACTGCCAGGCCCCCCGGCCGCTACGGCCACCGCGTAGGGTGGCGTAGCGAATTGCCTCGGCGCGCGCCTCGGCATTCCAGTCCTTGGCGCTGCCCAGCTGCGTGACCCAATGGCAGCAGGCCTCCAGGTAGGTGTCCTGGTTGAAGGGATAGAAGCCGAGCCATAGGCCGAAGCGGTCGGAGAGCGAGATCTTCTCCTCCACCGCATCGCCATGGTGAAGCTCCTCCCCCACCAGCCGGGTATCGGCGTTGTCGGCCAACGATTCCGGCAACAGGTGGCGACGATTCGAGGTGGCGTAGAGCAGCACGTTTTCGGGCGGGCCGGTCAGCGCCCCATCGAGCACACTCTTGAGCGCCTTGTAGGCGTCGTCGTGGCCCTCGAAAGAGAGGTCGTCGCAGTAGACCACGAAGCGATGCGGCTGCCCGCGCAGCTGCTCCACCAGCATGGGCAGCCCGGCCAGGTCATGGCGGTCGACCTGCACCAAGCGCAACCCTTCCACCGCCAGGCCGTTGAGCAGGGCACGGATCAGCGACGACTTGCCGCTGCCCCGCGAGCCCCACAGCAGGGCATGGTTGGCCGGCAGGCCTTGCAGGAAGGCGCGCGTGTTGTCCACCAGCGCCAGTTTCTGGCGTTCGATGCCGAGCAGGTCGTCGAGCGACAGGGCATCGCGGGGCGGCACCGGCAGCAGCCGGCCGCCCAGCGCATGGCGTTGCCACAGCGCGGCGACATCGTGGGTCCAGTCGACCTCCTGCGGAGCGGGCGGCAGCCAGTGCTCCACGTGATCCAGCAGGCGGCTCAGGCGTTTGCTCAGCTCGGCATCCATCGGCATCTCCTCGGGACTTCCATGGTTCACGGTTGACCTTATGATGGTTCAGGGTATCTTGTGGCGAACCGTCATCCCCCGTCCAGGGTCATAGATGCTGACTAAACGAGGAACTCGATCATGCGCTGGATTCGCTGCCTTGCCGTGGGTGCCCTGGCCCTCGCCGTAACCGCCTGCACCACTTCGCCGACCGGACGTCAGCAGCTCACGCTGATGTCGGATGCACAGCTCAACCAGATGGGTCAGGAAGCCTTCGAGCAGTACCAGCAGGATCTGCCCCCGGCCGGCCAGGCTCAACAGCGCTATGCGCAGTGCATCGCCGAAGCGCTTGTCGCCGTATTGCCGGAGCGTGAGCGCAACCAGGACTGGCAGATCCGCGTGTTCGAATCGGAGCAGGCCAATGCCTTTGCCCTGCCGGGCGGCTACATGGGTATCAATACCGGTTTGCTCCGAGTGGCCCGGGACCAGGATCAGGTCGCCTCGGTAATCGGCCACGAGATCGGCCATGTGCTGGCGCGCCACGCCAACGAGCGCGTCTCGACCCAGACCTCGACCCAGCTCGCCCTGTCGGTGCTGGGCTCCGCCGCCGGCCTGCAGGGGCCGGGTGGCGAACAGCTGATGGGCGCCCTGGGCCTCGGCGCCCAGTACGGTATCATGCTGCCCTTCTCGCGCCGCCACGAGAGCGAGGCCGACGTGATCGGCCTGCGGCTGATGGCCGACGCCGGCTTCGATCCTCGGGCGAGCCTGACCCTGTGGGAAAACATGAGCGCTGAAGGTGGCGCCCGCCCGCCAGCCTGGATGTCCACCCACCCCAGCCACGGTCAGCGTACCCAAGGGTTGCAAGCCGAGATGGACAACGCCCTGGCCCGCTATGAACAGGCCCGTCAGGCAGGGCGGCAGCCAAATTGCCCGCGCCCCTAGGGAAACGCTGATTTATTGCTGCGCTCGATATCCTGCCCGCCGGCGGTGTTCGGAATCCTCATGTAGCGAGCTACACTCCGGTTGACTCGAAACCTTCGGTTTCTCGCCCCTTCGGGGGCCATCCTCCGGATGTTTGTCGCTTCGCTCGGTTCTGCGCTCCGGCGGCGACCAGCCTCTCTTCGCTCGCGGCATAAATCAGCGCCTCCCCAAGCCCTATTTCAACTTTGGAAAGCTAATGTTACGTCTTGGACTGCTGCTGTTGATTCTGCCCATCTTCGTACTGATGGGCGTCTATTTCTGGGAACTCAGCGACGTACGCGAATGCACCTTGATCCAGAACGGCTACTGGGACTACCTGGCAGGGGTATGCCGTGAGACGCCCCAGCCCTTCGTTCCCTGGGTAGAACGCCAGCCCTGGCTGGTCAACGGTGGCATGCTGCTGTCGGTGGCTGGGGTCGTCATGTGCATGATTGGGCTGTATGTGAAGCGGCGCTGAGCGTCACAGGGATTGCCTCAGCGCCTCCCGCACCGGACCGGTATCGGGGCGCTTGCCGCGCCATTGAAAGAAGGATTCGGCGGCCTGTTCCACCAGCATGCCCAGGCCATCGAAGGTACGTGCCCCACGCTCGGCGGCCCAGCGCAGGAAGACGGTGGGTTCGGCGCCGTACATCATGTCGTAGGCGGTGGCGCCCGCGGCGAACAGGCCGTCGGGCAGCGGCGGCAGGTCGCCGGCCAGGCTCGCGCTGGTGCCGTTGATTACCAGGTCGAAGGGGCCGGCCACGGCGTCGAAGCCGCCGCCGCTGATCATGCCGAGGTCGCGAAAGTCGGCGGCCAGCGCCTCGGCCTTTTCGGCGGTGCGGTTGGCCACCAGCAGGCTCGCGGGCTGTGCCGCCAGCAGTGGCTCCAGCACCCCGCGCACCGCCCCGCCGGCGCCCAGCACCAGGATACGGGCTCCGCCCAAGGTTACCTTTTGGTGCTGCAGATCGCGTACCAGCCCGACCCCGTCGGTGGTGTCGCCATAGGTGAGGCCGTTCTTGCCCAGTAGCAGCGTGTTGACCGCACCGGCACGCCGCGCCCGCTCGCTGAGGACATCGCACAGGCGGAACGCCTCCTCCTTGAACGGCACGGTAACGTTGGCCCCTCGCCCTCCTTCGGCCGCGAACCTGCGCCAGGCGCCGGCGAAGTCGTCCAGCGGCGCCGCGATGGCGGTGTACTCAATGGCCTCCCCGGTTTGCGCGGCAAAGGCGGCGTGGATCATCGGCGACTTCGAATGCGAGATGGGATTGCCGAAAACGCAGTAGCGGTCTGTCATGGGATCTCCTCAAACACGGGGAAGCGCCTGAATAGCCAACGAGCGACATGAAGCGCAAGGCGCCCGGAGCGCAGCAACCGGAGCCTATGGGTTATAGATGAGGATTGTGAGCACCGCGTAACGTAGCGATTCGGTCGCGCAGATGCTCATTCAGCGCTTTCCCCCAGCCAGTCGCGGGGGCGCAGATACTCCTCGTACAGCCGCGCTTCCGGGCTGCCCGGCTGCGGCTGCCAGCCATACTCCCAGCGCGCCAGGGGCGGCATCGACATCAGGATCGATTCGGTGCGCCCGCCGCTCTGCAAGCCGAACAGGGTGCCGCGGTCCCACACCAGGTTGAACTCCACGTAGCGCCCGCGGCGATAGAGCTGGAAGTCGCGTTCGCGCTCGCTCCAGGGCGTATCGCGGCGGCGCTGCACGATGGGCAGGTAGGCCTCGAGAAAGGCATCGCCCACGGCGCGCTGGAAGGCGAAGCTGGCGTCGAAGTCCCACTCGTTGAAGTCGTCGAAGAACAGCCCGCCCACGCCGCGGGTCTCCTCGCGGTGCTTGAGGTAGAAGTATTCGTCGCACCACGCCTTGAAGCGCGGATAGACCTCGGCACCGAAGGGAGCGCAGGCATCGCGGGCCACCCGGTGCCAGTGCAGCACGTCTTCGTGCACCGGGTAATAGGGCGTCAGGTCGAAGCCGCCGCCGAACCACCATACCGGGGCCTCACCCTCTTTCTCGGCAATGAAGAAGCGCACGTTGCCATGGCTGGTGGGCACGTGGGGGTTCTCGGGATGCAACACCCAGGAAACCCCCACCGCATGGAAGCCCCGCCCGGCGAGCTGGGGCCTGGCGGCTGTCGCGGAAGGCGGCAATTGATCGCCATGCACATGGGAGAAATTGACCCCGCCCTTTTCGAAGACGCGGCCGTTCTCGATCACCCGCGAGCGGCCGCCTCCGCCGGCCTCGCGTTGCCAGCTCTCCTCGCGAAAGCCGGCGCCGCCATCCTCGGCGGCGAGTCCGGCACAGAGCCGGTCCTGCAGGTCGAGCAGGTAGCCCTTCACCGTTTCGAGATTGGCTCGCGCCATGCCTCCTCCCACCGAATTCGTTAGCCTAGCGGTATCAAGCGCGCAGGACCCGGCCGCTGCGCAGGTCGCGAATGGTGCTGGGGCGATCGAGCCCGCCCAGCTCGCCTTCGACGATGGCGTCGAGCTCATCGCCGAAGATCTCGCGCACCTCGGCGGCGCTCATGGCCGAGGGCTCATTGGCCCTGTTGGCCGAGGTCGAGACGAGCGGGCCGCCGAAGGCCTGGCACAAGGCCGCCACCCCGGGGTGGGCGCTGACCCGCAACGCCACACAGTCGTGACCACCGCGTACCAGCGCATGGGTGCGGCCGTTGTGAGGTACCAGCCAGGTGTTGGGGCCCGGCCAACTGGCGACCAGCGGGGCATGCAGCTCCGCTGCCAGGCCCTCGAGCCAGGGTGCGAACTGCCCGATGGAGGCCGCCACCAGGATCAGCCCCTTGGCCGGGTCGCGCTCCTTGAGCCGCAGCAGGTGGGCCACGGCCTCGTCATTGTCAGGGTCGCAGCCCAGTCCCCATACGCCCTCGGTGGGGTATGCGATTACGCCGCCGGCGCGCAGCGCGGCAACGGCGGCATCGAGTGATTCGGCCACGGTCATGTCTCCTGCCAGGTCATTCAGCACAGCAGCCGCCGGCAGTTTGCCAGACGGTCCTGATGAGGGTTCTCATGCTAGCACGCCTAGGCGTTCTCAGGCAGGCGCACCCAGCCACCCGGCGCCTGGGCGGCCCGCCCCTCGAGTTCGAGCTCCAGCAGGCGGCGCTGGCAATCGGGCACGGCCAGGCCGGTCAGGTTCACCAGGGCATCGAGCGGTGAGGGGGCATCGCTGAGCCAGCGCAGCAGCGGGTCGCCGCTGGCGGCGTCCTGCGATCCGGTTTCCTGGGGCCGGGCCAACTCGGGGCTCGAGGCTGCCCACTGGGTCAGTTCCTCGAGAATGTCGTCGACGTGGCGCACCAGTACCGCACCCTGACGGATCAACCGCAGGCAGCCGCGAGCCTGGGGGTTGTGGATCGAACCGGGCAGCGCGAAGACCTCGCGATTCTGCTCCATGGCGAGCCTGGCACTGACCAGCGAGCCGCTCTTCTCGGCAGCCTCCACCACCAGCACGCCCAGCGAGAGGCCGGTAACGATACGGTTGCGCCGGGGGAAGAATGCCGGCCGCGCCGCCGTGCCGGGCGGATGCTCCGAAAGGATCAGCCCACCATGATCACGCAGCTGCTGGTAGAGCCACGCATGACGCGGCGGATAGATCACGTCGACGCCGCAACCCAGTACCGCCACGCTGCGTCCGCCGGCTTCCAGTGCGGCCTGCTGGGCGGCACCGTCGACGCCCAGCGCCAGGCCACTCACCACGCACCAGTCGCGGCTGGCCAGCTCACGGCCAAAGGCGGCGGCATTGGTCAGGCCTTCGCGGGTGGGCCGGCGCGAACCGACGATGGCCAGCCGGGGCGGCTGCAGCGCGGCCAGGTCACCCAGGGCCCAGAGCACCGGCGGCGGGTCGCCGATCTGCTCCAGCAGTGCCGGCCACGCGGGATGCCCGGGATGCAGCAGGTGGCGGCCAGGCGCGGCCTCGAGCCAGGTCAGGTCGGCCTCTACCGCCTGGGTCAGCGGGCTGCGGGAAGGATGATCGAGCCATAGCCGCAGGGCCGTGGCTGCCTGGCTCGGCAAGCGAGCCAGCCAGCCGGCGGGCCAATCCGGGGCAGCGGAGAGGATTTCCGCCAACCGCGAGGCACCCATTCCCGGCAAGCGCGTCAGCGCCAGCCAGTCGCACTGGCTCGGCGTACGTTGCGCTTCGCTCACCGCTGTGCAACCCCCACCCCGCGGCGGGGGTTGTAAATACGATCACCGACTTCCAGGGAACGGGTCGCCTTCATCACCAGGCCGTAGCTCATCCTCTCATAGGGACGGAAGACCATGATCAGCCCGGCATCGGTGCCGGGCAGGCGCAGCGACTCGCCGGTACGCGGGTCGACGACGCGCTCCCCCTGCTGCTCGACTTCGAGTACATGGCCCGTTTCGAGCCCGTCGCGACGGCCACGGTCCAGCGCCACCACCTGCAGTCGGCCGATGAAGCGCACGCCTCCCGGCACGGCGAGGATGGTGCCGTCGACGTCGCGATCCGGCGCGCGGGGCACGAACTCGCTGGTCAGCTCGAGTTCCTCCAGCGGTAGCACGATATCGTCGTTGCGCACCTCCTGGCTGGCGGAGAGGACCTCCATGATCGCGATATCCCCCTCGCTGCGCTCGGCCCGGGCACGCCCGATGCTGATCAGCTCCAATCCCAGGGTCTCGCCGGTCGCAGCATCGCTGTAGCGCTCACCCACGCGGTAGATGCCGTAGCGCTGTGCGCGCTGCAGCTCACCGCGGGCATAGATGCGATCGCCGGCACCGCTGATGATGCGCCGGTCGTTACCGGCCACCACGTAGGCCAGCTCGTTCAGCGTCTCGGGGTCGTCGATCACCCGGTGGTCACGCAGAAAATGCCGGACCGTATCCAGCGGTATCGGTTCGATCGCCTCGCGCACGGGGACACGACGCACCTCGGGCGAAAGCCGCACTGCACCCTGGCCACGCTCGAGACCCAGGCACGGACGACCGTTGCAGTCGTAGAGGTAGACCACATCGCCAGGATAGATCAGGTGCGGATTGCGGATCTGCGGATTGACCTGCCACACCTCCGGCCACTGCCAGGGGTGACGAAGAAAGCGTCCCGAAATGTGCCAGAGGGTATCGCCCCGTACTACCGTATAGCGATCCGGCGCATCGCTGCGCAACCCCTGCTCCCAGCTGAGCCCCTGGGCCTGGGCCAGTGTTGCCGTGAGCAGCAGGGCAAGGCCGGCCCCCCACGCTCGAGCCCATCTCAGCGGACCGTCCTGATTCCGCATTGCTTTCTCGTCCATCCCGCCACCCCCATGGCCTAGGCGCTCCCGGCCTTACCCGACGACGACACCGGGAACCGGCGTGCCGTGCTATAGTCCAATGCTATTGAATTGATATGCGCGCCAGCGGTTTCACCCTGGCCTGCCGCCCCTTAGAATAGGGGCAATTCCCGAATGACAGCATAACGGTGGTTCCAACGCCATGGCCAAATTGACGATCCTCGAATTTCCCGACGAGCGGCTGCGCACCAAGGCCGCGCCGGTCGAGACGGTCGATGACGAGGTGCGCCAGCTGGTCGACGACATGCTCGAGACCATGTACGACGCTTCCGGCATCGGGCTTGCCGCCACTCAGGTGGACGTTCATCGTCGCGTGATCGTGATGGATGTCAGCGACGACAGGGCCAACCCCCTGGTGCTGATCAATCCGGAATACACGCCGATCGGTGACGCACGCGAGCTGATGTCCGAGGGCTGCCTGTCGATTCCCGAGTATTACGCCGAGGTCCCGCGAGCGCTCAAGGTGCACCTCAAGGCGCTGGACCGCGATGGCAAGCCCTACGAGCTCGAGGCCGAGGGGCTGCTGGCCCACTGCATCCAGCACGAGCACGACCATCTCGAGGGTGTTCTGTTCGTCGATTATCTGTCAGCGCTCAAGCGCGACCGCGTGCTGAAGAAGATGCAGAAGCGCCACAAGCTGATGCAGTCCGCCTGAACCCCGTAGCGTATCGACACTGAAGGCTGACGCGATCCGCGTCAGCCTTCGTCGTTTGGGGCCGTCTCCGTTATGATGGAGTGGAACCATCCACTGGCAAGGCTCGACACATGTCCCGTCCCCTGCGCGTCATCTTCGCCGGCACCCCTGATTTTGCCGCTGCCAGCCTAGCTGCCCTGCTGCAGAGCCAACACACGGTGGTGGCCGTCTACACCCAGCCCGACCGTCCGGCCGGCAGAGGCCGCAAGCTGACCGCCAGCCCGGTCAAGTCGCTCGCCCTCGAGCATGACCTACCCGTCCGTCAACCCGAGACCCTGAAGCGCGCCGAGGTACAGGCCGAGCTGGCCGACTTCGGGGCGGACATCATGGTGGTGGTCGCCTACGGCCTGATCCTGCCTCAGGCGGTACTCGACATCCCCCGGTTCGGCTGCCTCAACGTTCACGCCTCGCTGCTGCCGCGCTGGCGCGGTGCGGCACCGATCCAACGCGCCATCGAGGCCGGCGACAGCGAGAGCGGTGTCACCATCATGCAGATGGATGCCGGGCTCGACACCGGCGCCATGCTGCTCACACGACGCACGCCCATCACCGCGGCTACCACCGGCGGTGAACTCCACGACACCTTGGCCAGGCTCGGCGGCGAGGCAATGGTCGAGGTACTGGACGCGCTGGCAGGCGAAGGCCTTGCCGCCACATCCCAGCCGCAGGAAGGTGTGACCTATGCCGCCAAGCTCTCCAAGGCCGAGGCCGAACTCGATTTCTCCCGCCCCGCCAGCGAGCTTGCCGCCAAGGTGCGCGCCTTCAACCCCTGGCCGGTGGCCTGGTGCACCTGCGGCGATGCGCGGTTGCGGCTACTGATGGCCGAGGTGGCCACCCGCCGCGACGATGAGCCGCCAGCGCTGCCAGGCACTCTGCTTGTGCCCGACGCCGACGCCCTGCGCATCGCCTGCGGCCCGCAGGGCGACGAGGTATTGCGGGTCACCCGGGCCCAGTTGCCGGGCGGCAAGCCGCTGGCGGCCCGCGACCTGCTCAATGCGCGTGACGAACGCCTGCTTGCCGGGCACCACCTGGGCAATGCCACCGAGGAGAGCGCCTGATGCATCGCTCCACTCCCTCCACCCGCGCCGGGAAAAACGTCCAGGACGGTGGCCAGGCGGTGCGTGCCAGCGCCGCCCGCGCCCTGGTTCCCGTGATCACCGGCAAGGGATCGCTCAACGAACTGGACGATCATCAGGTGGTGATTCGCGATCGGGCGCTGTTCAAGGCGATGTGCTATGGCGTGTGTCGCACGCTGCCCCGCCTCGAGGCATTGGCCGAGCGTCTGCTCAAGACGCCGTTCAAGGCCCGCGACGCCGACATCCAGGCGCTGCTGCTGCTAGGCATCTACCAGTTGCTCTACCTGCGCATCCCGGCGCATGCCGCCGTGGGAGAGACCGCCGGCGCCGCGCGCCAGCTCGGCAAGGAGTGGGCAACGCGCGTATTGAACGGCTGCCTGCGCCGGTTGACGCGGGAATCCGCGGCGCTGCAGGCCGAGGTCGACCAGGACCCGGCGGTTGCCATGCTCCACCCTCGCTGGTTACTCAAGGCGCTGCGCCAGGCCTGGCCCGATGACTGGCGCGCCATTGCCGAAGCCAACAACGAACCCGGCCCCATGACACTGCGCATCAATCGCCGCCGTGGCGACCGCGAAGCCTACCTGGCCAGGCTGCTGGAAAGCGGCATCGAGGTACGGCTGTGTGCGCATTCGCCCGATGGCCTGACGCTGAAAAAACCCTGCGACGTGCAGGCGCTTCCTGGTTTCACCGAGGGCGACGTCAGCGTGCAGGACGAGGCCGCCCAGCTCGCCGCCGAGCTGCTCGGGCCGGCGCTGGCACCCCGCCCCGGCGGCCGCGTGCTGGACGCCTGCTGCGCCCCGGGCGGCAAGACGGCCCACCTGCTGGAGCTGTTCGACATCGAACTGGTGGCGCTCGACAGCGATGCCGTACGCCTGGCCCGGGTCGAAGAGACCCTGGAGCGACTCGGCCTTTCGGCCACGCTGGTGCATGCCGATGCCACCGGACGCGACTGGTGGGACGGCACACTCTTCGATGCCATCCTGCTCGACGCGCCCTGCTCCGGCACCGGCGTGATTCGTCGCCACCCCGACATCAAGCGGCTGCGGCGCCCTTCCGACGTCACCAAGCTGACCGAGCTTCAGGCACGCCTGCTCGACAACCTGTGGCCGCTGCTGCGCCCGGGCGGCTCGCTGCTGTATGCCACCTGCTCGGTACTCCGCGAGGAGAACGACGAGCAGGTTCGCGCCTTCCTCGAGCGCACCCCCGACGCCAGCATCACGACCCCCGGGGAAGTGAGCTGGGGCCGTGCGGTGGGCCCCGGGCGTCAGCTACTGCCCGAGCCTGACAGCCACGACGGCTTCTTTTATGCCAGACTGAAGAAACGGGGTTGAACCCGACTCCGCCACCGTTCACATGAGCAAGGAGCCCCCATGAGCGACCATGTCTACAAGCATATCGAGCTGACCGGTTCTTCCGAGAAGAGCATCGAGGACGCCATCCAGCGCGCGCTCGACAAGGCCTCTCAATCCCTTCATGGCATGCGCTGGTTCGAGGTCATGGATACCCGCGGGCACATCGAAAACGGCCGTGTCGGCCACTGGCAGGTCACGCTCAAGGTGGGTTTCACCCTGGACTGACGGCAGCCATCGCCACACGAACCTGTTACATCACCTTCGGCTGGTTTATGCTAGCCACGGATGCTGCGGCGCCATAACGGCGTCGCAGAGTCGTTTGATGGGCCAGACAGCATATGAAGATCATCATCCTGGGCGCCGGCCAGGTCGGCGGTACGCTGGCCGAGCACCTCGCGCGCGAGGAGAATGACATCACGGTGGTGGACACCGACGGCGAACGGCTGCGC